>DASXNH010000217.1:0-14819 GCA_036495195.1 Candidatus Dormiibacterota bacterium
AGAAGGTCGGCATGGTCTTCCAACAGCCGAGCCCCTTCCCGATGTCGATCAAGGACAACGTCGCGTTCGCGCCGCGCTTGCTCGGTTGGAGCTCGACGAAGATCACGGAAATCGTCCGTCGCAGCCTGGAAAGCGCTGCGCTATGGGACGAGGTTTCCGACCGTCTCGACGCACCGGCGACCTCTCTATCCGGCGGCCAGCAGCAGCGGCTCGTAATCGCGCGGTGCCTGGCTGTGAGCCCCGAGGTGATCCTCATGGACGAGCCTTGTTCCGCGCTGGACCCCGTGGCGACCCTGAAGATCGAAGACCTGATGGTGGAGCTGGCGCGCGACTACACGATCGTGATCGTGACCCATAACATGCAGCAGGCCGCCCGCGTTTCGGACTTCACCGCGTTCATGCTCATGAACACCGACCACCGCTACGGCGAGCTGGTCGAGTTCGCATCCACAGCGGACCTGTTCAATCAGCCAAGGGACAGCCGCACAGAGGCCTATATCACGGGCCGCTTCGGATAGCAGCAGCTTGCCTCGACTGACCTTCGAGAAAGAGCTGGCGAGCCTGCGCGAATCGCTCGTTCGCATGGGCACGCTGGTGGAATCCCAGATCGAGGCGGCGCTCGATGCCCTGCGCCGGCGTGACGGGGGAGCAGCGGAGAAGGTTCGCACCCAGGACCACTACCTCAACGAGCTCTTTCGCCAGATTCGTGAGCAGGTCTTCATGGTGATATCGACTCAGCAGCCGGTGGCTCGGGACCTGCGTCACCTCATGGGCATCCAGTACATCGCGACCGAGCTGGAACGGATGGGTGACTACGCGGTACGCATCGCACGCATGACCGGAACCCTGGTCGGACTGCCGGAGCAACCTCTGCGGGCCGAGTTCGGGCTGATGGGCGAGCTCGCGATCGGGCAGGTGCACGACATCCTCGAAGCTCTGATCGAAGAGAACGAGATCCACGCGCGCGAGGTGGCCGGCAGGGACAACGAGATCGACCGCCTGTACCACCGCGTTTTCGAGGAGCTTGTCGCTGAGATCGGCAGCGGCAAAACCGACTCGGACGGCGCGCTCCGCTCAGTCACCCTGCTCTTGGTCGCGCACAACCTCGAGCGCATCGCGGACCGCGTCACGAACGTCGCCGAGGACATCGTCTTCCTGGAGACTGGCCAGGTCGTCGAGCTCGGATGACTCGCCAAGCACACAACGGCGGATCGGGCCGGGTGCTGGTGGTCGAGGACGATGAAGGCATCCGAGAGATGCTCAAGTACAACCTGGTCACCGCCGGCTTTTCGGTGCAGGAGGCGGCCGACGGAGCGGCGGGCTTGCGGACCGCACGAACATCACGGCCGGACCTGATCCTCCTCGACCTGATGCTCCCGGGTATGAGCGGATTCGACTTCTGCCGAGCTCTCCGTAAAAGCAGCCGGGTCCCGATCATCATGATCACGGCCAAGGACGCCGAGGTCGACAAGATCGTCGGGCTTGAGCTGGGCGCGGACGACTACATCACCAAACCCTTCTCGATTCGTGAGGTGCTGGCCCGCGTCAATGCTGTTCTACGGCGCGCGCAACCGGAAGCGAACGAGCCCAAGTCGATCCCGGAGCAAGATTCGATCGGGACGTTCAGCATCGATCGCGCCGCGCGCCGCGTGATCCTGGGAGACCAGGAGATCAAGCTGACGGCGAGAGAGTTCGACCTTCTGTCGTATCTGCTTGCATTCCCCAGCCGCGTGCACACTCGCGACGTCCTCCTCGAGAACGTTTGGGGCCGAGAGTTCAACGGTGACCGCAAGACTGTCGACGTGCACATCCGATGGTTGCGCGAGAAGTTCGAAGGGCGCTCGCCATTCGAGATCGTCACCGTGCGGGGCATCGGATATCGAATGGATCGCAAGGCGCCCGTCGACGTGACCTCTCCGCAAGGCGTCTAGCCGGTGGCCGCGGCGGTAGAGTCCAACCTCCTCCGCCCCGCGTCAGGGACCACCGACAGATATCGGGTCGTCACCGCTGTCGTGAGCGCCGCGGCGCCGGCCGCGCTCATCGTGATCGTGCTCACCCTCTTGCAACAGGCGCTGCCGGCCATCCAGCACTACGGTCCCGCATTCCTGATCCGATCAGCCTGGAATCCGCTGACCCTCGACTTTGGGGCTCTGCCATACATCTACGGCACGGTGGTCACCAGCGCCATCGCCCTTGTCATCGCCTTGCCGGTGGGTGTGGCGGTATCGCTGCTGCTCGCGGAGCAGGGCGCGCAAAGCATTCGGGCGGCGATGGGGACCGGAATCGAGCTGCTCGCTGCCATCCCCAGCGTGGTCTACGGGATCTGGGCCCTGTACGTCCTCGCCCCTTTCTCGCTGCAGTACTTGGAAACACCGATCACGGAGCGCCTGGGCTTTATCGGTTTCCTGTCCGGTCCGCCGCGCCAATACAGCTTCTTCACCGCCTCGCTCGTGCTGGCGATCATGATTCTCCCCACTCTCGCGGCAGTTTCGCGTGACGTGGTCAGGGCGGTGCCGAGAGGGCTCCGCGAGTCGTCGGTCGCTTTGGGCGCAACCTGGTGGGAGACAACCTGGCGCGTGGTGCTGCCGACCGCACGCGCTGGAATCTTCGGAGCCACGGTCCTGGCTCTGGGCCGCGCGCTCGGCGAGACGATCGCAGTGACGATGGTCATCGGCAATCGCGATGAGATTCCGCCGACCATCTTCGCGCCCGGGTACACGCTTGCCAGCAAGATCGCGAACGAATTTTCCGAAGCGACAGGCACCCTATACCCGGCAGCGTTAATCGAACTCGGACTGGTGCTGATCCTGGTCACGTTGACGGTGAACCTCGTCGCCCTGTTGTTGGTGCGATCCACTCAGGCGCGGATGACCGCATGAACCGAAACCTGTGGCGCCACTTCAAGAACACCACGGCGCTCAGCGTCATCTATGCCCTGACGGGGCTGGCCCTGATCCCGCTGGTCCTGGTGTTGTGGTACACGGTCAGCAAAGGTCTTCCCGCGGTCAGCCACCCCGAGTTCTTCACGAATGTCGAACGTCCGGTTGGCATACCAGGCTCGGGCATCGCTCACGCCATCGTGGGCACGCTGATGATGGTGGGGATGGCTTCGCTGGTCGCCATCCCTGTCGGCGTGATCAGCGGTGTCTACCTGGCCGAGTATGGGCATGCTCGGTGGGCAAGCTGGGTGCGGCTTGCGAGCGATGTGCTCGTTGGAGCTCCGTCGATCGCGCTCGGACTTTTTGGATATGCGGCCCTGGTGGTTCCGTTTCACCACTACTCGGCGATTGCGGCGTCGGCCGCCATCTCCGTCCTGATGCTGCCTGTGGTAGTTCGGACGACCGAGAGCGCGGTTGGCCTGATTCCCGGCGGCCTCCGCGAGTCAGGCCTGGCCCTGGGCCTGCCACGATGGCGCGTGTCGCTGCAGCTCATCTTGCCGGCGGCCGCGGCGGGCGTCACCACCGGCGCGCTCCTTGCAGTGGCCCGCGCCGCGGGTGAGACTGCGCCTTTGCTCTTCACGGCATTCGGCAACCCGTTGTGGAACCTCGATCCAACACAGTCGATGTCGGCGCTGCCGCTGGTCGTCTTCCGTGACGCTCTTACGCCCTACAAAGAGCTGCAGGACCAGGCGTGGGGCGCTGCCCTTGTGCTGGTGTTGATGGTGCTCATCATCAATCTGGCAAGCCGCTGGGTCCTGCGCCGCCAGATTCGCTTGGCCGGGCAGCTGTAGAGAAATCGTGGCGCACGTTCTCTTCGTCTGTCTCCACAACGCGGGCCGCTCGCAGATGAGCCAGGCCCTGTTCGCGCGCGCCGCCGGCGGTGCTCACGAGGCGCGCTCCGCCGGCACCACTCCCGCGGAGCGCGTTCATCCAGTCGTCGCGGCCGCGATGATGGAGCTGGACGTCGATCTGAGCGCAAACGTGCCGAAGATGCTTACGACCGAGCTTGCGGAATGGGCTGACGTTGTCGTAACCATGGGTTGTGGTGATGCATGTCCGGTTATCCCCGGCAGGCGCTACATCGATTGGGAGCTGCAGGATCCGAGGGACCTGCCAATCGAAAACGTCCGCGAGATTCGCGATGAAATCGACAAGCGCGTGCGCGAGCTGGTCAAGACTCTCGATCGCGCCCAGTAAAAATTCCATGGCAGGATGGGGGTCCTCGCCGCTAAACTCTCACCAGCGCGCCCAGGTTCGTAAGCTAGTACTACGTCCCAGCACGGCGTCTCAGCAGACGAAGGAGCAACGTTGGCAACAAAGATTCTGGATGTGACGGATGTGACCGTCATTCGAGCGGCGGGCGGGGTCGTCTGCCGGATCGGCCCATCCGACGAGACCGAGATCGCGGTGATCCACCGACCCGCCTATGACGATTGGACGCTGCCGAAAGGCAAGGTCGAGCCCGATGAGACTCCCGAGGATTGCGCGCTGCGCGAGGTTCGTGAGGAGACTGGTTTCAAGTGCGAGCTCGTGCGGCCGCTCGGCTGCACGGCGTACGTCGATCGGAGAGGCCGCGACAAGGTGGCCTGCTACTGGGTCATGGAGGTGCGCGGCGGGCGCTTCCGCCCGGGCATCGAGGTCGACAAGCTGGTCTGGCTGCCCATCGCCCAGGCGGTGAAGCGGCTGACGTACGGCCGCGACAAAACCCTCATCGTCCAGCAAGACCTCCCCTAAGCGCGCTTCCCTCTGCGCTGGTGCGGCGCAGCACTCGGTAAGCTGGGTGCATGCAGACGGTTGCCGCCGTTGACAAGCTGGTCATCGCCGGAGTCGAGCTGCGTTCGCGACTCTTCCTCGGCACCGGAAAGTATCCCGACGATGCGTCGATGCTCGCCGCATTGGAGGCCTCCGGGTGCGAACTGGTGACGGTGGCGCTCCGGCGCCTCGACCTCGACGACCCCAAGAAGAAGACCATCCTCGACGTCATCGATTGGAAGCGCTATCGCATCCTCCCCAACACCGCCGGCTGCCGCACCGCTGACGAAGCCATTCGAATCGCTCGCCTTGCGCGATCGATGGGGCTGTCCGACTGGGTGAAGCTCGAGGTCATCCCCGACCCGCGCTACCTCTTTCCCGACCCCGAGGAGACCTTGGTGGCGGCGCGCATTCTCGTGAAAGAGGGATTCAAGGTTCTCCCTTACATCAACGCAGACCCGGTGCTCGCCAAGAAGCTCGAGGAGCTGGGCACGGTCACCGTGATGCCGTTGGGCTCGCCCATCGGCTCGGGACAGGGTCTTCAGACGCTGGAGCAGATTCGCATCATCGTCGAGGAGGCTTCGGTTCCGGTGGTCGTCGATGCGGGAATCGGCGCGCCTTCCGACGCTGCGCTCGCGATGGAGCTCGGCGCGGATGCGGTGCTTGTCAACTCCGCTATCGCTCTCGCCCGCGACCCCGGCCTCATGGCCGAGGCCATCAAAGAGGGCGTCGAGGCCGGCCGAAAGGCCCGCGTCGCGGGTCGCATCCCGAAGCGCGGCCACGCCAGCGCGAGCTCACCGACCGAGGGCATCTCGCGCCCCGGCTAGTAATTCCGGTTGCCATGGCGGTCGTTTCGAGCGCACGCGAAGGCCTGCACGCCGCACCTCGGGCGACGATCCTGCAGCTGCGAGCGCCCGACATGACAGGCCGTGAGCTCGAGTCCAACGCGATGGAGCTGGTGGCGGCTTCGCCGGTGCCGGTTCTGATCAGCTCGCGGTGCGACATCGCGCTCGCGAGCGGTGCGGCCGGCGTGAACCTTCCGGAGCGTGACATCCCTGTCGAGGACGCGAGGGTGCTGCTCGGCCAGCGGCTGATCGGCCGTTCGGTGCACTCCGTGCAGAGCGCGCTGGACGCGGAAGGGGACGGCGCCGACTTCGTCATCTTTGGACCGGTGTGGCCGAGCGACACCCATAAGGGAGTCCGACCGGCGGGCGTCGAAGGGCTGGCGGCGGTGGCGCGCGCGGTGCGCATCCCGGTCATTGCCATCGGCGGCGTGAACGATGACCGCATCGCGGAATGCGAAGCAGCCGGCGCGGCCGGTTACGCGGCCATACGGCTGTTCCAGTGATCGCGCTCCAGGTCAACGGCAAGCACGTCGAGCTCGATGCGCCCATGCCGCTGACGGACTACCTGGACATTCTCGGCGTCAGTCCCCGCGGAGTGGCCGTCGAACACAACGGCACGATCATCGAGCGGGACGCTTATGCAACCACGACTCTTCAGGATGACGACGTTTTGGAGATTGTCCGGATGGTCGGCGGAGGCGTTGCGTTCTAAACCGACAGCCCGAGCTTCTCGCGGATCGCCGCCTCGGCCTCCGCCCTCTCGTCCCAAGGCTCTGAGCCGGCAGCCAGTCGCATCGACCGTTCGTGCCCCTTGCCCGCGAGCAGGACGCAGTCCCCGGGACGTGCGATCTCGATCGCGCGCCGGATCGCCGCCCGGCGATCGATGACCACCTCGTAGTCGCGACCTGGAGCCTTGCCCTCAGCACCCGACTGCACCTCGCGCGCAATCTCGACGGGATCTTCGCCAAGAGGATCGTCGGTCGTGATGATGAAGAAGTCGGCGAACTGCGCGGCCGCGCGGCCCATGCCGGGCCTGTCGTGGTCAGAGCGCGCAGTCGAGCCGAAGACCGCGATCAGGCGACCGGGCGTGAAGGGTCGCAGCTCAGCCAGGGCGCTCGCCAGGGCGCCTGAGGAGTGCGCAAAATCGATGAACACTCTGAAGTCCTGGCCCAGGTCGACCGGCTCGAGCCGTCCGCGCACCCCTTCGAAACCGGCAAGGCCTGTGCCGATCGCGTCCAGAGGCACGCCGAGCGCGAGGCAGACGCCGGCCGCGCACAACGCGTTGTAGATGTTGAACTTCGCGGGCACAGCCAGCTTCACCTCTGTCTCACCGACAGGTGTCCACAGGCGGAAATGCGACCCCGATCCGCTGACGGTGAGGTCAAGCGGATGCAGGTCGGCCGCCGTCGTCAAGCCGTACGACCAGCGGCGCATGATGGGGCGGCGCGAGAGCTTCTCGAAGCTTGCGTCGTCGCGGTTCAGCACTACGGTTTTTTCGATGCCCTTGTCCGCGGCGGCGGCCGTGAGGTCGATGAGCCGAGCCTTCGCCTCCAGGTAGTCGTCCCAGGTGGCGTGGTAGTCGAGGTGGTCGTGGCCGACATTGGTGAAAGCGGCGACGTCGAAATCGCAGGCGCGCACCCTCTCCTGCACCAGAGCGTGCGAAGTCGTTTCGATGACCGCGCACTCGACGCCGGCATCGACCATTCGCTTCAGCCAGGCCTGGACCTGAGGAGCTTCGGTGGTGGTCTGACCGCTCACGTTGTCGGTCTGGGCGCCCCCCACCGTGAATGCGACAGTGCTCATCGCGCCGGCCCGAATGCCACTGGCCTGCAGCACATGCTCGGCCATGTGGGTGGTCGTCGTCTTGCCGTCGGTCCCGGTGATCCCGGCCACCCTTAACCGGCGAGACGGCCGTCCGTAGAACTCAGCTGCGATCTCGGCCAGGCCCATGCGTGTCGACGGCACCAGCAGCATCGGCGTACCGGCGGCCAGGGGAACCGCATGCTCGAGAGCCACGGCGATCGCGCCGCGGGTCACCGCATCCGCGGCAAAAACGTGGCCATCTTCCCGCAGGCCGCTGACCGCAACGAACAGGTCGCCGCGCTTCACCCGCCGCGAGTCGTACGCGATCCCGGTGACCTCGACGTCGCCATTGCCTTCCAGTCTGGCGCCAGGCACTCCCCTGGCAATGTCAGCGAGCTTCATCCCGAAGGGCAGCATAATCGGCGCGTGATCGCAGACATCGGAGGGCATCGATTCGAGTGGGGCAGCCGCACTTACGTGATGGGAATCGTGAACGTGACTCCCGACTCGTTCAGCAACGACGGGCTTGGCGACGACCGCGAGGGAGCCGTCGAACAGGGCTTGCGCATGGTGCGCGAGGGAGCAGACCTTCTCGATGTGGGCGGCGAATCCACGCGGCCGGGGCATGTGCCCATCACCACGGCCGAGGAGATCTCGAGGACGGAGAGTGTGATCCAGCGCCTGGCGCGCGAGTCCGGTGTCCCCGTGTCTATAGACAGTTACAAGCTCGAGGTCGCCGAAGCAGGGGTGTCGGCTGGAGCCACCGTCCTCAATGACATCTGGGGCCTGACCCGCTCGCCGGCCATCGCGGAGCTGGCCGCGCGAAACCACTGCGCCCTCGTGGTCATGCACAACCAGGACGGCACCGAGTACGCCGGCGACCTCATGGCGGAGATCAAGCGTTTCCTGCGCGAGTCGGCAAGGCTCGCTGTGGCGGCGGGCGTGCCGCGTGAGCGGGTGATCATCGACCCGGGCATCGGTTTCGGCAAGACGGCGGAGCACAACTGGGTGGTGATGCGCCGGCTCGAGGAGCTGAAGGAGCTTGGGCTGCCAATCCTGATGGGCACCTCACGCAAGTCGTTCATCGGCAAGTTGCTCGATTTACCGGTGGGGGAGCGGATCGAGGGCACGGCCGCCACCGTTGCCGCCTCAGTGCTGCGCGGCGCGGATATCGTGCGGGTGCACGACGTCGAGGCGATGACGCGCGTCGCCCGGGTCGCCGATCAGATGCGTTGAGACCGCGCCTGACCGTTGCCTACCTCGGGCTCGGCACGAATCTCGGTAGCAGGCGCAAAAACCTGAGCGCGGCGCGCCGGCGGCTGCGTCAAAAAGGGGTTCGCATCTTGCGTCAAAGCAGCGTCATCGAGACGGAACCATGGGGAGACACCGACCAGCCGCGGTTTCTCAACCAGGTGCTCGAGGTCGAGTGGCCCCAAACTCCGCGACGCCTCCTGGCGGCAGCCAAGGCAGTCGAGCGTGAAGGGGGACGCAGGTCGACTCGACGATGGGGCCCCCGCGTCATCGACGTCGACATCCTGTTATTCGGCGACGAGAGCATGTCCGAGCGTGACCTGCAGATTCCCCACCCTGGAGTCAACGAGCGGCAGTTCGTCCAGGAATCGCTGCGCGAGCTGGGTGTGTCGCTCCCCTGGCCCGGCGGCCGGAGCCAATCCCGCCTTGACCACCTCGTCCAGTAGGTAGGTGCGGCTGGCGCCGCTTCTCAATCAGCCGGCCCGCGCGTTGGTGAAGCGGTAGCCGATACCTGGTACCGCCAGGATGTAGTACGGCCGCGACGGTTGCGTTTCGATCTTCCTTCGGAGATTCCTGATGTGCACGTCGATCACCCTGGTCTCGATCGGGTACTCGTACCCCCAAATCGAGTTGAGGATCTTCTCGCGACTCAGGACCTTGCCCGCGTTGCTCGCAAGGAAGGTGAGCAGATCGAATTCCGTGTGCGTCAGCTCCACCTCCTTGTTCGCCTTGTAGATGCGGCGCTCGTTGACGTCGATCACAAGCTCGCGAAACTCGAGCCGGCTGCGCGTCGCCTCCACCGACTCCAGACGCGTCCGGCGCAGATGGGCGGCCATGCGAGCCACCAGCTCTCTGATGCGCAGAGGCTTGGTCACGTAATCGTCGGCGCCGATCTCGAGCGCGACCACAACGTCGATCTCGTCCGAGCGGGGGCTCATCATGATCACGGGGACCGCCGAGTCGGACTTGCGCAGCTCGCGACAAACGTCAAAGCCGGAGCCATCGGGCAACGCCACCTCGAGCAGGACCAGGCTTGGATGTGCCGAGCCAACCTCGCGGAGTGCGTCGGCGCCGTTCTCCGCCTCGAGCACCTGGTAGCCGTCCTGCGCGCAAGCCGCTCGAACCTCTCGGCGCGTTGCTATGTCGGGGTCCACGATCAAGACCTTGCGCGACGATTCGGTCGTGCTGATCACCTCACCATCCTAACTGATTTGAAGGATTGTTAGGATATGTTGCGTTTCAGACCCCGAATGCCACGACGAGCCCTTTTCTCCATGTCGATCAGCCTCGCGCCGGCCGAGGACAGGACCAGCTCCCACGCTCCCGCGTAGGCAACCTCTTCTCCACCGTATTCGGCTTTGAAGAACCCGAGACCGTGCCACGGATGCTCGGGGCCAGCGCCTGGCGGCGGCACGCCCCAGAGGTCGTAGTCACGGCAACCTGCCTCGGCCGCCGCCCGGATGCCCGCCCACCAGGCCAGGTCGTTCCCCATCAGCTCGGGATGCGCGCCGGTCCGGCCCGCGAACAGGTGGTATGCGCGACCGCCGTGACGGGCCACCAGCACGGCGGCCAACCCTTCGCGAGTTTCGGGATGGCGCGCGACATACGTGCGACACCACGGAAGGTGCTCGAGAAGAAGGTCGTAGTAAGCGCGAGCCGGCAGGCTGATCGATTCGCGGCGCTCAACGGCAGCTGACTGGCGCGCCAGCTCAGCTGCATCCTTGCCTTCTTCGATCAGGGCTCCGCGCTTCTGGCCGGTGCGAATGTTGTAGCGGCGACCCTGCTTGAAGGAAGCGAGCATCTGGTCGGGCGACTTGAGCTCGAGGATCCGGGTGTGCTCGGGTTGAGTCGGCTGACCTTTGACGAATGCGCGCGCTGTCAGGACTTCCGCAAACGCCGGCGGCGCCTCTGGCTCCAGTCGCAGCTTGGCGATCTTGGCTTCGCGCGCCCATTCGACCAGGGCATCGATCGAATCGGCGGTCGCCGGAACGGGGCCTCGAGGAACGTACGCTTCGCGAACCGGGCCGATGTTGCGGAGCTGAACGCTCGCCATCGAGCCTCCGCCCAGCCTCACTCGCTCCACGGTCCAGCCGGCACGGGACTGGACCTCTCCCCATCCCCAGGTCTGCAACAGTGGCGAAGGAGACGCTTTCTCTTCGAGGTCTCGATCCCAGGCGGCGACGCCCGTCGTCATCCGATGTCCGGTACCGCCACCGAGCCCTCCTCCAGGTGCGCGATGTCGTTGACTCCACTGACGACCACTCTGCCGTTGCGCTTTTCCAGAACCGACACCGACGCATTCTGGATCCTGAACGGAAAAATGCCGCGCCCTGGACGTCCGACCACGTGGTGCAGAGCGATCTGGATCACCCCGCCGTGAGTCACCGCTAACACATCACCTTGCGGATGCCGGTCGAATAGCTGGTCGAGCGCGCGGCCGACGCGCGCTTCGAACGCCGCCGATCCCTCGCCGCCCGCCACCAGATCCCAGTTCGGCTCCTCGGTCCAGCTGGCCCATGCCCGTGGAAAGCGCGCCGCAAGCTCTTCGGTGCGTAAGCCTTCCCACTGACCGAGATAGATCTCGCGGAGGTCGGCCATCGGCGTCGGGTCGATCCGGACAGCCTGGCCGACCAGCTGGGCTGTCTCAGCCGCGCGCCTCAGGTCGCTCGTGTACAGGCCTTCAAAGGTCCGGCCTGTCAGCCTCCGCCCGAGGTTTGCCGCCTGGCGCCTGCCTTCTTGTGAAAGGGGAGGGTCAAGCTGGCCCTGGATGCGGTGCTCGTAGTTCCATGTCGACTGGCCATGGCGCACGAGGAACAAGCGCGCTGGGGATGTCGGGCGCACGTCCGGCATTCAGTAAGGCCGAACCTGGTCGCGCTTGCGCGCCTCGGCTCCACCGGCTTCGGGCTGCTCTGAGCGCGCGGATCTGATACCGATATCTATACTAACTTTCTCGCAATTCCACGATCGGGCTGGGTAGGTTTCAGGAGATGCTTTTGCAGTCACACGGCTCGTTGGCCGAAACGCCTCTTCGATCGCTGCTGGAAGCCGCTCAAGGCGAGCGGTCCACGGGCACGCTCACACTCAAAAACGGCGGCGGCGAGTCCACCTCTCTCTACTTCTTGTTTGGTCATCTTTTCCACGCTCAGGGGGACGGTTTGGCAGGCGACGACGCCGTCGTCAGTGCCCTAACCTGGAGCAAAGGCGAGTTTGACTTCGATGCGAAGGCTAAGCTACCCGCCGATGAGACAGTCAAGGCCGGCATCCCTGAGCTGGTCCAGGCCGCAGAATCGGCGCCGCGGCATGGCGCGCCCGAACCCCCCAAGGACACCAAGGCCGAGGCGCGAGGGGAGCGCCAAGATCATCCTGAATCGGAGAGAAAGGTGGAAGCACCCCAGCCAAGACGCGGCGTGAAGCACCGACCGCAACCCAAGCACGGGCGAGAGCCAATTCCGGTTCCCGCCGGCCAGGTCATCTATGACTCGCTGAAGACGTCGTTCGTCGATTTCCCGCGCCTGATCACCACGTTGGAGAAGGAGGGGTACACGGGCTACGTGCGCCTGCTCACCGAAGACGCGACTGGCTTGATCCTGTTCCGTGAAGGCTCCGCGCTCGAATGCATCTACGACGGGGGAGCCGACCCAGGCGGTTTGATGCTCGGCAAGACAGCTCTGCATCAGTTCAACGACGACGTAACACAGGGACACGGCGTGCTGGACGTGGTGGGCCTTTCGCCCGAGCTGATTGACGGCCTTTACGAGCTGACCGTCTCCAAGCCGATGTACACCGAGCTGTACGCGGCGTGGGTTGACATGAAGGCGCTTCTGAAGTTTCTCAGCGACCGCAAGCTCAGCGGCAGCGTGATGATTCGCTCCAACGGCGGGACCGGAGTGATCATCTTGGCCGAAGGCGAGCTGGCCGGCGCCTACACCAGCGAGTCGCGTGACATCTCGGACAAGCCGGACCGGGCGCTCGCACTGTGCGACGACCCGGGCGCCATGATCGAGGTCAAGTCGGCGGATGCCACCAAGCACCCGCCGCTCGACGTCGACGGGGTGGTGGCCTCGCAGCGCGGCCCTCGCAGCTCCGGGCAAGCGGTCGCGGCGACCGCACCGCCCGCGGCCGAGCCGGTAACCAGTCAACTGCCAGTCATCGAGGCATCGACGTCCCCGCCGACAGCGGTCTACCCGACCTACACACCGCAGCCAAGCACGCATCCGACCCCGCCGTCGATGCCGGCGATGCAGGTCGCACCGACCACGCCGCCTCCGCCCAGCGGGCCGCAGCGGGATTGGTCGCCGATCGTCTCGGAGCTGCAGGCGATGGCCGAAGACGCGCTCGGCAATCGCGCTCGCAAGGTCAAGGACATCCTTGGCGCCGCCGATCCCTCCGAGGCCGGCATCGAAGGCGCCATCGACCAGATTCCCAGCATCTCGCTGTTGTTCGTAGACTCGTCGCGCCTGGAGCAGCTGGCGCACGAGATGAGGGCTCGCCTCAAGTCGCACCTGTAGGATCTCTCCCGCGCCGAAGGTGTGGGGCCCAAGGGACGCCGGTACTGTGACCGCATGAAGCTCGGCGCCATCGCTCTCGCCTCGCTGGTCCTTATGGGGCTCAGCGCGTGCGGTGGGACTCCGCCTCAGATCGTCGATTACTCGCCGGTGCGAGGCGCCATCGATGTCTCGACAGCCGCGCCAATCCTGATCACGTTCGATCACGACGTCGACCAGAGGTCGATTGAGTCCCGGCTTCATCTGCAGCCGGCGACCAGCGGCAACCTGGTGTGGCTGAGCCCTCGCGAGCTCGCTTATCAGCACCCGCCGCTGGCGCCCAGCTCGACCTACGACGTCGTGTTGGAAGCCGGCTATCAGGACCCTGCCGGCAACACGGCGGCGCTCCGGCACCACTGGTCTTTTGTCACCGAGGGACCGCCGGCCTTTGCCGGCTCGGCGCCGGCCAACGGCGACAGCGGCGTCGACCCAGCCGCGTACCTGACGTTGGATTTCAGCCGGAACATGAACGGCCCGAGCTTGCAGCGTGCGGTCAGCATCTCACCGCTTGTTCCCTTCAGCGTGCGGCTCAATGCGACCGACGGACGGCGTGCAATCATCGCCCCGTCAACCCTGCTTCAGCCGTCGACCAAGTACACCATCACCGTGACCGCCACGGCCCTCGATGCGGATGGCAACCGGCTCGCCGCTGACACCACTGTCGCGTTCACCACCGGCCCGATTCGGCAGCTGCACAACTGGATCGCATTCACGACGACGGCCGCAGACGGCACATCAGGCGCCCTGTGGCTGGTCAACGAGTCGGGAATTCCTCGCCGGCTTTACGACAGCAGCGCCGCGCGTTCGTTCAGCTGGTCGCCGGATGGGACCACGCTGTTGATCCAGAGCGACGGCGGGACCTGGTCGGTGTTGACTCCAGGCCAGGATGCAAAACCGCTGGGCTTCAAAGCATCGTGGGCGGCCGCTCTTGGTTCAGGGATGGGCTACGTGTTCATCGACGACGGCGGCGCGCTGCATCTCCTTTCAGCCGGTGGTGTCGATAGCGTGATCTCGGCGGCTGTGACCCAGGCGACTGTCGCGCCGGACGGATCGAGGCTTGCCTTTGTCGAGGTCGGTCCGCAGTCGAGCGCCATCTGGGGATATGACGTCGGCCTCCATGCCCGCTATCAGCTGGCTGTCGAAAACGCTCAGATCAGCGACGCGACGTGGGCCCCGGCTGGAAATCGAATCGCTTATCTCCGCCACGACGTCGGCCTAACGACACTCAAGGTTCGGAATCTCAACGGTGCCGCGGCGACGGCGACCATCGTGACCGCCGGCGACATGAACGCACCGGCATGGCTGCCCGATTCCGTCCATCTTGTTCTCGCCGTCGGCCTTCAGACGACCTCCGGCACGTTGCAGAAAGCGTTCGTGGTGAGCGCGATCGCTCCCCCTCCTGCGCTCACATTGACACTTGGCCTGCCTGCCGATCCAAGCATCGCCGTCGCGAACCCGGTCCCGTCACCGGATGGTCATCAGATCGCGTTTCTGAACGGAGGCCAGGTCTGGTTGATGAATGCGGATGGTACGCGGCCGACACCACTCACCACATTCGATGCGGCTTCGTTCCCCTACTCGTGTCGGACGCCCGCCTGGACCCGCGCCTGAGTGCTCTCGATCGCGCCTTCGAATAGGTTCCCAAGCCGATCCGCAGTGCGTGTCCAGGAGAATCGCTGCGCTAG
>DASXNH010000218.1:0-5260 GCA_036495195.1 Candidatus Dormiibacterota bacterium
CGGGCAGGTCTTTACCGACACGCACCTGCTGGCGCGGGATTATTTATGGGACGCGCCCCATACGACGGCCGGAACGGTCCGCCAGCTGGGTTCGCCGATGCGGTTCTCTGCCACGCCTGTGCGACGCGACAGGGCGGCTCCACTTCTTGGTGAGAACTCGGCCGAGGTGCTCGCCGAGCTCGGGTACGACGCGGCCGAAACGAGCCGCATGGTCGAGCAGAAGGTGGTCGGCGCTCCCAAGCAGGCACGCCGTGAGTGATGTGAAGGCCGAGGAGCTGATCGTTGAGCAGCGGGGCGCGATCAGGTGGATCACTTTCAACCGGCCTCACGCGCGCAACGCGTTGACCTGGAACATGTACGACCTGCTGGAGAAGGCGTGCCACGATATCAACGCCGATCGTGCAGTTCGCGCCGTCGTGCTGACCGGCGCCGGTGGCAAGGCGTTTGTCGCGGGCACTGACATCTCGCAGTTTCGAGCGTTCAAGACCGAGCAGGATGCGCTCGACTACGAGGCGCGGGGAAACGTGATCATGACCACGCTCGAATCGGTGCGCGTGCCAACCATCGCCGCGATAGCCGGCGCGTGCACCGGCGCGGGAGCTGCGATTGCTGCCTGCTGCGACCTTCGCATAGGGTCGCCGAGCGCGCGGTATGGATTTCCGATTGCGCGGACACTCGGCAACTGCCTGTCGATGGCGAACTACAGCCGCGCCGCGGCCCTGCTCGGAATCCCTCGACTGAAAGATCTGATCATGCGAGCGCGGCTCATGGATGCTCAGGAGATGCTCGGCGGCGGTCTGCTGTCCGAGGTGACGCCTGACGAGCCATCGCTGCTCCTTCGCGCGCAGTCCCTCGCCGAGGAGGTGGCGTCGCTGGCCCCGCTCACGCTCTGGGCGACCAAGGAGGCCCTGCGTCGGGTGCGCGACAGGATGAGCGTGGCGGATGGGGACTCGGACCTGATCCGTGCCGTCTACATGTCGAAAGACTTCAAGGAAGGCGTCGACGCGTTCCTGACGAAACGCGAACCGCATTGGGCGGGCGAGTAGGAGCCCAGGGCAGCACCCGCTCGACCACGGCGGCCACGCCGCCGAGGACCGGCCTTGACACCATGACGCGGTGCGGCGTAAGGTCCACCCAATAACGGTACGTACCGGTACTGAAACGTTGTAGCACAGGAGCCAGGAGCCAATGGTTTCGTTCGAGCTGAGTGACGAGCAGCGTGAGATAAGGGACTGGGTCCATGCCTTCGCGGAGAAGGAGATCCGGCCCGTCGCCGTGCAGTACGACGAGGCGGAGGAGTTCCCGTGGCCGGTGGTCAAGAAGGCCGCCGAAGTCGGTCTCTACGGAGTCGACTTTCTACAGCAGACCTACGGCGACGCCACCGGCATCATGCCGGCACTGGTCGCCGAGGAGCTGACCTGGGGCTGCGCCGGGATCGCCCTCGCCATTCAGGGCACCGGGCTGCCCATCGCCGCGATCTTCTCGCAGGGGACGCCCGAGCAGATCGCGACGTGGATTCCAGCTTGCTTCGGCACCGTTGAGAACCCGGCGGTCGGCGCCTTTGCCGTCACCGAGTCCGACGCCGGCTCCGACGTCTCGTCGATGAAGACCCGCGCGGTCAGGAAGAACGGCGACTGGGTGCTCAACGGCCAGAAGATCTTCATCACCAACGGCGGGATCGCCGGCGTCCACGTGGTGGTCGCCGCGGTGGAGCCAGAGCTCGGCACCCGCGGGCAGGCCAGCTTCGTCGTCCCGCCTGGCACCAAGGGCATCAGGCAGGGCAAGAAGGAAAAGAAGATGGGGATCCGGGCCTCGCACACCGCCGAGGTGCTGCTGGAGGACTGCACGATCCCACTGGAGAACGTGCTTGGCGGCATGGAGAAGTTGGAAGCCAAGCTGGCACGCGCCCGAGAGGGCACGCACTCGCGGTCGTCAGTTGCGCTCAAGACGTTCGAGCTGTCACGTCCCATCGTCGGCGCGATGGCCCTCGGCATCGCACGCGCCGCTTTTGAGTTCGCGCTGGAGTACGCCAAGGAACGCAAGCAGTTCGGCCGTCCTCTGATTGAGAACCAGGCGATCGCTTTCATGCTCGCCGACATGGCGACGGAGATCGAGGCGACGCGCGCTCTCATCTGGAGGGCGTTATGGGAAGGCCGTAACGGCGGTGAGTTCAAGAAGGCCGAGGGCTCGATGGCGAAGCTGAAGGCGGGCGAGGTCGCGGTCAAGGTCACCGACCAGGCGATCCAGATCTGCGGTGGCTACGGCTACATCCGCGACTTCCCGGTCGAGAAGTGGCACCGCGACGCGAAGATCTACACGCTGTTCGAGGGCACCTCCGAAATTCAACGGCTCGTCATCTCGCGCGCGCTCGCGCACGCCTAGCATGGCGGTCGCGGCACCAGGCGGCGTTCAACAGCGTAAGGACGCTCGGGTCGATCGGCGGCGCAAGCGGGTGGCCGATGCGGCGCTTCATCTTTTTGCCGTGCGGGGCTACAACGTCACGTCGGTCGATGACATCGCGGCGCGGTCGAAGACGTCGAAGTCGGCGTTCTACGAGTTCTTCAAGTCGAAGGAGGATTGTTTCCGCGAGCTGCTCCTGGAGGAGGGCGGCGCGCTCATCCGCGATGTGCTGCAGGCCGCCGCGAGCGGCCACGATCATCACGAGCGGCTGCGTCGAGGCATCACGAGGTTCGTGGTTTCGAGCTTCGAGCGATCGGCGGTGGCGCGGTTGCTGATCGTCGAGTCGGTGGGGTTGAGCGCCGGGGTCGACCAGGTGAGGCATGAGCTGCAGAGCCGGTTTGCGGACGCGGTCGCCGAGGAGGTGAGGCACGCGATGCTCCACGACCCGTTTTACGCGGACAAGGACCCTCAGGTATTTGGTCGGGCGGTGGTCGGCGCGGTCAGCGACGCAGTCGGTTACTTCCTGACCCACCCCGGAGTCGACGCCACCTCGCTCGCCGCGAGCCTGTGCCGCATCTTCGCGCCCTGACCGACTCCTATCGACGCTGTTGGCATGGTCAGTTGTTGCCGAAGATGCGTCGAATGGAACCAAGGATGCCACCGCCGGCAGTCGGGTCAGATGGCGCGTCCGAGCCGGACGAGGCCTTTGGCGACGCGGCGGCCGGAGGCCTGCCTTGTCGGTGCCCCCGGCGGCCGTAGAAGCGCCGGGCCATCTCGTCAACATTGCGCGGTATCCCTTCCTTGGCCATGGCGGCCTTGAAAGCGGCTCGCAGCAGGTCGCCGCTTGGGTCGCGGCCAAGCACCGGTGTCGCGGCCAGGCCCTGTCCGATTTGCGCCGCCTCGGCATCGCCGGTGCTCACGAGCAACTCGGCGGCCGGCCTTGCCATGTACCTGTCTTCCATGAGGTTCAGGGATGACGCGATGCTCTGCAGGTCGGCGAAGGTGCCACTGCTTCCCGCCAGCTTCTCTTTGAGGACCTCGATTCGCTTCCGACGTGGTCGGTCTACTGCCATGCTTTCCCTCCGAAGCCTTGGTTGCCTTCGCTGATAATAAGTCGCGAGCAAGGGAGATACCCCTTCGGGGGTGTCCTCGGTACGGACCAGCCGCGGGCCTTGAACAACCTGTGAGGACGGGTGCCCGATGTACGTTCGTGTAGACGGCTACACCGTCTTTCAAAACGGAGCTCTCCCTTGCTCGCTCACTCTCTGACGGTCGACAGGCTGCGATCGCCCGAGCTCTGGCGGGATCTCCTCTTTCCGGAGGACGGCTACGGCCGCTGGGGGCGGCGCAAGCTCGCCGCCTGCCGCCAGTTGGTGGAGGGTGGCGAGGTGGGGGAGATGGTCGAGCGGTACGCCGCCGGGCGGTTGATCCTTGCTCCCCCACACCGCCGTCTGCTGAACAAGGCAGATGGTCGTAAGAAGGTGGTCTTCACCTTCGCCGCTGCGGACGAGCTGGTGCTGAAAGCGCTGAACCGCGTCCTGCAGTCGACGACAGCCATGGATCATTCGCGACTGTGCCATTCGTTCCAGCCTGGACGTGGACCGCGGACGGCCTACCGCGACATTCGCCGGATCCGGGGGCTGCCGAACATGCATTGCCTGCACCTGGATGTGCGCGACTTCTTCAACAGCATTCCGGTCGAGCCGCTGATCGCCTCGCTCCCAGCCACGATCACCGAAGACGAACCGCTATGTCGATTGCTCGCAGCGACGTTGCGGGACCCGCGCGTGCTCAATGGCGACGAGGTGATCGTCGACACACATAAAGGAGTGATGGCCGGGACGCCGCTGGCACCGCTGCTGTCCAACCTTTACCTGCGCTCGCTTGATGATGCCTTCGAGGCGGCGCGCGTTCCGTTCCTGCGCTACGCGGATGACATGGTTGTGTTCGGGAGCGAGCAGGAAGTCCTGCAGCGCGGTGCCGAGATCGAGAAGCGGCTGGCAGAGCTCGGCCTGGCGCTGAATCCGCGCAAGACGAGGCTCAGCCCGCCCGGCGAGTCGTGGGAGTTCCTCGGCTTGCGGTATGACCGCGGGGCGATCGACCTCGCGGTCAACTCTGTTGGCAAGCTGCGCCGGCGCGTCAGGCGGATCGCCAGGCGGGCGCGCAGACGCGCTGACCCGGTGCGGGCGGCGGTGCGCAGGCTGAACCGGAGGCTCTACGGCATCGGTGGGCGCTCGACCGACTTCACCTGGGCCAGCTGGTTCTTTCCACTGCTGACGGTCGACGCCACCCTGCACCGGCTCGATCGGCTAATTCAGCACCAGCTCCGGTTCGCGGTGACAGGCGTCCACAGCCGGCGCAACTTCCGGCAGGTGCCATACGAGCACCTCACGGCTGCCGGATACCTTCCCTTGGTCAGTGCGTACCACGCATACCACCAGGGAGCGCGTGAGTATGAGGATCTACTTGCGAGAGATGGGGCTGATGGGTACGAGGGGCGGCTCGAGAGTTCTAACGGCAAGGTGCACCACGGCACCAAAGAGGTGGCCAGTTGACATCACGAACGTCCGTTCGGTATGCTGGGACCACGAACATGCGTACCCTCGCGACCCAGGTCCGGCTGCGGCGGCTCGATCGCGCCTTCTCGGAGGCGCTCGATCGCCTGCTGTCCGAGCCCGCCGAGCGCGAGATGGTCGGCCTGATCTCCGCCAAGCTCCTCGAGCTGGCCTCTGACGTCAGGGATTCGTGGCGCCGGGAGAGCTCGCAGACCATGCCGGCGGCCGCTCTGGACGCCTACGTCAAGGAAGCCCTGCGGACGGCGGAGTTCGCCATCGCAGCTCTGCCACAGGCCGGAGCGGAC
>DASXNH010000219.1:0-11130 GCA_036495195.1 Candidatus Dormiibacterota bacterium
CAGCCATCACGATCGCGGGCGGTCGCTTTGTCGACGTGGCGGCACGCAGGCATCCCCGCCACGACGACGCGGTGAGCGAATCGCTCGAGCGGCGGGCGGGTGGTGAGGCTTTGCAGGAGGAGCTGCGCAAGTACTCCCGAGGGGTCAGCGTCTCGGCTCTGATGAAAGCCACGATGGCGAGCGAGTCCGATATCGATGGCCTCGATGCGCGGCGCCTTGGAGACTGGCTCATCGCGAGGGACGCCTGGATCTCGCTGGAAGAGCGCGCCACTGCGGAGGTCACCGCGTATCACGTTGCTCACCCGCTTCGACCAGGCATGGGACGCGAGGAGCTCAGGAATCGCCTCCGGCTGCATGCGAGCGCGTTTTCGCCGGCTCTCGCCGCGCTGATCGCGGAAGGCAGGCTTGAGGACCGGCAGGGTGCGATCGCCAATCCGGCCCATCGGGTCCCGATCGACGCGTCCGACGGACCGGCCGGCCAGCTGCTCGAGCTTCTTGGCCGCGATCCCTTCGCCCCGCCTTCTCTGCAGGAGGCGATGCAGCTGACAGGGGCGGGGCCTGAGGTGGTTCGTGCGCTGGCGCAGCGAGGCTCCATCGTGCGGTTGAGCGAGGACATCGCGTTCACCCAACAGGGCTACGCGAGCGCAGTCGGGATCGTCAAGGAGCTGATAGCCGCGAATGGGTCGATAACTGTCGCTCAGGTTCGCGATCGCATGAGCGCGAGCCGCCGACCGGTGTTGGCGCTCCTCGAGCACCTGGACGGGGCGAAGGTGACGCGCCGGGTCGGCGACCAGCGAATCCTTTTTCGCTAACCTTCGGGCCATGGTGCGCATACGCGGTGACAAGGATGGGACCTGCTGAATGCGAATCGCCGAGCTGCTGGGCCGCGGCCGGCCCACGATCTCGTTCGAGTTCATGGCGCCCCGCGACGACACCGAGGTTGAGGTGCTGGAAAAGACGATCGCGACCCTGGCCGGACACGCGCCGGATTGGGTATCCGTCACCTATCGATTGCGCACAGCCGAGAAGACGCTGGAGCTGGTGACCCGCATCAAACGCCAGTACCACATTGAGGCGATGGCCCACTTGACGTGCGCGAACTCGGCCGACAGGACGCGGCAGATTCTCAACTGGATGGAGAGGGAGGGAGTGGCCAACGTGCTTGCGCTGCGTGGAGACCCGCAGGATTCGAACGAGCACTTCGTGCCGGCCGGGCCTGAGCTGCTTCATGGCAGCGACCTCATCGCATTTGTGCGCCGCAATGGGTACGGCTTCGGCATCGGCGCTGCATGCAGCACTGAAAAGCATCCCGAGAGCCCGGACCTCGAACACGAGTTCCGATATATGAAGCTGAAGGTCGACTCAGGGGCGGACTTCCTGGTGACGCAGCTATTTTTCGACAACCACTTCTACTTCGACCTGGTCGATCGCGCGCGCGACGCGGGTATCCGTGTGCCCATCGTGCCTGGACTGATGCCCGTGCCCAGCCGGCGATCACTGGCGCATATGACGACGATGTCAGGGGCCACGGTCCCACACGCGCTGCAGCAAGCGATCGATGAGCAACCCGACGACCATGCCGTCCGCAAGCTTGGAGTTCAGCACTGCATCGCGCAGTGTGCGGAGCTACTCGAGCGAGGCGTTCCTGGCCTGCACTTCTACACGTTCAACCGGGCGCGCGCGCCGCTCGAGATCCTGGCGGCTTTACGAGGACGGCAGCTGATCGCGTCCTGATTGCTCACCCCGCCGATTAGAGTTTGGGGCAATGCTTGCTGGAATCGACCTTGGTGGGACGCAGGTACGCGTTGCGCTTGCCCGCTCTGACGGCCAGCTGACCGCAAGCTTCAAGACTTCGACCCCACTGCTCGGCACCCCCCAAAACGTGGTCGACTGGGCGGCGTCCGAGATTGAGCGGCACCGAGGGCGCGACAAGCTCCGCAGCATCACGATCGCGGCGCCCGGACCAATCGATATCAAGCGCGGTGTTCTCGTCAACCCGCCCAACCTGCCCGGCTGGCGCAACGTTCCACTCGCCGCCATGCTCAGGGAGGCGACAGGCGCCGTTGCCCACGTTGCCAATGACGCCGACATGGCAGGGCTCGGCGAATACCACCGCGGCGCGGGCAGGGGCACACGAAACATGGTCTACATCACGTGGTCCACCGGCGTCGGCGGGGGGCTGATCATCGATGGGAAGCTGCACCGCGGCGGCCACGGGACCGCCGGCGAGGTTGGCCACATGATCATCGACGCCAACGGTCCGCTCGACCAATGCGGGCAGCACGGCTGCCTGGAAGTATTCTGCGGCGGCGCCAACCTCGCGAGAGAGACGGGCCATCCGGCGGCAGAGCTGTTCGCCGCCGCGGCTCGTGGTGACAAGGACGCGGGCCTGGTCGTGGAGCGCGCAGCGCGTTACATGGGCAAGGCGCTGATCAGCCTCACGAACGTCATCGATCCGGAGATGTTCGTCATGGGCGGTGGCGTCACGCGTTCCTGGGGCCTGGTGCAGCCACTGCTGCTGGAGACATTGCGCTCATCTCCATTCATCAGGCCCGCCCGGCGACCGGTGCTGCGCCGAGCCCAGCTTGGCGATCGGGCCGGGCAGGTGGGAGCGGTCGAGTGGGCGCGGATCAACCAGTAGACGATCGGGAGCTGCTGCGTCTCCTCAAGCGAGCCGCCGCTGACGTCGGGCTCAAGGCGTGGGTGGTGGGCGGCTATGTCCGCGACCACCTGCTCGGCCGAACCCAGCCGGACCTGGATGTCGTGGTCGAAGACGGTGGGGCAGGTGAGCTCGCGGCGCGCTTTGCCGAGCTGGCCGGCGCTGGCCCGCCCGTCATCTTCGAGCGATACGGCACGGCTCAGGTGACGCTGCCGGGCCACCGAGTGGAATTTGTCTCCGCGCGGTCGGAGTCATACGCGAGCGACTCCCGCAAGCCAGACGTGCGCCCGGCGACACTCGAGCAGGATCTGCGGCGGCGCGATTTCTCCATCAACACGCTGTTGATGGATTTCGACGGCAACATCCAGGATCGGCTCGGCACCGGCCGCGCAGACTTGGAGTCGCGCACCCTCCGCACCCCCGCGGATCCCGTCCAAACCTTCAGCGACGACCCGCTGCGGATGTTGCGGGCCGTGCGTTTCGCCTCCCAGCTGGGGTTCGAGCTGGCTCCGGAGCTGCTGCCGGCGATGCGGCAGCTGAGCGGCCGGCTCAAACCACCGGTGGTCTCGGTTGAGCGCATCGCTGACGAGCTGTCCAAGATGCTCCAGTCCGACCGGCCAAAGCTCGCCTTGGAGCTGCTCGACGCCGGCGGGCTGCTCGAGGTGGTGCTGCCGGAGGTGACCGCAGGCAAGGGTGTGAAGCAGGGCGGATTCCACACTCATGACGTTTTCGGCCACACCCTGCTGGCGGTTGGCCTCACGCCGCCTGACCTGGTGGTCAGGTGGGCTGCGCTCCTCCACGATGTCGGCAAGCCCATCACCGCCGCACCCGACGGCGCATTCACCGGTCACGAGGAGGTGGGCGCCGGCATCGCCAGGGCCGCGCTCGAGCGGCTGCGCTTCGCCGAAAGGGAAATCGATGCCGTGGTCACCCTGGTGCGGCTTCATCTTCGCCCGGTGTACTACCGTTCGGAGTGGAGTGACGGCGCCGTCCGGCGGCTGGCTCGCGACGCCGGCGCCCAGATCGAGAGGTTGATAGCGCTCGCCCGCGCCGACATTGCGGCCTCCGCCTATCCGGAACCGGAGAAGCTGGACGAGCTTGCTGCGCGCCTGAAAAGAGTTTTGTCAGAACGCCCGACGCGGATGGCGGCGCCGATCGACGGCGAGGCCATCATGCGCGAGCGCGGCCTGGCTCCAGGCCCAGAGGTCGGGCGGATCAAGGAACGCCTGGGTGAGTTGATCATGGACGGAGAGCTCGAACCGACGCGAGAAGCGGTCCTTGCGTACCTGCGGTCCCACCCCGACCTCTGACCGGCGCGGGCGGCACCGATCCTCCCTGTCCTGCCCCCCCGCGGACGGGAAATGCACGTTTCCCGCTGACTCAGTAGCCTCTATGCTGCGTTAGGGCCAGCTGGGGGGCTGGGTAAAGGGAGGTCCAGATGACGGACATTGGGGTGGAGACGGTGGCGATTTCGGGTAGCAACGGGGGGCCCGACCCCTACGGCGTCGAGCTGAAGTCGACAGTTCTCGGCCGCGACGACGCGCTGTCCGGCAAGCTGCAGCTGAAGAGCGGCGGCCAGATACTTGGCAACTTCAGCGGCGAGGTCGAATGCGACGGCGACCTGTTGATCGGCTCCGAAGCCCACGTCGAGGCCAACATCCGCAGCGTCAGGGTCACGATCGCGGGGTTCGTGCGTGGCAACGTCGTGGCCGCGAGCCGGCTAAAGATCACCAACACCGGGCGCCTCGAGGGCGATGCCAAGGTGGGTGCGCTCGTGGTCCAGGAAGGTGGCGTCCACCACGGCGTGATCCGGGTTCACCCAGAAGGCGTGCCCGAGAGAGAGGACAAGGTGGTCATCGACGCCGCGTCGCGACCGGCTGTGGTGACCGTAAGAAGTGTCCCCAACCCTGTCGGCCGGGTAAGGAAAATGTGGGGTGAGTTCTTCTAGAGGTCGTTCCGGGACTCCATCCAGAGCCCCAGGCAGCGCTTCGCGGCGCGCCGCGAAGCGCCCGCCGCTGGCCTCATCAAGCGCCGCCCCGGCTCAGCCACCCGAGCAACCCGAGCGGAGCGAGCGCTTTGGCAGGACGTCGTCCGCGAGCGCCAGGATACGTCCGCAGCCGACTGGGCCATTGGTGTCATCTCGGCCCAGACCGGGTGGCACCAGAAGGTTGAGCGACATCCCCCTGGATGAGGACGAGGTGCTCATCGACGCGTTCGATGCGACCCTGGACGGCGTCACTGTCCGGGTGACGGCGGTTCTCGAGCGGACCTGCGTGTACGTGGACGGCGACGGTGATCGCCGTCTGGCCAGCAAGAACGACCTCTGGGTGGAGGCGAGCCGGCTGCCAATCCGGCGGCGCGGCATCAGCTAAGGATTCGATACGCTACCGGCGAGGGTGGCGTAATCAAATGAACCGGGAAATGGACCGAAACCTAGCCCTGGAGCTGCTCAGGGTCACCGAGGCGGGGGCCCTGGCCGCAGCTCCACTGCAAGGTCGAGGAGACAAAATGGGCGCCGACGGCCGCGCGGTCGAGGCGATTCGTAGCGCGCTCGCTTCGGTGGACATGAAGGGCACGGTCGTCATCGGAGAGGGCGAGAAGGACGAGGCGCCGATGCTGTACTTCGGGGAAGAGATCGGCAACGGCCTCGAGCCCGAGCTCGATGTCGCGGTCGACCCGATCGAGGGGACGAGCCTGACCGCCGCGGGCTTACCTGGGGCCATCTCGGTCATCGCTCTCGCCGAGCGGGGCACCATGTTCACGACCCACGTCCATTACATGCAAAAGCTCGTGGTCGGCCGCCGCGCCAAAGGTGTCATCGACTTGACCATGCCGGTCGAATGGAACCTCATCAGGATCGCCAAGGCGGAGGGACTGCCACCGCAGGAGCTGACCGTGGTTGTGCTCGAGCGGCCGAGAAACGACGGCATCATCGCCGAGATCCGTGATGTCGGGGCGCGCATCAAGCTGATACCTGCAGGGGATGTGGCGGGCGCGCTGGAGGCTGCTCTCGATACTCGCTACGGCATTCATTGCATGATGGGCTCGGGCGGATCCACCGAGGGAGTCTTGGCCGCGTGCGCGATCAAGGCGATAGGCGGTGACATGCAGGCCAGGCTGCTCCTTCGCGACGACGAAGAGCGCAAGGTGGCGGTCAAGGAGGGCCATCGACCCGAACAAGTGCTCTCCATCGATAACCTGTGCTCGGGCAACAACATCTTCTTCGCCGCCACAGGAATCACTTCCGGTGAGCTGCTCAAGGGCGTCCGATACGACGTTGTGTACGCCTACACGCAGTCAATGGTCTTGCGTTCGGCGTCAGGAACCATGCGCATCGTCGACGCATACCACCCGATCGACAAACTTCGGGTCAAAGAGCTGCTGCCTGAGCAGGTGGTGGCGCGTCCGGGTACAGCCTGAGCGCCACCGAAGCCGGGCAGTTCCTGGCCGCTGCCGGCAAGTCCCTGACGGCAGAGCAGTGGCGGTGGATCGCTATCGCGCGAATACTTTCGCGCCAGCGGCCGACCAATGCCGCGATGGAGCAACTGCTCGATCCTCTGCTGTCGGGGGCTGACGAGGCCATGGTGAATGCGTTTACGAGCGGGTTCAGGGTCGCTCAGATCAAGCAGGCCATTGCCAAGGCGATACCGGAGCCCGCGGCCGCCGCGGCCCTCGAGTCGGCCCAGGTGGTCGCCCTCGCGATTCTGGTCAGAGAGCAGCTTTACCCCCTTCAATTCGCTTCGATCTACCGTCCGTTCGCCACGGTGCTGCCAGGGCCTGGCTACGAGACGCCACCGTCCGTCGATCGCCAGATCGCGGCGTTCATTCAGAAGCTGCCGTCGCTGTCAGGCGAGGCCGAAGCCGAGGTGGCCGCTGTTGCCAAAGTGCTGGCTGAGCCGCCAAAGGCGGAGCCGGCTGTGCCGACGGCTGGAACGGCGCCGCCGGCGCCGGACGAGCTGAATCCGGCAACTCTCTATTCAGCCGCCTGGAAGCTGGCGATCGCCACGGCCAACCAGACGGGGCGCACCAATTCGTTCCGCGCGGCTCAGGAGGGGGCGGAGAAGAGCGCTCCTCACGACGGCTCCGGCATCGTCGGGTCGGCGGGCGTCGCGGCGGGCGCGATCTTCCTGCGCGACGTAATGCCGATCGAGCAGGTGCTGCTGCTGTACGAACCATTCGCCGCAGCGTTCCCGTACGAAAGCCTGATGTAGGCCAGACGCCCCCTCGCGGGCCCACCCTCCTCCCGCGGGCTCCCCACCCCCGAGCCCAACACACCTGGTGCCAAGGTATCGGCGAACGAGGGTCGGGACAAGCCTGGCTGTAAAGGCCTGGACCTACGCGGTTCGAACGCGTGCGGCCTTCTGGAGGCCCAGCTCTTCGACCGCAGCCTCGCGCATCTTGAACTTCTGAACCTTGCCCGTGACCGTCATCGGAAACGAGTCCACCAGCTTCCAATGGCGAGGAATCTTGTATGACGCGATCTTGTCTTTGCACCAGGCGGCGAGCTCCTCGCCGGTTACCCGAGCGCCCTCGCGCGGCTTGACCCATGCCATCACCTCTTCGCCGTACTTTTCGGATGGCACACTGATCACCTGGACGTCCGCGACGCCAGGGTGGGTGTAGAGGAACTCCTCGACCTCTCTCGGGTAGATGTTCTCGCCGCCGCGTACGATCATGTCCTTGATGCGACCGACGATGTTTAGATATCCATCCCCGTCCATGGTCGCAAGGTCGCCGGTGTGCATCCAGCCCCCGGAATCAACAGCCTGGCGGGTGGCTTCCTCGTTGTTCCAGTAGCCCCGCATCACGCTGTATCCACGCGTGCAAAACTCGCCGGTTTCGCCGCGTGCAACGATCGCGTCCGTCGCCGGGTCCACGATCTTGATCTCGACGTGCGGGTGAACGCGTCCCACCGTCGACACACGGCGGTCCAGCGGGTCGTCGGTCGCGCACTGCGTTGAGACGGGCGAGGTCTCCGTCATCCCGTAACAGATGGTCATCTCGGGAATGTGCATCACGGTCTGGACCTCTTCATCACCTCGACCGGGCACGGTGAGCCGGCCATGATGCCGGTTCGCAGCGAGCTGAAGTCGAAATCGTTGAAGCGTGGGTGCCCAAGCTCGGCGATGAACATCGTCGGCACGCCATACAGCGAGGTGCACTTCTCTCTTTCGACGGACTCCATCACGGCTAGTGGGTCGAAGGCCTCGCCTGGAACGACCATGGTCGCCCCGTGGCTGGTGCACCCCAGGTTTCCCATCACCATGCCAAAGCAGTGATAGAAAGGAACAGGTATGCAGACTCGGTCCACCTCGGAATACTTCAAGGTCTCGGCCACGAAGTAGGCGTTGTTGAGGATGTTGTGGTGGGTCAGGGTCGCGCCCTTTGGAAAGCCGGTGGTGCCAGACGTGTACTGGATGTTGATCGGGTCGTCGAACTGCAATGACTCTTCGATCTCATGCAGCTGGTCGATGCTGATCTTGTCGGCGTCGCGTTGAAGCGCTGCCCAACCGTCCTCCAGGACCAGCGCCTCCCTGAGCTCGGGGCAGCGGCTCTTGACCTCGGCGAGCATCGCCACATAATCCGCCTGGCGAAAACCCGCGGCCAGGACGAGGAAGCTGACGCTGGACTGATTGAGCACGTACTCGAGCTCAGAGGTGCGATAGGCGGGGTTGATGTTGACGAGAATCGCTCCGATCGCTGAGGTCGCGTACTGAACGATCACCCACTCGAAGCGATTGGGCGACCAGATACCGACACGATCGCCCTTGCGCACCCCCCGCGCGACCAGGCCGCGGGCGATCGCCTCGCATTGGTCGACGAGCTCCGCGTATGTGGAGCGATGATCCTGGTGCATCACCACCAGCGCCTCGCGGTCGCCGAAGCGTTCAGCTATGCGGCGGAGATTTTGGAAGATCGTCTCGCCCAGCAGAGGCACAGCGCTGGCGCCGTCAACGTAGCTGGGCTGGCCCATTCGCGATCTACCTCCGGGGAGAGTTCTCGCACCATTGTGCGCCTCCCGACATGCATGAGACCCGATGAGTCTCGTGCCGGCCCGTGCTGGAAAAACGGACCACTTGACAGTGTCGCTATAAAGGGCCCAAATTGAGCGGTAGCGACGCCGGATCCGCCGCAGCTCACGCAGGGTTGGCCTCCAAAAGTAGGCAACGGCCGCAAGGCGCAGTAACCAAAATGCGTGTCACCCGACGGAACGGCCGAGGCGGTGTCCGCTGCAGGCGCCGCCTCGTTTATTGTCTGATCCCACCCCGAATTTAGATCCGGCTGCCATCGGGGCAGGGCTTCAGGCCCGACAGATACGTCGGCGGGAGGCAGGGTTCAAGCGATCCCGATCGCCTCTAAGTCCACATTGGCGGCGTCGATCGACTGGATGTAAGAGTTTTCGCCCTCGAGGACCTTTGTCGAATCTCCGGCGAGTGCCGCGCGGGTGATGGCGAGAAGAGCCTGATCCCCACTGGCCAGATCGGCCTGAAGCCTCGCATTTTTCGTCGCTAACGCGCCAGGTGCCGGATTCTGTTGGAGCGCAATCAAAAACGCCTGTATCTGAGTGGTTGCCGCCTGGACGTCGCTCTCGCATTTTTGCGCACCTGCACCGACACAGGCCTCCTGTTTAAACAGGTTCGCACAGCTGAGGTCGTCTGGGCCTGGTTGCGAACTCTCGCATGCATTTACGGCCCGCCGCACGAGACTGAGCGCGTTGTGATAGGTCCCCGCCACGTCGGGATAGGTACCCTCAACCGAGAACGCAGCCGGATCGATCCATGCGCGTTCGTAAAACGCTGCGGACATCGCCAGGGTGAAACCGTCGTTGTTCCTCGCTTTCTGAAACGCCACGGCAGCGCTCAGATCGGCGATTGCCTGGTTCAAGTGGTTGCGCAGGAGGCCGTCGATGGTCAAGAAGCTTGTCGGGGTATGGGCCGATTTGAGGTCGCTCACCCAGTGCCTAAGCGTCGGAATGACGGTGTTTACCGCAGCCTCACAGCCGAGGTCCTGCATGGTGTTGCAGTTGTTGGAGGTCGACGCGCTCATCAAGTTGTAATCGGAACTCATCATCGCCTGGTATGCCTCTGTGTTTAGATCGGGGCCGGCGTTGACTATGCCCGTCGGCCCGTGGTGCGTCGCCAGGATCGCCCCGCCGATCGCTACTGCTACCACCGCTGCCGCAAGTACGGCAGCAACACGAAGTCCCATCCTTGACCACCTCATTCGGAACGCCGGCCGCCTCTTGAGCGCGACCGGGTAATTTGCCATGGCGACTCGCATGCGCTCGTAGGCGCCGGGATGCGGCTCCACATCGAGAGCCTCGTGGAACTGGTCAAACAACATCCTTTCGTCCATCACACTGCCGCTCCTTGCACTTGCATGATCGGCTTCAGACGATGGACGGCTCGCTCGACGCGAGTCCTCGCCGCCTTCGTAGAAATGCCTAGAGTCGTCGCGATCTCCTCAAATGGCATATCCAGGTAGTAGCGAAGGACAAGGACAAGCCGCTCGTCGTACCCGAGCCTGCGCAGGGCCCTGCGCAAGTCGATCGACGCGGCCAGGTCCGTCTCCGGGGCCTCGCCTTGGATTGGTTCGGCTGTGGTAACGGACCACCACCTACTTCGTTTTACGGCCCGACACCGATTGACGACGATGCCGAGGAACCAGGGCCGCAAGCTCGAGCCCTGTCGCAGATTCCCAAGGCGCGTCCATGCGCTGAAGGCCGCCTCTTGCACCGCGTCCTCGGCTTCGTCAACGTTCTGGAGCAGCCCGTACGCAAGGCGCAGGGCGGTCCCGTACTCGGGCCGAAGGAGCTCAGCAAATGCACCGCGGTCGCCCGCCATTGCCGATCTCAGGAGGTCTGCTTCTTCTTGCTGGAAAAACATCCTCTCGACTACACCTGTAATCAATAGGTCCGAAAGCCACAGTTTGCCCCAACAAAATTTGAACCGGCGGATGGGGAGCGACACCTGATAATCGCGTCGGTGATCGGCGAGGCGGCGTCAACTTCGAATAGTCATAGATCTCCTCTCGACCACCGCGGCTTTCGCACGTTGCTTCTCGCGGTCGCGACGCCGCCAATTGCCGCCGTCTACGTCTGGCGAACCGTGGTCCTGCCGGCGCTCTCCGGCGCGTTGCCGGCGGATTTCAGCGTCAACTACATGGCGGCGGCGGCACGGATTGCGTCAGGCCAGGATCCGTATGACCTATGCGTGCTGCACAATTGCGCACCCACGCCGGGGGCCTTCACCCCGCTCCCATTGGCGGGCGCCCAGTACGTGACCCCGCTTCCCGTTGCCTGGATGCTTCAGCCTCTGCTGGGCGCCGACCCTCACGTGCAGCTCGCGATAGTGATCGGCGTCCTGCAGGTCGCTGTGATCGTGTTTTTGTGGACCACGATGCGCGCCATCGGAGTCAAAGACTGGCAGCTGGCGCTGCTCCTGATCCTCATCGTGATCGGCTTCGAGCCC
>DASXNH010000220.1:0-8478 GCA_036495195.1 Candidatus Dormiibacterota bacterium
TGGGGTACCGCCTCGACCAGGTCGACAAGCTCTGGCTTCAACGTCTTCCAGATGGACTGCGGGATGTAGGCACGCGATGCCGCCGAGCATTTCTGCCCTTGATACTCGAATGCGCCGCGGATCATGGCCGTGCGCAGTGCCTCGCGGTCTGCCGATGGATGCGCGACTATGAAGTCCTTGCCGCCTGTCTCGCCGACCAGCCGAGGGTATGTGCGATAGCGGTCAATGTTCTCGCCAACCTCTTTCCACATTCCGTGGAAGACCTCGGTCGAACCCGTGAAGTGGATACCCACCAGGCTCTTGTGCGCGAGGACCTGCTCTGAGATGTCTGAGGCGCTGCCGCTGACCATGTTGACCACGCCCGGTGGTAGTCCCGCTTCGTTGAGCAGCTCCATCAGGAAGTGGCAGACCAGAAGTGTCTGCGTCGCGGGTTTGAAGACCACGGTGTTGCCCATCAAGGCGGCGGCCATGGGCAGGTTGGCGGCGATCGACGTGAAGTTGAACGGGCTAACAGCGAACACGAAGCCCTCGAGCGGTCGGTACTCCATACGGTTCCAGGCGGTCCCGTCGTTGGCCGGCTGCTGCGTGTAGAGCTGGTCCGCGAAGTAGGCGTTGTAGCGCCAGAAATCGATCGACTCGCACGCCGCGTCGATCTCCGACTGGTGCACCGTCTTCGACTGACCCAGCATGGTCGCCGCGTTGATGGTGTCCCTCCAGGGTCCAGCCAGGAGAGAGGCGGCGCGGAGCAGTACCGCTGCCCTCTCCTGATAGGAGGTCGCGGCCCACATTTTCCGCGCGTCGAGTGCGGCTTCGATGGCGTCGGCGAAGTCCTTCCTTCCGCCGACCGCGACCTGCGCGATCGATAGCTCCTTGCGGTGTGGAGATCGGATGTCGGCCTTCGACGCCCCCCAACGGCGCTCGCCACCAATCTGCATCGGCACGTCGGTTCGGGCGTCGGTGAGCTCGGCCAGCCTCGCCTTGAGGCTCTTGCGGTACGGATCGCCTGGGGCATAGGCGCGAATTGGCTCGTTGACGGGAGTTGGGACCTTGAAGTGTCCGTCCGCGGTCATGTCACACCCCTGGAATAGAAGACCTGCCGGCGCCACCACCGATGATGCCGGAAAGCGAGCGTCTGGCGTAAGCAGCCAACCTGCGTAACCCGGGTCCGTATCCCCGTTGACCGCGTCAGTACTCTTCCGGAGGCGCAGCGGTGGCTGTCGGTTATTTCCCCGCCCGATCTACGAGCGTGTCAGATCGGGTCTGGCAAACAGTTCGGCTGCTTCAACGGCGTGGCTACGCTCTCACGCCTGCTCGCCTCGGGAGCCTATGCCTGGGCGGCCCGCTTCCGGAAGGCACGGTCCGGTGGGCAGTGGCAGCCTCGCCTGAGCTGACTCTGGCCGAAGGCCTGGTGGTCGAGCGTGGCGCGATGGACCGCGCCGGCGCGATCAGGGCTAGAGCCATCGCTCATGAGTCGGATTCCGCGGCCTACGTTCCAATGACCAGGCGCTTCGTCGGCACGCTCGTCGCGGTGGCTCCTTTCATTCGCAGCGTCTCGGTGGCGGGCTCACTTGCCAGCGGTGGCTTTCGCGACTCGGACGACGTCGACCTCAACCTGATCGTCGAAGACGGGCATCGCCACAGCGCGTACGTCGCGGTGAACGCGCTTGGGCTTCTGCATGCGCTGGCGCACCGCGCCAAGCCCGTCGACGACCTCACCCGCCGGCCGATCGCGCCGCGCTTGATGACCGCAAACCTGATCCTCGAGGTGTCGCAGTGCCACCCGCTGGCGCGGCAGGACGTTGACATGGCTTACGAGTTGCTGGTCGCTGAGCCGGTCTTCGGTCCTGAGGTCCTCGACGACGTTGTCGATTCCAATCCCGCGCTGCTCGACCACTTTCCGCAGCTGGCCGAAAAGCGTGCGCCCTTGAGGATCGATGCCCCATCGTGGCGCCTGCCCAAGTCTCTGTTTCCAGCCGTGCTCGACGGGGCCGCGCGCCGGGTGGGCGTGGCCGCGTGGCGGTACATGCAATGGACACGGAGAAGTCGCCCCGAGGCGCTCGCTCGCGTTGCGTTCGTGCGCGCGACCATGCGGCCTTACACGTTGTTCGACGAGCGCATGACGTGATGACCTGGATCGCTATCGGCACCATCGGCTTGACCAGCATTGCGCTGTTTGCATTTGGCTCGAACCTGCTCTTTCTCACCTGGCGAGCCACCCGGCTGCCCAAGCACATCCACGGATCGGTCGCGCGCGGAGACGAGCCACGTGTATGCGTCCAGGTGCCCATCTACAACGAGCGCTATGTCGCCGAACGCGTGCTCGATGCGGTGTGCGAGCTCGACTGGCCCCGCGCGCGATTCGAGGTCCAGGTGCTCGACGACTCAGACGACGAGACGATTTCGATAGTCGCGCGCCGGGCGGCGCACTGGCGGCTCCAGGGAGTCGCAGTGAGTCACGTGAGACGGCCGGCGCGCACGGGATTCAAAGCGGGCGCCCTATCGCACGGCATGGAACTCACCAGCTCGCCATTCATCGCGATCTTCGACGCCGACTTCACGCCTGCCCGGGATTTTCTGCGCCGCACGATGGGCGTCTTCGACGATGCGACGATCGGGTTCGCGCAGGCGCGCTGGGGGCATCTGGACGAGGGCTACTCCTGGTTCACTCGACTGCAAGCATTCGCCCTCGACTTTCACTTTCTCATCGAGCAGGCGGTCAGGTCCTCCGACGGTTACTTCACCAATTTCACCGGTACTGCCGGCGTGTGGCGTCGCACCGCCATCGAAGAATCAGGCGGATGGAGCGCCGACACGCTGACGGAAGACCTGGACCTCAGCTACCGTGCGCAGCTGCGCGGCTGGAGGGCTGCCTACCTCGAAGACGTGGTGGTTCCCGAGGAGCTGCCGGTTTCGTTTGACGCCTACCGGCGGCAGCAATCTCGCTGGGCCACAGGAAGCTTTCAATCGGCGTTCAAGCTGTTACTTCCGGTCCTGCGAAGCAGTGCGCGGCCCGCGGTGAAGCTGCAGGCGACGATGCACCTCCTGGCGTATGGCGTCGGACCGGTGATGGCGCTTCAGCTCGCCTGCTATCCACTCCTGCTGCTGGGGCCACGCTTTGAGGCTCTGCCGTGGCCCGTCGCCGATGCCGGCCTCGTTTTCGTGGTGATGGGGATCTCGCCGTGGATCGGCTTCAGTGTCGCCCAGATGCGACGAGGGCGGCCCTGGTGGGCGGCGGCGCCGTCGTTGCTGTGCCAGCTCGTGGGTGCCGGCATGTCTTTCACGGTGATCCTTGCCCTGATTCGCGCGACCCGAAAGGGCGGCGAGTTTGTGCGCACCCCGAAGCACCAGATAGTGGAACGCGGTCAGGAGTGGCGGGACCAGGCCTACGTTCGTGTGGGCGACCCGCGGGCGATTGGAGAGACGGCACTCGCAGCCGGGTCGCTGTCCATGGTGCCGTTCGCGGCGGCTCAGGGACAGGGCCTGCTCGCGGTCTACTCGACCCTTTTCGCCCTCGGTTTCCTGACCGTCGCCGCTTTGACGGCTGTCGATTTCCTGAAGGTCGTGACGTTGCGCAGTCTTGGACGCCGCGCTGTGGCGCGCCTGCGGTTGGCCGCCCCTGCGCTTGGACTGATGGCGGTATGCACTGTGCTCCTGGTGCTGGCTGCGCAGATGCCTGAGCCCTTCGAAGACGGTTACGGCCACTGGCTCATCGCCGCCAATCTGGCCTCGACAGGACAGCTGCAAGATCCGATGTTTGGGATGCAGGACACTTGGCTCCCGGGCTACCACGTCCTGGCGGCTGCTGTGCTCAAGCTCTCCGGGCTGTGGTCGTTCGGCGCGCTGAAGATGCTCGGCGCGGCGATGGGCCTGGCGACCCTCGCGGCGGTGTATTTCCTGGCGCCGAACGGCCGTCAAGGAAGGCTGGCGGTGGCGCTGCTGGCACTCAATCCCGTCTTCCTCTTCACGTCCGGCTCGGCGGTGGTCGAACCGCTGATGACCGCACTGCTCACCGCCGGCGGGCTGGCGGCGGTGCGTGGCCGGATGAAGCTCGCGGCCGCTCTCGCGGCGCTCGCGTGCGTCACGGCCACCAAGGCCTGGATCTGGATCGGAGCTGCCGTTGTCTACACACTCGCGGAGCAGGGCCTCAAGAGATTTGCCCTTCGCTCGAAGCTCAAGGGAGACTTCCTTCCTTGGCCAGGGCGCCAGGCCGCCTTCGCATGGGCGCTGCCGGCGATCGCCCTGCTCATCCTGATGCAGCTCGGCTTCGCTCCCGCCAGCCACTCCCTGGCGCGAGGATCGGTCGAGGTGCTCTCCGCCACGGCGCGCGGAAGCATCGCGGGCAGCGCGGTCGGGCGGCTGATTGAGCTGGCCGGCACCCTTGGTTTGGCCGCCCTTCCACTTTTCGCTCTGGGGGCTGTCGGACTTATCAGGGTGCTCCGAAGGCGTCGGCCTGAAGACCGCGCCTCCCTCACCTTTCTTCACGTCCCAGCTCTCGTCTACCTGGCCGCAGTCGCCGGGCTCGTGACCTTCGGCGCATACACCGGCAGTCACCGCTACCTCTACCCCGCGCTGCCCTCCCTGGCTCTGCTGGCAGCGGCGGCCCTCGAACGGCATGTGACGGCCCTGCGCGTGGCCTCCGTTGCAGCTGGCGGACTGCTTGCCATCGGCTTCATCCCGGTCTTCGCCAGCTTCGCCGCCGACAACACGGGGCTCATCGCAGCCGGCAAAGCGGCCGGCGGCATTCCGGGTGTGCTGGCCACCGACTCGCCAGTGGCCGCCTTTTACAGCGGCAAGCCGCCGGCAGAGCTCGTCGGATCGCAGAATCTTCCGCGCGACCCAGCCGAGGCGATCGGCTGGATGCGAACGAACGGCGTCACCGCCCTGGTCCTCGAAGACATCGGCTACTACCGGGCGACGGCTGTCTTTCCCGAGCTCGCTTCCGGGATGGCAACCGGGCCCTTCGAGTCACTCGGCAATCAGAACAGCTATCAGGCGGCTGCGGGCAAACGAGTCTTCGCATACCGCTTCGGCAGCGGACTCCTCATGCAGTCGATCTTTCCTGGGGTCACCGCCGCCATGTCACCGATGCCGGCTGCGGGCAAGACAGCACCGCTGGCCAAAGGCCTTTCGCTGCGAGTTGGGAGCAACGACATAGCCGGCGAGGGCATGGGATTTGGCGCGCCCATCGTGCATTACCAAGACGGCTGGGTGTACTCGCGCACGGCCGTCACCATCGATCTCTCGACTCCGACGACAACCATCTGGAAGCGAACCTTCGCGCTTGACGAAATCGGCGGTGATGCAGCTCATCGCTACGCGTTCGTGCCGGTCGCCTCTCGGGGCAGCATCGAGGTCACATACACGGTGAATGCGACGGGGATCGGCGTCGCGGTGAGCGCGCTCGAGCTCGATCCCGGGTATACGGAGCTCGGAATCCTCAACGAGCTGTCCGCGGCGTTCACGGACTTCGCCGAGCCGGGCCACACGTTCATCGGTTCGGCCTTTGGCATCTGGACGCCCGCAACGGGCGGGTATGCGCGGCTGCGGTCAGGCAGCCTCGGCCTCGAGTGGTCGATGCCCCAACTTCCGGGCGCGCAGCTGCACGCCGGCCGCGAGGTCGCCTCACCCGATTTCAACTGGGCAGGCCTCGACTACATCTTTCCAGCGCCTTTCATGTCGATCAGCTACTCCATCAACGTGGGAGCTGCAAAGTGAGTCCAATCGAAAGGGTTGACGTTGTGCTCGTCTACCCGCAACGCGCACCCTCGCGCGGGCGGCATTGGATCATGCCTTCGCTGGGCCTCATGTATTTGAGCGCTGCACTTCGGCGTGCGGGCTACAGCGTTTGCCACATCGATCACACATTCCTGGAGCGGAGCGAGGTCCTGGAACGGATCCAGAATCTGCGACCGAAGGTGATCGGGATCTACTGCATGATCACGATGCAGGACGAGGCGCTATCGCTTGCGGCGCAAGTCCGGGGCAGGGCGTTGACGGTAGTCGGCGGGCCGTACCCGTCAGGCGAACCGGACACCTTTGTCGACCAGTTCGACCTCGTCGCAGTCGGGGAAGGCGAGGAGACGATCGTCCAGATCATGCAACACCTGGACGACCGGCGATTTGACGAGATCCCCGGCCTTGTTTTCAAGCGGGAAGGGGAGATTGTAAGGGCGCCGGCGCGCGCCCGCAGCAAGGACATGAGCGACCTGCCGCAGCCATATCGCAAGGACATCCCAAACGCCGAGTACGTCGCCTACTGGCGGAAGCATTGGAAGGACGCGACGACGCCGTTGATGTCGACGCGCGGCTGTCCTTTCCACTGTGACTTCTGTCACAAGTCAGTGTTCGGCGATCTGTTCAGCGCGCGACCTGTCGACTCGGTCGTCGCCGAGATGCGCGAGATCGCGGAGCTCGGCTACGACCATATCTGGATGTCGGACGACCTTTTCACACTCAACTACAAACGCACATTCGAGTTGGCGCAGGCGATCGAAGCGGCACACCTACCGCTCACCTGGGAATGCCTGAGCCGTGTCACGCACGTGGACCGGCCGCTGTTCGAGCAGATGCGGCGTGCCGGCTGCAAGCGCATTTTCTTTGGCATCGAATCCGGAGATGAGGGCGTGCTCAAGCAGATGAAGAAGGGCATCACTCCGGACCAGGCCAGGAAAGCAGTCGCGGCTTGCGTAGCGGCCGGCATCAAGGCCGCGGGATTCTTCATGGTCGGCTACCTGGGCGAGACCACCGAATCGTTGATCAAGAGCATCAACTTTTCGAGCAGCCTGCCTCTTGACTACGTGAGCTACACCATCGCCTACCCGTTGCCAGGCACCGGCTTCTACGAGCGGGTGCGTGAGCGCCGGCAGCACGGCGAGTGGCACAAGGTCCGGCACAACCGGCTGCTTTTCAATACCGACTTCTCGGAACACAAGCTGAGAGCAGCGATTCTTAAAGGCGCGATCCAGCACAAGCTCAATCAGCTGCACATGCGACAGGCCGCCAGAGCCTTTCAGCTCGCCACCGATCCGCTGCTGCGCGTATTGAGATAGAGCTCGAATGACCGAGGCGTGGCCTAGCGTCTTTCGGATCGTCGTGGGCATCTTCTGGCTCTACTTCGCGAGCACGAAATGGCAGAGCGTCGACTGGACTCGCCAGCTGATCCAGTCGGCCGGCGCCGCCAACCCCATTCCCGGCCTGAGGGAATTCCTGATCAATGTCGCGGCCCCGAACTGGTTCGCCTTCTCGGTCGCGCAGACCATCGGCGAAACGGTGGTCGGAGTCTTGCTGGTGCTCGGCCTCGCGACGCGATGGGCAGGCATTGCCGGCCTCCTGCTGGCGGCCAACTTGGCTCTGGTGGTGGCGTTCCAGGTCGCGGACCCCGGGTTCCGCTGGCTGTACTACCTCTCGGTCCTGGTCAACGCCCAGGTGATTGTCTCGGGCGCCGGCTCGATCGCGCTGTCCCGATTCAAATGGGTGCCCGCGTTCCTGCGTTGACCCACTGTCGGCTTTTGTTTGAGCGCAAACTCCGCCCCGTCGACACCGTGAGGACCTTTGGCGGCTGAGCTCGCGCCCCTTTACAGCTTGCTGGCCTGTCCAGCATGCGGAACCTCTCCGCGACCGGGCATGGGCGCCTGCATTGGTTGCGGCCGCGCCACCGAGATGGCGGGCGGCGGCCTCGACCTGCTGGACGATGTGTCGAGGCCGGCGGCAGACGCGTTCGCCGAGAAATATCGGGCGCTTCGTCTGAGCGAGGGATGGGTCGACCCGACCGGCCAAGGGCGCACTGGAGGGCGGCCAGAGATGTGGGGGCGGTTGCGATCCGCGTCGCGGGCGGCGACGATCGTGGCGCGTGAGTGGCCCAACCCGGCGGGCCGCGTGGTGGCAGACATCGGATCGGGCACCGGATGGGCTCACTCGCTGTTCGCGGCCTTTGGCGTGATCGCCTTCGACATCCTTCCCGCCATGCCGACCGCCAGAGCGGTCACTGTCCGCGCCGATATGCGCAGGTTGCCGTTGCGCGAGTCGGCCATTGACGTCGCCTTCTTCAGCGCGTCCATCCACTATGTCCCGCTGGCTGAAGCGGTTATCGAAGCTGCGCGTGTCCTGAGACACGGCGGATTGCTGATCGTGGTCGACAGTCCGATCTACGGCGACGATGGCTCGCGCGCGCGGGCCGCCCACCGATCCGCCGCCTACTACACGGGCGCCGGCTATCCGGAGCTCGCCGCGCGCTATCACCCGGCGAGCATCGGGGAGCTGACATCCGTGGTCGCAGGTTCGGGATTCGGGTTGGTCGAGCTGCAAACCGAGGGCGTCATCGACGCGCTGTGGCGGCGCCTGGTCGGACGCCCCCCGACGAGCCTGGTGGTCGGCAGGCGGGTCCGGATCTGAGCCCGCGGCGATTCTCGCCTCGAGCACGGGTTACGCTAGACACCGCATGAGCCTCGACGCGGAGGGTTACGGGTTTCCGGAGCACGA
>DASXNH010000221.1:0-1785 GCA_036495195.1 Candidatus Dormiibacterota bacterium
CGCCCGACGGGGTGATCGAGGCGCCGTTCACGGGGCCGCCGGGCACGACCATGCGCCTGGAGGGACGGGAGGCGATTCGCGAGTACTCCCGGCGTGTCATGGCGTCGCCGCTGCGACTGGATGACTTCGAGGTGACGGAGGCCTACCAGACCCAGGACCTGGAAGTGGTGATCGTGGAGATGCGGACGAAGGGAACGCTGACCGCGACGGGCCGGTCGTTCGTGGCGACGTCGATTCAGGTTCTCCGGATCCGGGACGGGCAGATCGTGCTCTTCCGCGACTTCGCCGACTCGCGTGGGCTGGAGGACGTGATCGAGGCCTAGAGCGCGGTGTACAAGGCCAGGGGCGTCCAGCTTGCCCGCCGGTACCGTGACCTCGTCTTCCTTCCAACGGTTCTCTCGCGTGGCTGACGCTGGGGGTGCTCGTCGTGGGATAGCTCGTCCAGGCGCTTGGAGAGTCCGGCGATTCGCTGCTCGAGGGCCTTCACGGTCGCGGCCAGTGCGCGGATTTCCTGCGGGTCGGCGCTCTGCGCGGAACTAGTGGCGGCCATTTCCATCGGGCTGGTCTCGGCATTAGCCGGCTGGTCCACGGGCTCTTCCGGGGCGCCGATTGCAGTCTCGGCGTTCACGCACTCGGGGAAGACCCGGAGGTACAACAGCCAGTAGCGTTCGCTCGGTCGGCGGGCGCCGCGCTCCCACGCATTGATCATGTGCTTCAGGCCGCGAAGGGTGGCGAGCGGCTCGTCGGCAGCCTCGATAAACTCGCGAGCCAGCCGCGAGATGTCCCATCTGCGCGACAGCCGCCATCGGCGCAGCTGCGCACCGTCAACCTGCATGATCAGCGAGCCGAGCGCAAAGCTGAAGGCGACCACAGCCGCCACAGCGAGCGCTGGAGTCATATGAGCACACTGGGCTTTCTTCCCAGGTCATGTCAAGGGAACGCCGCGAATTCGGGTCCTCGACTATGCAACACCTGTCTCTGTTGTCAATTTCGTCTCACTAGCAACATCCTGTCCCAGGTCGGCCTGTGGGATGGGCTGTCAGTGACGAGGGCCGCTCCCGGTCGCTCCTGGTCGCTCCCCGCTCCCCCCTGTTGCGTGTGCAGCGCCAGGGTTTGGACTTGTCACTACAGCAGCTGAGCTCAACTGCGGGCGTGTCCCATCCCCTCAGCACCGACCGGCTGCCTGAGAGCAGAAAGTAGGCGAACACACAATGAGGCCCCAAGCAAAACCGCTGTACCTCACTACTTGCGAGGTGGCCGCGCAGCTGCGCGTCAGGCCCAGTACGGTGCGGTGGCTAATCCGCATGCGGCAACTAACGGCGCAGCGCATCGCCGATGAATTCCTCATCGAGAGATCGGATCTGGCCGCGTTCATCGCCGCACATACCATCCGCGCCAATTCTGGATGGTAAACGGGGAATCAAATGAAAGGCGGCTGATTCTGCCGGTCTGCCAACAGCGGCACGGTCAGCTTTTGAAGATGTCGGCGGCCGTGTCGGCTGTGAGAGCGCGGTCGAACCACTTGTCCAGCTGAGCGATGTCGGTGCACGAGGAGACCTGGTCGCGTTGCTCGGCGGTCGCGTCGATGGCGCGCGCGTCGATGATCTTGAGGACGGACTCCGACTTGGCTTGGACGGCGCCCTGCCGCAGGCCTTGCTGGACGAAGCCTTCGATGAAGTCGCTTTTCCATTCCATGGTGGTCATCATCGTCTCCAGTCTCCGACGGGCCGCGTCGGACGCTAGGTTCAGCATAATCGTGGACAGTCGTTTCCGGTCGGCGACGCT
>DASXNH010000222.1:0-8076 GCA_036495195.1 Candidatus Dormiibacterota bacterium
GCAGAAGCGCCCGCAGCTGGTCGGGGCGTGGTAGTAGTTCGAGTACTCCATGTCGTAAGCCATGACGAAGAAGGAGTCCACACTCGCATCGAGCCCGGGAACATCGAAGAAGCCGCGGGGGTCGGCGGCGGCTCCCGCGTACGTGTCTATTGATAGGTAGTACGAGCTCCCCAGTCCGGCTCGCAGGCTGGCCATGAAGCTGGTGAGCGCCTTCCGTGCCCACGATGGGTCCGACGTGTTGCAGGACTGATTGAGTCCCTCGTAGTCGACATTGACCCCGTCAACGTGCTTCGCCTTCACCTGGGCAACCACGGCCTTGACCGTGGTCGACGTGTGAAGCAGTGCATCGCACATGGCGTTCGGATAGGAGCCTGTGAAATCGCTGCTGATGATCGTGACCACCACCTTGGTGCCGTGCGCGTGGGCCGTGGCCACGAGGTTGGTCAGCTGGCTGGAGTTCCAAACCGAAAGGCCCGCATCGTTCTGAAAGGTGCCGTTCCACAGAACGTGCAATCCGAAATAGGCCACCGTGGTCAGGAGGTTGAAGTTCCAGCTCGGGTACCCGATCGTGGGATCGCTGAGGCTGCTGCCAAGCGCAAAGCCGAACACCTCGCGGCTCAGGTGGGTGTTTGCCACCGCCATGGCGGGCGCCTGCTGGGCAGGCGGAACTGTCTGACTCGGCGCTGCAGCCAAGGCCGGGGTGATCCCCACGGTCAGGACGCCCAGCGCGCAGATCAGTAGGAGTTTTTTGCGGAGACTTTGCCAGGACATGGGCGTAGAAGGTTGCCCACTGTACTCGACGCCCCCAGGAGCGTCAAATAAGGTTGTTTGTATTCCCGGAAGCCGGCGCCGGTGCTCCAGCTGAGGCCGAAAGGACCCTGGCTCCGATCGAGCGGATGGCCACCAGCTCGAGAGCAGCGAGGATCCAGAACTCGAGGCTCATATCGTTTTTCCAATAGGGGGAGTCGACCAGCCCGTGGACGCCCCACAGGACCAGGCTGCCCGAGACTCCCCAGAGCAGAGCGCGGTAGAAGCCATTTGCGCGGCGATACGCGCGCCATCCCCTGTAAAGCAGGCCGAAGAAGATGACCGCAAACGCGACCATTCCCAACAACCCGACCTCGACCCAGAACGTCAGCCACATGTCATGCGGGTAGATCTCCGGGATCGTGCCGCGAAACAGATAGTGGTAGCCGCCGAGGCCGTTGCCCAGGATGGGGTGATCGCGCAACATCGAAACAGTGTCGGAGAAGATGCTCAACCGGCCGCGAATCGTCGTGGCGCTGTCACCCAGGTTGAACTGCCCGGCCAGCCTCCTCTGGATCAGCGGCACCTGGAGAAGCCCGATGACCACCACCACCAGCGCTACAGCCAGCGGCACCCTGGCCCGGCTGGTCGCGATCGCCACCAGTGCGAGGACCGCAATCGCGAAATATGCGCCGCGCGAGAACGTCAAGGTCAAGGCAGGGAGGAGGAGCGTCATCCATCCCAGGGCCAGCAGCCTGTCTGTGCGTTGGTCAGCAAACAGGACGAGGCCGGCGGCAAGGGCCAGTGGCGGCTCGAGGTACATCGCGACCTCGGGACCGCTCGTGTAAAGCGCGGTTGGGGGTGACCCCAACACGAACGTTCCCTGGACGAAGCTCGCAAAAAATGCGGCCACGTTGAGAACCGCGAAGACTGAGCTGCCAAGGCCGATGGCCAGCAGCACGCGACGTATCTGACCAGGCCCGCGCAGAAGCTCGATCGCGACATAGAAGATCGCTATCGGCTCCAGGAAATAGGCGCGATAAAGGCCAAGGGCATGCCACCGGTCGGATGGCACGAGAACAGCGATGGCACCGGCAAGCAGCAGGAGCACGATCGGTATGTCGTAAGGCGTCGGGTCCAGCCGGAAAACACCGTCTCGCCGTCTTCCGAGGAGGTAGAGGGCGATGGTTGCGAGCACGAGCAGCTCGAGCAACGTGGTCGAGATCGGGCCGACCTTCCAGCGCACGATGTAGAGGGGAAGGCAGCCCGCGGTTACCGCCAGCATTATCGCCGCGGACTTGTCGAACACGTTCGGCTGGGCGATTGTGTTGTCGATTTCGACGGTCGACGCCGAAGATGTGGGGATCGGCGTGGCACGGCCGATGGGGCGTCTAAACATCGCTCAGCGCGGCAATTGTCACACTAGATCGGTGTCCAAACGGTTCCTCATCCTGACGCAGCATTTCCCTCCGGAGGTCGGGGCTGCACAGATCCGGCTCCACGCCTTCGCCAAACAGCTGCAGGCAAACGGCCATGAGGTGCGCGTCGTTACCGCGATGCCGAACTACCCTCGGGGCGAAGTCTTCCCTGAATACCGGGGAAAGGGGCGGATGAGCGAGGAGCTCGATGGCCTGAACGTCACCCGGACGTGGATCGTGCCTGCCACCGGGCGCAACGTGATCAAGCGCCTGGTCAGCTATTTCTCATTCGCGTTCTCGTCTTTTCCAGCTTGCATGAGGGAGCCGCGCCCCGACTTCATCTTTGTCGAGTCACCGCCCCTGTTTCTCGGTCTGACGGCTTACATGTGCTCACGGCTCCGCCGGGTTCCGTTCATCCTGAACGTGTCAGACCTGTGGCCCGCGTCGGCTCGCGAGCTGGGTATCGTCCGCAACCGAACCCTGCTCTGGTTGGGTGAGCGCCTCGAGAGGTTCCTGTACGGGAAGGCCTATCGGATCACCGGCCAAACAAATGGGATTCGAACGTACATCGCGGCGATCGTTGGCCCGGCGAAGGTGATGGTTCTCTACAACGGGGTGAACACCTCGGACTTCAAGCCGGACCCCACGGCCACTGTGCCCTGGGTCGCTCCGCACGAGATCCCCTTTCTCTACGCGGGGACCCTCGGTTATGCCCACTGCTGGGACGTGATCCTTGAAGCCGCGGAAGTGCTGCGTTCGCGGCCTGACATCGTCTTTCTTCTGGTGGGAGACGGGCCCGAGAAAGCCCGCATGGTTGAGCATGCGCAGCGGGCAAAGCTCGGCAACATGAGGTTCGTCGACCGGCAGCCGGTCATCGAGATGCCCGCACTTTTCGCATCGTGCCGCGCCACCATCGTGCCTTTGCGGAAGGGCGAGCTGTTCAAATCCACCCGACCTTCCAAGATCTTTCCTTCGCTCGCTTGCGAACGACCGGTCATCTTCAGCGGCGAAGGCGAATCCGCCCAGCTTTTGCTGGAGCATCGGTGCGGGCTCGTGGTTCCACCCGAGAACGGGCGCGAGTTTGCGGACGCGGTCAGGCAGCTCGCTGACAACCCCGGCGAGGCACGCGAACTGGGACGGCGCGGCCGTGCTCTGGTCGAGCGTGAATACGGTTGGGACACACTGGTCGCGACGTGGCTGCGCGAGCTGTCGGCCTAGCGGAGGGCTTCCCGCTTGACCGCGCGCGCTGAGTCCACGTCCGAGCCGCATCCTGACGGCAATGGGATCACCTTCCTCATCTATTCGCCCTTCCCCAAATATTCAGGCGGGCGAGAGAACTGGCTCCACCACCTCGCCCCACACCTGAGCGAGCGGGGCCGGGCGGTGCGTGTGATCGCGTACGCGACCAACAGAGCCACGTTCCACAGCCTCGAAAGATCCGGCATCCGCGTCGTCGCCCTGCCGTCCGTCAGGTACTTCTACAACGCGTTCCGCGTTTTGAACCGACTGACGTTGGGACTCCTGCAGCACCTCGACATCTTTTTCTTTTACCCGATAATCGCCGGCGCCTATCTGGCCTGGACGCGACCTCAAAACCTCGTCTGCATGAACGCCATCCCCGAAGGCATGTTGGCTTTTGCCGTCGGCGTCCCATATACCGTTTCCGTAAGAGGCGAGGTTGCCAAGGGCATCTCGGGCCGGCTGACCTTTCTGGAACCTCCTTTGAGCTGGCTCGAGCGCCTCATCCTCCGTCACGCCGTCAGGGTGCTCGCCAACGGGAGGGACACACAGGACCGCCTCGCTGCGGCCGCGATCACGTCAACCGTGGTGCCCAACGGGGTCGATTTCGCAAGGTTCTCCGAGCCTGCGCCCGCTCAGAGATTGGCGCTCGAGATCGAACAGCGGGCAGGCGGCAGGCCAGTCATCGCGTTCGTCGCGACGATGGATGCGATTCACGGCGTGACGGATGCCATCGAATGCGCGGCGCTATTAAAGGAGGCCAATGCGGATTTCATGCTCGCGATGGTCGGCAAGGGGGACACGGGCCCACTAAAAAGCCGAGCACAGGCGCTCGGACTCGAGGGAGTCGTGGAGTTCATGGGCGAGACCTCGTCTGTTGCCGACGTGCTCCAACGATCATCCATCTTCCTCGGACTGAGCCGCGGGGATGTCGGGATGTCCATGTCCGCCCTGGAAGCTATGGCCGCGGGCGTCCCCATCGTCGCCAGGGACTCCCCCGCCTACCGGCAAATGATCGAGGACGGCCATGCGGGTCTGCTCGTATCCAATCCCAAAGAGCTGGCGGAGTGCTGCCTGAGGCTGCTGCGCGACCCTGAGACTGCGCGCACCCTTGGGCGCAACGCGCAGGCGGTTGCGCGCGACTACGACTGGCCTCGGATCGCCGGCTTGTTCCTGGCCGAGATGGGCTAGGCCGCGCGACTCTCGGCACGCGCCTTCCGCCGGTCCGCTTTGACGGCGGCGATCGCCACCACCTCCAGGCCGGCCAGAATCCAGAATTCGAGGCTCAGGTCGTTCTTCCAATAGGGCGAATCGACCAGCCCGTGGACGATGAACACGACCCACGCTCCGAAGATGCCCCACAGCAAGGGCCGGTAAAGATCACGGGCCGAGCCGTAGGTCCTGAAGGCCCGCCACAGCAATCCGAACAGGATCGCGGCAAACGCTGCCAGCCCGATCAGCCCGAGCTCGCTCCATATGGTCAGGAAGATGTTGTGTGCGTACGGCTCGGGATGAAGGTTGGAGGTTCGGTAATGCTTCATCACAGTCTGGTAGCCGCTGATCCCGGCGCCGAGCAGGGGATGGTCACGCAGCATGCGCAGGGTGACTGACCAGATGGCCTGGCGCAGCCCAAAGGTGGAATGGCGGGGATCAAGCTGGTGCGCGAGGCGAGCGGCCACAAACGGAACTTGAGACAGCGCCAGCCCGGTCACGATCGCAGCTCCCAGCATGCCCAGCCGAAGGCGCACGTCCCGCACGCTCAGAACAGCGACCAGGGCGAGGATGGCGCCGGCGAGAAGGGCGCCGCGGGACAGCGTGCACGCGAGTGCTGGAACTACCAAAGCAAGCACCCCGAACGCAATCCAGCGGCTCTTGCGGCTGTCTGCGAACAGCACATACCCGGCTGCCACGGCGGCGATCGGCTCGAGGTAGAGGGCGACGGCGTTGGGGTTGATCCCGAACACTCCAGGCGCGTTGCTGGGATTCAGGTGGCCGCCGATCAGGACGGAGGTGAAAGTCACGATGACGGCCAGAGAGAACAACGACGCACTGACCGCGGCGGCGATCAACAGCGGCTTGAGTTCGGCAGCCGTTCGGAGCACAGCAACCGCCACGTAGTAGATCGCGATGGGCTCTACCAGAAATGCGCGATAGATACCGAGTGCAGCCCTGTGGTCGGGGGCGACGATGATCCCGATCGCGCCGGCCATCAGGAAAACGAGAATCGGAATGTCGTACGGGGTTCTTCCAGGAAGGGGCTCGCGATGCCGCCACAGCGTGATCAGGTAGAGGGCGACGGTGACCAACACAAGGTTTTCAAGCAGCGTCGTCGGCAGGGGTCCGGCGTGCCAGCGAACGACGTACAGCGGCAGCGCCGCCGCGGTAAGCGTCAGCGACCATCGGGTGAGCCGCAGCAGGTCTATTCGTTCGGGCTTCAGGGTGGCCGCTATGTTAGCTGCGAGCTCGCGCCTCGCTGTGCTGATGGCGAAAACTGGCACTCCACGCCAGGAGCCCGCACACTGACCGCACCCATGCAGCTCGGATCGGGGCATCCGCCGTGTCGCGCGACCCTGTGGGCTAGCCCAAACCGTCGTCTCCGGCGCCGGTTTTGCCGCCGCCCAGCGTCAGCCAAGGCATGAATGCACGTATGGGCAGGGTCTCGCCGGCATGATCACGGAGCACAGGCCCTGATCGATCGCCGCCATGCCCAGCTGGCCTCGATGGGCCGTCGGATCATACGGTTGAGCCTGCTGTCTCTGCTGTCGGTTGCCGTCACCTCAATCGACACATCCGCGGCGTTGCCGGCTGCGCTTGCGCCCGCCACCGCCGACTACCGAGGTGCTTTCTGGGTGTCCGCCGCCGCCACGAACTACACGGTCGCCAACCGGCCGCACGACTATCCGATCGACATGATCGTCATTCATGACATCGAGGGTTCCTACGCCAGCGCCATCAAGATCTTCCAGGACCCGCAACGCCACGGGTCGGCGCACTACGTCGTGTCGTACAAGGGTCAGATCACCCAGATGGTGGCCGAGAAGGACGTCGCGTGGCACGCGGGCAACTGGGATTACAACACCCGCGCGATCGGTATTGAGCACGAGGGCTTCGCCGCCGCCAATCGGTATACGTCGCCCGAGTACTACGCAAGCGCACGCCTTGTGGCCTCGATTTGCTCACGCTGGGGCGTGCCCCTGGATCGCCAGCATGTGATTGGCCACAGCCAGGTTCCCGACCCAAACAATCCCAAATTGTTCGGCGGCGCCGACCATCACACGGATCCAGGGCCTTACTGGAGTTGGACTGGGTATCTGAATCTCGCCCGGGCCTACGCGAAGGCTCTACCAAGCCCGCCCCACATGATGTTTGAAGCATCGGCTTTCAGCGGGGACGGAACCGCGACCGTACGCTGGCGGCCCGCGCGCACGTGCCGAACTCCGATTGAAAGCTACACGGTGGTCCTGCAGCCGGGCAATGTGCAGGTGACAGTGCCGGGCACGACCACCAGCGCCACCTTCACCGGTCTCACGAACGACGCCAGCTACTCCTTCACCGTCACCGCTCACAACCAGTACGGAGACGACACCACAGGGTCGAACGTGGTGACGCCGGGCACCGCCTGCACGAGTGCGAACCTGGCTGCCGGCCTGGCATCGCCTCAGACAGCGGGCGTCGCCATCTGGATGACGGCCACCTCAACCGGGTGCGCCAATCCCAAATACCAGTTCGCCGTCCAGGACGCCAACGGAAACTGGGTGATCCAACAGAAATTCGGAGGCAGTAGCTGGAGCTGGGACACCTACCACTTCGCTTCAGGCTCCCACAAAATCCGCGTCTGGGCCAACCACGCGACGGCTGACCCCAGCCAGCCCGAGGCGTTCGCGGAGATGACGTACGACGTCACTCCGTTCTCGATGGCTCATTGGCAAGCCAGGTACGACACGAGCAAGGTGCCTACGACCTGGGTCGCAGGGCGCAGCCAGACATTCCCGGTTACCGTCACCAACATCGGCGACGTGACCTGGCCGGCCACCGGTCACGGCACCGTCGACCTCGACCTGCACTTTGCGACCTCGGCCGGCGGTTCGGCCAAGCAGTCGACCTGGCTCAACAGCAAGGCTTTCGCAATGCCCGCAGACCTTGGCCCCGGCGCCAGCGTGACCATGAACGTGACCTTCGCCGCGCCGGCCAGGACGGGTGCGCTGGTGCTGGAGGTCGAGATGGTCAAGGAGCAGGACTTCTGGTATCAGCAATGGCAACCTGTCTCGGTCAACGTTGCGGCCCTGGACAAGGCAGCGTCGTACGACATGAGCAAGGCTCCCGTCAGCTGGTTGGTCGGGCAAAGCCAGACCTTCCAGGTCACCGTCACCAACACAAGCAACCAGACGTGGCTTTCGACCGGCACCTACAGAACCGATCTGGATCTCCATTTCGCGACCTCAGCCGGCGGCTCCGCCAAGCAGTCGACGTGGCTCAACAGCAAGGTCTTCGCCCTGCCGGGTAACCTGCCGCCTGGCGGCACCGCGACGTTGAACGTGACCGTCACCGCGCCTTCGAAGGCGGGGTCATTTGTGCTGGAGGCGGAGATGGTCAAGGAGCACCAGTACTGGTTCCAGAATTGGCAGGCGGTGAAGGTGACGGTCAGCTGACACGGAGGCTCGGCCGAGCGCGA
>DASXNH010000223.1:0-10862 GCA_036495195.1 Candidatus Dormiibacterota bacterium
TAGAGCCAGCGCTCGACCGGATCATCCGTGAACGCAGAGACAAGGGTGGCGAACGCCCTCGACTGGTCGGACTTGGGCACACGCGAAACCGCTGAAGCGCTCACGTTGCTCACTCCAATATCGGGTTAGCGCAGTACGGAAGGCGTGATCGGCCGTCCGGACCGCGGACAGAAAGCTCCACGGCCACCAACGAAGTCGGCTCCAGTGTTGGCGCCCCTCGTTGAACAATGGCTGAGCGGGAGGATTCAGACGCTCGATGTGACAACGGTTGACAGCTTCGCCGGGAGACTCAATGAGACGTCTGGAGCCGTTGTGAGACGCGTGCGTCATCGACCACAGTACTGCAGAGACGCCCCGATACGTCCTGAGACGTCAGCCGGCAAACGATGCACGCCTGGCTGGCACGCTACGAAGCCGACGGACTTGAAGGCCTGACCAATCGTTCGCGACCGACAACGCAATATTCTGAGAGAGGGAAACGGGTTCAATCAAACCCACTCCGGAGGGCCGCGATGACTCGACTGCTCTATGACGTCTCGATGTCCCTCGATGGCTTCATCGCGGGCACCAACCAGAGTCGGCAGAACCCGATGGGAATCGGAGGCGAGCGACTGGGCGAATGGAGGCAGGAACTTGCGGTTTTCCGCAAAAAGTTCCCTTTCGCCGGTCTTGAGGGAGGCGTTACCAACGCCAGCACGGCCGTCCAAGAGGAGGACTCTTCGGGCGCGATGATCGTCGGACGGAAGATGTTCGGCGGCGGACCTGGTCCCTGGGGCGACCCAGCGTGGGACGGCCCGTGGGGAGGCAACCCGTTCCAGGTGCCGGTCTTTGTTCTCACCCATCACCCGCGAGAGCCCCTCGTGCTCCACGGCGACCCACCATTCACGTTCGTGACCGAGGGAATCAGGGCAGCGCTTGAGATGGCCCAGAAAGCGGCGGCCGGGAAGGATGTACTCGTGGGCGGTAGTGCCAGCGCAGCGAAGCAGTATCTGGCCGCCGGCCTGCTTGACGAGATCAACATCCACCTAGTCCCCGTGTTCCTCGGCGAGGGGCTTCGAGTCTTCGATGACGCTGCGCTGTCGGGAGTCACGCTCGACCAGGTGCGCGTGGTCGAAGCGCCTGGCGTCACGCACATCAGGTTCCGAGTGGTCAGGTAACTCGTACCGAGTGGGGGCAGGTCCAGATTGATTGGCCAGAGAACAGCCCCGAAGCTCGCGGGCGAGTTGAACCGCTGCGAGACGGTGGGAGCCGGGTAATATTCCGATCTCACGTCCGTCATGAGGGGAGTACGTATGGGGAAGAAGCTTTTCGTCCTGGTCGCTGCAGCGCTCCAGCTGGCCGTCACCGCATGTGGCACGACCGGCCAGCCTGCCCAACCGTCCGCCGCGGCCCTCGACTGCTCAATCCCCAAGTTGAACCTCCAGACCGCAGGGCAGCTGACGGTCGCGACCGACAGCCCCGCCTACGACCCCTGGTTTAGCAACAACACTCCGTCCAACGGCAAGGGCTACGAGAGTGCGGTCGCATACGCCATCGCCACTCAGCTCGGCTTCAGCCAAAACCAGGTCAAGTGGGTCGTGGAGCCCTTCGACAGCTCCTATGCGCCTGGGCCAAAGAAGTTCGACTTCGACATCAACGAGATCTCTGTCACCCCGGATCGTGCGCAGGTGGTCACCTTCAGCAAGAGCTACTTCGACGTGAACCAGGCAGTGGTTGCCCTGAAGACCAACCCCATCGTCAACGCACACGGTCCCTCGGACCTTGCCACCTATAGATACGGCGACCAGGTCGGCACGACCGGCCTCGCCTACATCCAGACCCAGATCAAGCCCACCCAGACTCCCCGCGTCTACAACACCCTCGACGACGCGGTATCCGCACTCAAGACGAAACAGATCGATGCCATCGTGATCGACACCCCAACCGCTCAGTACATGGCGAGCCAGCAGGTGCCGAACGCCACTGTGGTCGGACAGTTCCCAACCACAGGCGAGCACATCGGTCTGCTGTTCGCGAAGGACAATCCGCTGGTCGCATGCGTGAACCAGGCAATCGACAAGCTGAGCTCGGCCGGCACGATGAAGAGCCTGCAGACCCAGTTCCTGTCGGACTACCTCTCGATCCCCGTCATCCAGCCCTAGTCGATCCAGCCCGTCGCTGATCGTGCCCGAAAGCACGGACCGCCGCCAGCGCCGATCGCGTCTCTTAGGCGGAAACGGCGGCGTCGTGGCGTCGACCACCAGCACCGTTCTGGTGATCGGCCTGCTCGCGTTTGTCCTCCTTCTCGCCCCGGGCAGCGCCGAGGTGCGGCATACGTTTTTCAACCTCGACGATATGCGCCGGGCACTGCTTGGTGATCCGCAGCGTGGCATCTTTTCGGTTGCTGGCGCGATCGTCCTCAACATCGAGATGTTCCTGATCGCAGAGGTTCTGATCCTGGTGCTGGCGCTGGTCATCGCCGTGATTCGACAGCTGCATGCCCCCGCACTGTTGCCGATTCGACTGCTGGCCGTCGCGTACACGGACTTCTTCCGTGGCGTGCCTCTGATCCTGGTGATCTACGCCATCGGCTTCGGCCTGCCCGCGCTCAACCTCGAGGTCGTCTCCACGCAAGAGCCGGTGGTTTACGGCGTCGCCGCCCTCGTCCTTTGCTATGCGGCTTACGTCTCGGAGGTCTATCGGGCGGGGATCGACTCGGTGCATCCGAGCCAGGCCGCGGCGGCTCGCTCGCTGGGACTCAGCGAGTGGCAGGCGCTGCGCTTCGTGGTCATACCTCAAGCCGTGCGCCGCGTCGTTCCTCCTCTGCTCAACGATTTCATCAGCCTGCAGAAGGACACGGCGCTGGTCGCGGTGCTGGGCGTCATCGAAGCCAACCGCGCCGCGGGCATCTACAGCTCGACGGTTTTCAACTATTCGGGTTACACGGTCGCCGCTCTGCTTTTCCTTATCCTGACCGTCCCGCTGGCTCGGTTTACCGACTATCTCGTCGCAAGAGATCGCCGGCAGCGGCACGGGGAAGTCGCGGCATGAGCGCACAGATGGCCTCCCCGCCCGCTTCACGCGGCGAGGCCGTGGTTCGCTTGCGCCGAGTGCACAAGCGATATGGAAAGGCGGAGGTGATCCGCGGCGTCGACCTCACCATCCGGTCGCACGAGGTCGTATGCCTGATCGGGCCTTCTGGTTCGGGCAAGTCGACCCTGCTCAAGTGCATCAATGTCCTGGCGCGAATCGACGCCGGCGCGATCGACCTCTTTGGAACCGAGATCAGCAAACCCGGCGCCGACGTCAACGCAATCCGGCGTCAGATCGGCATTGTCTTCCAGGCCTTCAACCTGTTCCCGCACATGACGGTGCTCAAGAACATCACCCTGGCACCGATCCAGGTGCTGCGGAAGTCGCCGGCGGCCGCAGAGGCGGAGGCCACCGAGCTGTTGCGCCGCTTCGGCCTGGCGGACAAGCGCGACGAGTACCCGGACCGCCTGTCGGGGGGCCAGCAGCAGAGGGTGGCAATCGTGCGTGCTCTGGCCATGGGCCCGAGCCTGCTGCTTCTCGACGAAGTCACCTCGGCCCTCGATCCGGAGCTGGTCGGCGAGGTGCTTGCCGTGATCAGGAGCCTGGCTGAGCAGGGGATGACGATGCTGATCGCGACCCATGAGATGGGGTTTGCGCGCGAGATCGCGAACAGGGTGTGCTTCCTGGACGAGGGCGTGATCCTGGAAGAGGGACCGCCGGATCTGATCTTCTCCAACCCGCAGCAGCAGCGGACACAGAGATTCCTGCAGAGGATCGTCGACGCACGCCGCCTTTGACTGATCAATAGGAGTTTTGCTCTGGCCCGCTTAGCTGCCGAGTCGATCGAGGAGCCGTATCCCGTACGCAGGATCCGGAAGAACGGCGATCTCCGCCTTCAGCCGCATCGCGCTCTGCTTGTAGGTGGCGTCGCTTAGTACCGCAAGGGCTGCCAGTCGCACGTCCTCTGGCCTCGCTTCGACCGGGTGGAGCACGCGCCCAACGTGAAGGTCTTCACAGCGGGCAGCGTTGAACGGCTGGTCTGCCCCCATCGGAAGGAGCACCATCGGTACGCCGTGGGCGAGCGCACCAACCACGCTGCCTGATCCCGCGTGCGACACAACGAGCTCGCAACGCGCGAGCAGTAGAGATTGCGGGATGTAGCTCCGAACGTGGACGTTGGACGGTTGCGGGCCGAGCACCTGTGGGTCTAGCTCGCGACCGACGGTTACGACAACATCGACAGGCAAATTGCTCAGACCCTTCAGGGCGCGCTCAAAAAGGTCGCCCGACTCGAGATTGAAGATCGTCCCGAGCGTGAAATAGACGAGCGGCCGCGGGGCGCGGTTCGCCAACCAAGACTCGTCGTCGCTGCCGGCGCGCTCGGCTGCGACGGCGCGAATCGCGTGGGCGTTTGGCGGGAGCGGCTTCGCCGGGTCGCGGAAGCTCGGCGGAAACGGCGAGAGGATGAGGTACCGGCGCAACATCGATAGTTCCGGATCGGGCGGCAGTGCGTGCTCTTGGCGAATGTCATTGAGCGGTTCTCGAAGGAGATCTGGCCATGCGAAGGCGCCGCTTCCAATCGTGATCACCGTGGCGTAGGGAATGCCCATGGTTTCGGCCGCCACGAGCGCTCCAAAGTCCATCTCGTCACAAACGAGAATGTCTGGACGCCACACCTCGCAGAGCTGGCGCAATTTAGTGGCACGCTCACGTGCCGTTCGGCCGGCATAGCCGTCACGGATAGCGCTCAACTCGCGCGCCAGGTCAAATTCAAGGAGGGGCGTGCGCCCAGTCGTCACGAGCAACGTGGGGCCGCCGCCGTCGTACCCGCTGAAGCCGGCCGCCGCCACCGTCGTCAACATTCCCGCCTGTGCCCCGAAGGCCACGACGTGCCCTGCGTTTTCAGCTGCGCGAGCGAACGGAACGAGCGGCAGGAAGTGGCCGGTGCCTCCCGCAAACGTGAACAGCATTCGTCCCATTCCAGGAGAGCGTGGCAGACCTAAGGTGCGCGGCGGTCCATTACGTGGCGTCGCTCACTAGCACGATAGAAACGCAGGAACGACCCGTGACGGTGGCGTCGCTCAAGCGTGACCTCGTCTGATGCGCCCTTCACTCGGACGTTCCAGCGCATATTCGATCACGTTCTCGCGAGACATTGCTCGGCCTTCCTTCGCGTAGGTGGCGCAGCGTTCGACGCCTAGCTCTTGGCGACTGCGCTCCAACCACCGCTCGACGATGGGCCTCGTCATCCGAACGGGCGCCGCACCAGCCGACTCGGCGAGGGCCTCTGCAGCGCCCTCAAGTCGAAGAGCTCGGATCCCATCCGATTGAGCCGCCGCCAGGGCGGCAAAGTACGCGATTGAAGTGGCGACGCCAATGGTCAGGTCGAGCGTGCGTGCGATCGCCAACGATTCTTTGAGGTGCGCGCGTGCCGCGGCGAAGTCGCCACTTTCCAGTGCGTTGATACCGAGGTAGCCCAAGTCCCAATGCTTCGCCCGCTGGTCACCCATTCCTTCCCTCAACGAGATGCTCTCCTTCAACAAGGTGCGCGCTAGGGCGTGCTTACCTTCCTTGATCGCCAATCGCCCCATGTAGCTGAGCGTGACCGCGACTCCTCGCGCATTTCCAGCCTTCCTTGATGTTGCGAGAGCATCGTTGTAAAAGTCGCGTGCAGCCATGAAATCGCCCTGCCACTCAGTGACCTCGCCGACTCGCGCTAGAGCAAGACCTAACCCGTTTGCGTCGCCCAACCCTTGGTAGATGTCCAGGCTCTCCCTCCAGCGGGCTGATGTGAGATCGAAGTCAGCACGCCAAAACGAGATTTGGCCGCTCGCGCCGAGCGCCTCGGCTCTAAGGTCGTCGCGTTCGGTGTAAACACCAAGTGCGCTTGTCATCCATGCATCGCCCTCCTGCACCAACCCATGGAAGTGCCAGAAGTCGGTCAACGCGATGTTCAGGCGCAAGTTCACGACCGGTTCATGTCGACCGCTCCAATGAAGTGCCGACCGGACATTGTTGATGTCATGGGCGAGCCTTTCGCGCCAGGCCCGCGCCTCCCGACGACGTAGCTCCTCGGAAGCTTCTTCGGCAAGCGATAGGTAGAACTCGCAGTGGCGCCGAGCCAGTTGCCTCTCTTCGCCGTCCGTGAGATGTTCGTGTGCGTAGTCCTGAACGGTGTCCAGCATTCGGTAGCGAACCGCCTCTCCGGCTTCGCGAACCGCGATAACAAGCGACTTGTCAACGAGGTTGCCAAGCAGCAGCGCAATCGTGGCGATGTCCAAGTCATCGGCTGGACAAACGTGTTCGGTCGCCTCAAGGGTGAAGGTGCCGGCAAAAATCGACAGGCGTCTAAACAGCGTGCGCTCAGAGTCGTTCAGTAGATCGTGGCTCCAATCGAGTGTGGCGTGAAGGCTGCGATGGCGCTTTGGCTCGGTCCGCGGGCCACTGGTCAGGACTCCGAATCGATCCTGGAGACGGCTCAGGATCTGCTGGGGTGACATCATGGCGATGCGTGCGGCCGCCAACTCGAGGGCTAGCGGCAGGCCGTCCATGCTCGAACACAACGCCGCAACTGCGGCGGCGTTCCCCGCGCTCAGCCGAAACGTGGGCGCGATGAGCTGCGCACGATCCACAAAGAGTCTGACGGCCTCACAGTCGCCCAGTTCGTCGAGGCCGATCTCGGCGGCCACAGGTGGGACTCCAAGCGAAGGCACTCGCCAGACGGTCTCCCCGCTGACGCGAAGCGGCTCCCGACTCGTGGCAAGCACCGTGACGCCGCTGCACGAGTGGAGGATGGTATCGACCAGCGTCGCGCAGTCTTCGATCACGTGCTCGCAGTTGTCGACCACAAAGAGGATGCTTCGGTCGCGCAGATGCTCAAGCAACGTCTGGGCAAGCGGTTGGCGTGGCCTCTCGTTGACGAGTAGCGCCGACGCGAAGGCTCTTGGAAGCAGCCGGCCGTCGTGAATCGGTGTTAGGTCTACGAGCCAGGCACCGTCCGAATACGAATCCTGTAATCGGGTGGCGACTTCGAGCGCAAGGCGAGTCTTGCCCGAGCCACCGACCGCGGCGAGGGTCACCAGCCGCCGCGCAGACAGGAGGCGGCTGATCTCGTTCAGTTCGGCGGCGCGACCGACAAAGCTTGTCAATTGGAGCGGTAGGTTGTTTCGCCGTGACCCGGGATGCCCGGTTGCCTTGGCGGCTGTCTCGTCATATGCAATCCAGGCGGCCACCTGTGCACGCGAGTTGAAGCCAAGCTTGTTCAAGACCTGCTTGAGGTGCCACTCCGCCGTCCGGCGAGAGATGGCGAGTCTGTCGGCTACCTCTCGATCAGTCAACCCCTCCTTAACCAAGAGAGCGACTTGGCGCTCCCGTGGGGTGAGGCTGAATTCGACGTGCCTGCTCATACGCCCAACTCGCGGCCAGTCTAAATGCGAGGCGACCAGTAGCCAGCCCAGTAGTTTCCCGGGTGACCACCAGTACAAGCGGTCCTAAGGTGGCGAAACGCCGCAGGAATCAGTGACTTGGAGGTCAAGAAAATGCAACTCGATCAGAACATGCGCCGTGCAACGAGGCGACCAACATTCTGGGTCAATGTGCTCCTGGTCCTGCTGGCTTCGGCAGCAATTGGGTGGCAGGCGACCATGCTCATCCCCTCGAGCCAACCATCAGGCATCACAAAGCCATCCGCGTCAACAGCAGCACCTCTCCTCGATCGAGGCGCCGAGCGTCAACCGATCCCCACACCGCGGGTTGGCGGTCCCCGCGGGCATAGGAGATGGGCCATCAACACCCTGAGCGTGACGCGTTATTGACGCCGGGTGCCTCCCGCCCTGGCACGGACGTCTTGCACCGGCAATATCACCGATGGAGTGAACATCGTCCGGCGCACCTGAGCCACGTGGCCGGAGGCTCCGCTTAGCAGCGGTTCGGCGCGGTCGGCCCCGGATCGACGAGACGGCCAGAATGTGAGCACGGTTGCGCCGAGACCCGGACATCCGCCGCGGTCGGGCAGCGCAAGCCCGGATTGGAGGTGCCAGGATGGCGCAACCCATGACCGGTGGATCCCTTCTTGTCGCAACGACCGAGCGCCCGGCCGGGTACGAGGTAAAGCAGGCTCTCGGGCAGGTGTTCGGCGTCGTCGTGCGAAGTCGAGGATTGGGCGGGAACATCATGGCCGGCCTCCGATCACTCGGCGGCGGCGAGATCGTCGAGTACACGCGCTTGGTCGAAGACACACGAAGGCACGCTATCGACCGAATGGTGGAGAACGCTCGTGCGATGGGCGCCAACGCTGTCGTGATGATGCGTTTCGATTCGTCGGAGATCGGCAACACGATGACCGAGGTGGTCGCTTACGGAACGGCCGCGATCATCGAGAGAATCGCTTCGTGAATCCATGGGTGCAGCTCGTTGGATTGGTGATCGTGCTCGTGTTCGCGACGATTGGCTATTTCGTGTGGGACCGCCGGTACCGCGGCGAAAAGCAGGGAAACTTCCAACCAACCAACGAGGTCTTCAAGGATCCGACCACGGGCAAGATGACCCGCGTCTACGAGGATCCCGCCACAGGAAAGAGGCAGTATCGGGACGAGCCTTGACATCCGTGCGGCATTCCAGCGCCCGAACACATCCGCTGGCGGAGGGCTCCAGGCCTTCCCTGTGACCCGCTGATCCGCATAACCATTATCCCCGTGCCGGCGGGCTTGCCACAAGCCCCCGCCGCCGTGCCAGACTGCGCTTCCACAGCTGGATCTTCGCAAGACGAAGGAGGTGCGCGCCGCGCCTGACGACCGTCATCCCTTGGCCGACTACTACTTCGTTCTCGGCGTCCCGCCCGACGCCACGGAGAGTGAACTGCACGCTGCCTGGCGGCGGCAGCTCAAGTACTGGCACCCGGACCGGGGCAACCATCCGGACGCACTCGAGCACGCGAAGTTGATCAACCTGGCGCATGACGTTCTGACCGACGGCACCAGGCGTGCGCAGTACGACCGGCAGCGGGCAGCCGTCGGCTGGCGACCATCCGCGTCGGCCCCGTCATACAGCCGCCCGGTCCGGTGGAGAACGGTAAGCCGCGAGGGCCCGTTCCCCGCGCCGAACGGGTTCGACCGGCATGATTTCGTCGCGCGCCTGGAGGAGATGATGAACCGCGGCCGGCTGATGATCGAGAAGCGCAAGGACCTCGCGTCGGCGGCGAAGTGGGAGGCGCAGACCCAGGCGTTGTTGCGCGATGAGCTGGGCGACCATGCTTATACGAAGCGGTTCGAGGACGCCCTGAGGCAGCCCCGCCCCGATGGCCTGGTGGCGGCGTACGGCGTGCTGTGGGCGGCCTACGAGGATGCGCTCAAAGGCGATCTGAAGCCGGCGGCGAAGGGGCGTCCCCCGGCGAGACCGGCCGGAACGTCTTAGCCGAGCAGCCACCTAAACCCGTGCGATCATCTCGCCGTGCCTCACCGGTACCTGTTTGTTCTGTGGGACGGCGCGGGTGCGGTGATCGCGGAAAAACGCGTCCTCTCACAGCTCGTGAAGGCCGGACACGGGGTGACCGTTCTCGCCCCGCCGTCGATCGAGGCGCATGTTCGCAGCACCGGAGCCACCTACCTGCGCGATCCCTCGGCTCCGCTCTACTCATCGGCGACAGATTTCCCGATCGACGAACTGGCTTGGCTGCGCGATAACGTCTGGATCGGGCCAGCCAAGCAGCAGGCGGCGGCGGTGTTGGATGCCACCCATGCCGCTCGGCCGCACGTGCTGGTCGTGGACAGCGCACTCTGCGGCGCCTTGATCGGGGCGGAGGCCAGCCGCCTGCCGCGCGCAATTCTGGGCAGCACGCTCTACGCAGGGGCGCGAGACCGGCCGTCGAACGATCCCGGTCGGGCGTTCTGGGATTCGGGTCTGTCTGTCGTCAACGAGGCTCGCGCGACATTCGGCCTGCAACCGGTGGGCTCGGTTCTCGACCAGCCAGAGGCATTCGATCGGATTCTCATCCTCAGCATCACCGAACTGCACGACCCGGGAGTGCGGCTCCCCGACAACGTGCGCTATGTCGGCCCGCCGCCCGACGAGGACGATGACCAGCCTCTTGATCTGGCGCGATTCGCGCTCGACAAGGTCGTGCTGGTCAGCTTTTCGACCAGCCAGATGAATCAAGCTCCGATATTGCAGAGAGTCGCCGATGCGCTGGCTGGACTGCCTGTCCGGGGACTCGTCACGCACGGCCCGGCGCTCCGGCCGACGGACCTGAAGCTGCCGGACAACGTCCTCGCCCTTGACTTTGCCAATCACCACGCGATCTTGACGAGGGCCGCAGCGGTCATCACGCATGGCGGCCATGGCACGGTCATGGCCGCCCTATCCCATGGGGTGCCGGTGCTCTGCATGCCCATGGGGCGTGATCAGCACTATGTCTCCGAGCGCGTGCGGGCGGCAGGCGCGGCCGTGGTCATCGATTCGCAGTCCAGGCCGGCCGACATCGCGCGCGCGCTTCAGCTGTTGATGACGGAATCGTCCTACCGCGTCGCCGCCGTCAGATTGCGGGCGGCAATCGCAAACGCACGCGCGCGGGGGGGTGCGGTTGCCGAGCTCGAGGCTCTCGCGGCGGGCCGTGCCGGGCCCGCGTGATACTCCGGCCGCCAGGCCGAAGACACCCAAGATTGACCTCCGGTCAGGGAATGCTCAGCCGCGGCCGGGCGTTTTTCCAGATATGAGTGTTTTGTTCGGATTCCACATGCCCAGCTTCACGTTTCCCGGCGTCCCCAACCACCAGCTGTTCGATCGCGTCGCCAAGAACACCAAGGCGGCCGAAAAGGCCGGCTTCGACCTGGTGACGGTGATGGACCACTTCTACC
>DASXNH010000224.1:0-2462 GCA_036495195.1 Candidatus Dormiibacterota bacterium
CCAGGTTGAGGACGGCGATGCCGCCCAGCTTGCCCATGGCGATGGCGAACTCAACGTCGACGACGCCGTCCATGGCGGAGCCCCAGATCGGGATCGGAAGCTTGAGGCGGTCGCCAAGGGCGAAGGAGATGTCGACCTCGTCGGGGTTCAGCGTCACGCCACCGGGCACGAGCGCGACCTCGTCGAAACCGTATGAGCGACGGGCGTAGCGCCCGATGCCGATCTGAAGGCCAGACTGCTCCCCGGGAACCACTCCGCGGGTTGCGAGCCGACTCTGATTCAGGGTGTGCTTACTCCAATGGCGGCGGGCTTTTCGAAATTATAGCGAGAACAGGTACTCGCCAATGGCGTGCGGTGCTTGGCGCATATCCTTTATCTGTGTACCGGACGTTGGAGTACCTGCGCGGGATCTCTGATGACGACGTTCGCCGTCTGCGCTCGCGCGGAATCCAGCACACCAACCAGCTCCTGCACCGCACCTCGCTCGGTATCGATCGCGAGCGGCTCTCCAAGAAAACTGGAATCACCCCTGAGCGCCTGCTCGAGTTCGCGCATCAATGCACCCTGCTCGAGGTCTCCGGCATGGAGCGCCAGCTGCCTGTCGTGCGCCGATTCGGCATCGAATCGATGAAGTCGCTGCGCGCCCAGGACCCGGCCGAACTGCATGCCAAGCTCGCGAGCGCGGTCGGCCTGGCGGGAGCGCCAAGCCTGTCAGACGTGCAGTACTGGATCAGCCAGGCAACAGCCCTGGACATCGTCGAAGAACCAGAGGAGAAAGCCCCACTCGCGTCGATCAGCTAGGCGCGTCATGAAAAGGAACCCGGATGGTTTCTTTTGCACCCAAAGCGGCGTTGAGGATGGGCCCTACTGAATGCATCGCCGGGGGGGCTGCCAGACAAAGCCATTGCCGGGGAAACCTCGGCCAACCCCGCGGCGCCGGCGCTCGGCGATGCCGCGTTACGTAAATACGCTGCGACGCCGCTTCAAGTTTTCGTAGACACCCTTCTGGATCGTCTCGCGCACCTCGTCGGCAAGGGCCATCACCAGGTTTCGATCGTCGGCTGCTTCCGGCGGGTACGTCTCGACATGGATCGGCTTGTGGAACTCGATGCGCCATTTGCTCGGCAGAGGAAGGAGTCCAAGCGGACCCAGCCATGGCCACAGCGGTGTCACCGGAACGTAGGGCATTCCGAGCGCCCTGGCGACCGGAGCGAGATCGGCGAGCATCGGGTAAATTTCCTCCGACCCCACGACCGACACGGGAATGATCGGTGCGCCCGCCCGAATCGCCGTCGACACGAACCCGCCTCGTCCGAATCGCCGCAGGCGGTACCGATCTTTGAAGGGCTTGCCGGTCCCCTTGACGCCCTCCGGAAACACCAGCACCAGCTCGTCGCGCTCGAGCAATCGTCTCGTGTCGTCAGGATGGCCCACGGTCTGTCCGGTTCGCCGCAGGAACCAGCTGAGGACGGGCATGCCCATGAAAAGGCTCGCCACCAAAGCCCTTACGTGGCGGGGTTGAGGATGTTCCACGAACATCGCCGTCTTGATCATCGTGCCGTCCCAGGGCAGCACGCCCGCGTGGTTGGCCACCAGAAGTGCGCGTCCTGTCGCCGGCACGTTCTCGATGCCCGTGGTCTCAACTCGCCAGTAGTCCCGGTACAGGACCTTGAAGACGGAAAGGAACGATTCGGTCCATTGCGGGTCAAACCCGAAATCGTCCACCGCGTATGTCGTGCCGCGCTGCGCAAGCTCGCGCTGCTGGTACGCGAACTGCACGAAACCCATCACGCGGTTCAGGTCGATGATCTCGTGGCCGGTCGCCTCGCGCAGTCGTGTCGACAGCTCGACCAGACCCTGCATGGCATAGCCAGGCGCTTTGCGCCGCAACCTTCGCACCGCCTTGGACAAACCGAGTCCATCTGGTGCCGGCCCCACGATCTCGGCCTTGCGGCTGCGCCGCTTCAGCTGCCTTTTGGGCTCAGTCATGACATCCACGGGCTTGGCGCTCACCGTCGGGTCACCAACGAAGTGGACGCCGCATGCTGGCTTCGAAGCTCCTGACGACGGCGGCGCTGCAGGAAGACCTGCAGCTCGTACTCCTGCGGTGGTGAAGGAGCCTCGATGATCTCCGCCTCCTTGCCTCGCGCAAACGAGTCCATCACCGCACGTGTCGAGTACGCGGGGCTCCAGCCAAACTCTTCCGCGAGCCTCGCGCAGTCGGCAACCGAGCCGAAAGCAAGGACGTCTGCCAGGTGGCCGGGCAAGAAGATTCCCGTCAGCGCACGCAAACCGAATCTCGCCATCCATCTTCCGTATGGAAGGAGAACCGGAGCCGGGCGGCCGCCCATGATCGCGATCGCCTGGCTGACCAGCACCACACCGTCGCCAGCGACGTTAAAGACGCCTGGATGCATTCCGATCACCGAGCGAACGATCGCCTCCGCTGCGTCTTCTTCGTG
>DASXNH010000225.1:0-8474 GCA_036495195.1 Candidatus Dormiibacterota bacterium
AGGCGCGCGGCGAGGTCAAGATCGACGTCGCCAGCCTCAGCACGAAGACGGACCAGAGGGACAATCACCTTCGCTCGGCCGACTTCTTCGACGTCGAGAAGTTCCCCTACATGACCTACAAGGTCACCGGTGTCCAGCACGTGGAGGGAGACACCTACAAGGTCAAGGGCGACCTCACGATCAAGGACACCACCAAGCCGATCATCCTCGAGGCCACCCTTGAGGGCCGTGTGGCCGATCCGTTCGGTGGCAAAGAGCGCCTTGGCGTCACCGCCAAGGGTCAGATCAACCGGATGGATTTCGGTCTGAACTGGGACGGCCTCGCGGGTGCAATTCCCATGGCGAGCCACACCATCAAGCTCGAGATCGACGCCGAAATTGTCGTCAAGGCAGCTGAGGCCTCGCAGGTCTCGTAAGGAGCTGAGCGCAGGGGCGGGGGAAATCCCCGCCCGTGCCCCGTTTCAACCGCCGAGATCGCCCTTACCATGAGCCCCGTGTCAAAAGTGAGCCAGGCGAAGGCGCTGGAGCTGTGGGAGGTTTTGTGTCGCGCGCACAGCACCATGAGGGCGGCAATCGAGAAGGACATGCAGCCCGAGGCAGGCATGCCGCTGGTCTGGTACGAGGTGCTGCTGCACGTCAGCCGCTCACCCCAGGGGCTGATGCGATATCAGGACCTGGCCAAGGTTGCCGGCATCACCGACAGCGGCGCCTCACGGCGCCTGGAGCAGATGGTCAACGCCGGTCTCATCGACCGCAAGTCGTGCCCAACCGACCGCCGCGGGGTCTACGCCCACATCACGCCGGCTGGGCAGGCTGGATTCGAGAAGGCGCACGCGGTTTTCCTGCGCAGCCTCGATCGCAATCTGGCCAGCCACTTCGAGCCCGAAGACGCCGACGCGATGAGGGCGGCGCTCTCGCGGCTGTCCTGAGAGTCCGACTTTCTAGGCCGTCTCCGCCTTCTTGGCGAGATTGGCGAGGAGGGTCCCGAATTCCTTCGAGACGCCTGGGCCCAGCATGCCGCGCAGGAATCCCAGCGGCCCCTTGACCTCGACTGTCTGACTGATCTTCGTCTCCGCGCCCACCGGTTCCACCCGGCAGTTGAACCGGAAGGTGGTTCCGGGGATCACGTTCGTCTCCAGTGCGAAGAAGCGGCCCGGCTGCACCTCGACGATCCTCATCTTGTGATGCTGGCCGGCCTTGGTGTTCATGATCGCCGTGCTGCCGGCCGCGAACGGACCCTGCAGATCCATCGTGTCCACGTTTGGATTCCATTCGCCCCAGGTCGACGTGTCGGACCACACCTTCCACACCATGTCCGGCGACGCGCCGCTGACGACCGACGTTCCATATTCAGCCACGAGCCGGATTCTATAGTCCCGATGTGAAGTCCACAGTCGTCCCCTCAGTTATGGCATCGGCTTAGGAGCGAGCGCCAGCCTGAGCCGCCGAGCCCTCCGCGATTGTCAGCGATCGGACGACCACCGGCGGTGCCTTCTCACGCGACCAGTTCAAGAAGACGATCACCCCCAGCAAAAGAGCGGTGCCGACGAGCTGGACGGGATAGATCGGCTGGTTAAAGCCCCAGGGCGGAGGCGCCGATGCGATGAGAGTGGCGGCCACGGGATAGGCCATCTCGGCGATGGTTGCGAGCGAAGCGGGCGTCTTGGAAAGCGCGCGGTAATAAAGTAGAAGCGCAAGCAGCCCGGGCACGACCGCAATCGCCAGCAGGTTGGGCACGAAGTCGCTGAAGCTGTAATGTCCGAAACCGCCGAGCCCGTTCTGCGCCAGCACGACTACCACGAGGACCGGCAGCGCGAGGGTGAAGCGCAGCGCCGTCATGCTCCAGAAGGAGATCGAACCAAGGGCGTACCGGCCAAGCACCGTGCCGCTGGCCCAGAGGATGGCAGCACCCAGTGCCAGGAGCCCAACCTCGATGCGGCCGTTCTGCAGAGCCGAGATCGGCGACAGCGGATCGCTGGCGAAAACGACCATGTAGACGGCGATGATCGCGACCGCCGCCGCCGGCCAGAACCATGGACGCCGCCGCTCGCCGAGCACGATCCAGGCCAGAACGATCGCGATCAAGGGCTGGGTCTGCTGCAACACGAACGTCTCCGCAAAGAGCTGATGCTGAGCGGCGATGGCGAAAGAGGTCGTGAAGAGAATTGTCGCCAGCGCCTGGGCGCCCGCCGCGATCACCGCCACCGCGGTCCAACCGCGAGCACCCAGAAGCCGCAGCTCGTGGCGGCTCCGGATCAGCACCGGCAGCAGAAATAGAGTGATCAGCGCGTCCTCGGCGACGACTATCTGGGTCGCGCTGAGGTGCTGGACCAGCTGGTTGCGGAAGTATGCATCCGACGCCCACATGGTCGCCGCGAGCGCCACAAACACGACCGCATAACGATCGATTGCGCGATTCATCGACCCTTCAAACGGTCCCGACACCCGATTGCTTCCACCTTCAACCTCGCGCCTGGCCCCGCAAATATCCATCGGGAGGACAGGCGATCAGCGTGCCGTGGCGCATCTCCGCCACCAAGCGGTCGGCGGTCCGTTGATCGGGCCGGGACTTGGACGAACACCGCACCAGTGTCGCTTATAGCGCGGCTAGCAGGCTTGTGCGCTGTGTCCAAAAGCCGCGTACGGACCGCCGATCCCCGTTGTCATCGGACCCATAAAGGAGTAGCGGCCATCCGCCGGCGCCAGGCCAGGATCCTCCCCGTCGCGCGCGAACCAGTTGAGAAAGAGCTCGTCCTGCGGGTGCCAGACGGAGCCGGCCGAGGGATCCGGATTGCCTGGCATCGGGAACCACACACCCGCCAGCGGGTCGCCCGTCTCGAGGTTCGCAGAGCAGACTCCGGGAGGCGCCGGCGGGATTTGATACGGCTGAACCACGTTCATCCCCAATGGGTTGTCGATCCATTCGGCAATCTCGTGGCTGAGAGCGTGGATGTCGGAAAGGCCCGCAAATGGGGCGGGAAAGTGCGGGAAGGTGTTCGGTGTGAGATAGGCGGCGTAGACGAAGGTCGCGACCTCGTGCTTACCGGTGAGCGAGATGGGCGCATTGCTGGCCGGCGAACCGGCGCCATGGCCACCCAGCGTGCAGCAGTGCAGGTAATTGGCGTCCTGGTAGAGGCCCACATTGTTGGACAGGAAAATCGGAAGGACGCTGGGCTTGAGGTCCATCTCGTCGATGAGCCGGGCGAGGCGCTCCTTGAACCAGGTGGAATCGACTCGGCCGAGCAGCACTCCCACCGGGTTCAAAACGGCAACGCCCTTGCTTTCAGGAACCCGGATCGTCACGGTCTCGGCGACGCGCGGCTGGCCGAGGATCACGTGGTATTCGGTCCCGACCTTGCCGAATTGCGCTCGCGTAAAGGCGTCGCCGAACTGCACGCCGGAGTCGCCGGAGATCGGAAAGCTGCTGGGTGTGAAGATGGGTGAGGCGATGGTGTTTGCCACGTTGTCGCCTCCATTCATTGATACGGCCAGCGGAGCTGGAAAGTAGTTGCGCGATGGGATGTTCAGAGCCGAGACGTCCTGAGCGCCCGCCACGAACTTGAACTTCAAGGGGATGATCCTCGTGGCCACCGTGGTCGACCCACCCAGACGGGGATCCGAGCCGACCATCGTGAAAGGGTAGGTGACCTGGTTCGTGGGGTCTGTGAAGGTCCCGCTCCAGTGGGGGACCGTCCGCGGCTTTGCGGACGAGCCATTGCCGTGGTCGGAGGAATCCGACGACGACCCGCTGGTCTCGTCAGCGCGGCCTGCCGCGAAGACGCCGGCGGACGGAATCAACGCTGATGCGATGAGCGCGACACACGCCAGCGCCCAGGCTACACCGAGGTTTCGAGACTTCAACGACCGGCCACTCCCATCCTCGTCAGTTGGTCCACTCGGGCCCCCGCTAGGGTGCTTCGTGAAGGATAGGACGGACAGGAGAATTTTCATCTCCCTTAACGCGAATTCTTGTTTAGACCTCGTCCTCCGCGACCGCCATCTCGAGCGCGATGTCGGTGTGCTGCACGACGTAGACCTCCTCGTGACGGTCGTGTCCTTCCAACCGGCGCTTGCCGACGCTGATGAGCCGGATGTCATCCCGCAGGATGTCGGCCACGATGGAGTAGGTCGCCTGGGACACCAGGATCTGATTTCCAACCGCGCGGCGGCGGAGCTTGGCGCACCGGTTAACCGCGGGCGCCCGGTAGTCGCGATCCTGGGCGTCGGCCTCGCCGGTGAGCACAGCCATCCGGACGCTGATCGGGATCCTGTCAGTCCATGGCTCGGACATCAGTGCCTTCTGGGCATCGAAGGCCGCGGCCACCGCGTCCGTCGCCCGAAGGAAGACGGCGAAGAAGCTGTCACCCTCTCCTCTCTCCTTGAGCACCACGCCGCCGTTGTTTTCGATGGCCGCTGTCAATAGCTGGTCATGGCGCTTCATCGCCGCGTACATCTGCGCCCGCTTCTGAAGCCAGATCGGCGTCGATTCGACGACGTCGGTCATGAGGAACGTGACCACGCCATCCGGCAGGAGCTCGCCGTTGGCGGGGCCCGGTGCAGTTAACGCGACGTCGCCCGAGCCCTCCCTCGGGTTCAGGTTGCCGACGACACCCAGATAGTCGTCGATGGTCTTCGCCCGGCGAAAGAAGTGGACGTTGTACGAAGGCAGGAAGCTCCAGCTCGAAAAGCCGTTGACCACCTCGCCCTCGCGGCAAATGTCCGGCGCAAGGCTGAACAGCTGGCCGAGCTTGGCCGTGGCCGCCGGGTCGAGCTGCAGCTCTCGAGCAGCAGCGTCGCTGGTCACTCTTTCGACGGCCTGGTCCGCGGCGACAGCCAGGCGGATCGCCTGAACAAAGGTGTCGAGCTCCCCCTGGGTGTCTCGGCAGCGGTGCAGCTGGTCCAGGCTGAGCTTCACCTCGGAGTCGCCATTTGACGCCTCATCGGGCGCGAACATCGCGATCACGCGTTCGAAGGTTTCTTCGACGGCGAACTCGCGCGTTGCCCGCTGGTAAAGCTCGCCGATCGCGGGCCACCGGCCATTGGCCACGAAGTAGCTCGCCGCGGCCTGTTCGTACACCCAGGCCGAGCCGTTCAGCTGCAGATCCACGCTCAGTGCGGCCTGAAGGAAGGCAACCATCGTGCGATAGAGCTCCTGGACGAAGACGTAACTTCCGACCCCCGCGACCTTGATCTCGCGATCCAGCCCGAGAGCGGGATTGGGCTTGGACCCTCCGTCGCTGTAGGTGAAGGCTTCGACGGCGACCAGGTCGCCGAAGTTTCGCAGCTTGATTCGGGTCTGCGATACCCGTTGCCCAGGCCCGGCGACGTCCGAGTTGTCGGCCACGTGGACCAGCCCGCCCGGACCCCATGCGCGCTGGATCGGCGCCCGCAGCTGGGAGACGAGCGAGTAGAAACGCTGGATGAAGGCAAGGGCCTCCTTGCCGGCGCCCGTGTCGTACCGGTCCTGGCGGACAGCGCGCAGGTCGTCCTCCCAGGCCGCGGTGACGGCCGCTCTCAAGGCAACGACGCCAGGCTGCATAAGCGCTTGCTCTCCTATTCCGGGGGCGTTGGGCGACACTGCCGCGTGACGCGGGAGGCACAGGTTAGTCTGCCCCTAAGAGGGTTCGCTACGTTCAACGTTTCAGGATGCCGCTCTGATCTGCAAAAAGGTTGCAGCGGTCACCCGCCCCGTGGGATGTTTACCGGGTGACGGGTCACGACGACCACGCGATCGAGACGATGCAGGTCGAGGAGCGCCGGTACAAGCCGTCGCCCGAGTTCAGCCAGCAGGCAAATGCGCAGCCGGACATATACAACCGCACCCTCGACGAGTTCTGGACCGAGGAATCAAACCGGATCAGCTGGTTCGAACCGTGGCAAGGCCTCTACGAGTGGAAGCCGCCCTATGCGAGGTGGTACATCGGCGGCAAGCTGAACATCTGCTTCAACTGCGTCGACCGCCACGTCGACGCGGGACACGGGAGCAAGATCGCGTACTTCTGGGAGGGCGAGCCGGACGGGGACCGGAGGCAGATCACGTTCACGGATCTGCAGAAAGAGGTCGTGCGGTTCGCGAACGGGTTGAAGAAAATCGGCGTCAAGAAGGGCACGCACATCGCGATCTACATGGGCATGATCCCCGAGCTGCCCGTGGCGATGCTCGCATGCGCGCGCATCGGCGCGCCTTTCACTGTCGTCTTCGGCGGGTTCAGCGGCGAGGCGCTGTCCGACCGCATGAACGACATGCAGTGCGAGGTCATGCTCACGCAGGACGAGGGCTGGCGACGCGGCAACCGGGTGCCCCTGAAGGTCAACGCGGATGCCGGCATGGCCTCCTCCCCGACCATCAAGAGATGCGTTGTCGTCAGACGAACGGGCGGCGAGATCGCGATGAAGGACGGTCGCGACGTCTGGGCTGACGACCTCACCAACGGACTGAGCGACGACCCCGCATCGTGCCCGTGCGAACCGATGGACTCGGAAGACCTCCTCTACCTTCTATATACGAGCGGAACGACGGCCAAGCCGAAGGGGATCATCCACACCACGGGCGGCTACCTGGTCGGGGTCGCCACGACCCACTACTACATCTTCGACATCAAGCCGAGCTCGGTTTACTGGTGCGCCGCGGACATTGGCTGGGTGACCGGTCACAGCTACATCGTCTTCGGGCCGCTGGCGAACGCCACCACAGGGATCATCTACGAGGGCACCCCCGATTTCCCCGACAAGGACCGCTGGTGGCAGATCGTGGAACGGTACCGACCGGACATCCTGTACACCGCGCCGACGACCATCAGGACGCACATGAAGTGGGGCCCCGAATACGCCGCAAAGCACGACTTGAGCTCCCTGCGATTGCTGGGCAGCGTCGGCGAGCCGATCAACCCCGAGGCCTGGGTCTGGTACAGGGAGCACATCGGCGGCAATCGCACTCCCATCGTCGACACGTGGTGGCAGACCGAGACCGGAATGATCCTGATCACGCCGCTGCCAGGCATCACCACTCTGAAACCGGGCTCGGCAACCAAGCCGTTCCCGACCATCGACGCCGCCGTCTTCGACAACAACGGCAAGGAGGTGCCCCCTGGCGGCGGTGGCTACCTGGTCATCCGCAAGCCGTGGCCGGCGATGCTGCGCGGGATCTACGGCGACCCCAAGCGCTACGAGGACACGTACTGGAGTCGGTGGAAAGACACGTACTTCGTTGGCGACGGTGCGCGCATCGACGAGGACGAGGACTTCTGGCTGTTGGGCCGGGTCGACGACGTGATGAACGTATCGGGCCACCGCATCTCAACGATTGAGATCGAGAGCGCGCTCGTCAGCCACAAAGCGGTCGCAGAAGCAGCTGTCGCTGGACGCAACGACGCCCAGACCGGGCAGGCCATCGTCGCGTTCGTCACGCTGAAGGGCGGCCAGGAAGGCTCGCCGGCCATGATCAAAGAGCTGCGCAACCACGTCGGCACGGTTATTGGAAAGTTCGCGGCGCCCGCCAATATCGTGTTCACACCAGAGCTGCCGAAGACGCGGTCGGGCAAGATCATGCGGCGCCTGCTGCGCGACGTGTCGGAGAACAGGCCGCTGGGCGACACCACAACCCTTGCCGACCCAACCGTCGTAGCTGAGATTGCCCGTCGGGGCAAAGAGGAAGCGGCGAAGGAAGAGGGTTAGGCGTTCAACGGCCGGCCCAAACCCGTCGTGCCGTGGAGTGGCTCAAACTCTGCCCAGTGACCCTCGACCCAGCGATCGAAGCCCCCGCCAAGGCCGACGAGCCCAAAGCCCCGGACACTCCCGACATTCCCGACGTTCCCGCCTCAACCCAACGCGCGCCGCGCCGCGGGGGCCGTCCCCTCCGCGCCATCAACCCGCTCCTTGCCCTGCTCGTCTCCGCCGCCGTCCTCTACGCCTCCTTCATCGGCGCCGGCCCCCTCCCCGCTCTCGGCCCAACCTTCAACCCCGCCACGGGCGCCTGGGCCATGGCGGCCGATGCCGCCCCCGTCCAGAACCAGACTCTCACCATCCCTGGCCCGCAGCAACCGGTGCGCGTCATGTTCGAGAAGGACGGCACGGCCCACGTCGTCGCACAGACGGACGCCGACCTCTTTCTCGCCGTGGGCTATGTCCACGCTCGCTTCCGCCTGTTCCAGATGGACCTCATGCGCCGCCAGGGCGAAGGCCGCCTCTCCCAGGTCGTGGGCAAGGCGGCGCTGGACAGCGACCGCTTCGAGCTTCAGCTCGGCCTGCTGCGGACCGCGCAGCTGGAGTGGTCGCAAGCCGACGACATCTCGAAGATCGCCCTCACCGCATACGCGAAAGGCGTGAACGACAGGATCGACGAGGCGAAGAAATCGCATCAGCTCGACGTGATGTTCACGCTGCTCGGCTACCAGCCGGAGCCATGGACCCCGATCGACACCCTGATCGTCAAGGGCGACATGACTCAGACCCTGAATTTCACAGACACGCCACTG
>DASXNH010000226.1:0-11031 GCA_036495195.1 Candidatus Dormiibacterota bacterium
TGAAGACATGAGAGAAGTGATGAGCGAGCTCGAGCGGTGGACGCACGAGGGCGAGGACATCGCACTCGCGACCGTGGTGGAGACGTGGGGCTCGAGCCCGCGTCCACTCGGATCGAAGATGGTGGTGACGCGGTCGGGCAAGATGGCGGGCTCCGTCTCGAACGGCTGCATCGAAGGCGCGGTGTTCGAAGAGGCCCAGAAGGTGCTCAAGACCGGCCAGCCGAAGATCGCGGCCTTCGGCGTCGCCGACGAGGTCGCATTCGAGGTCGGCCTTGCGTGCGGCGGCCATATCGAAGTCTTCGTGCAGCCGCTGACTGCGGCCCACAAACAGCTGCTCGGGATGCTCGAGAGGAACGAAGCGGCGACCCTGCGGACGAACCTGGTCACCGGCGAGGTGAGCCTCCTGGCCGGCTCGCCCGTGGGGAGCGAGCTCGCGCGGCGAGAGGGCGACTGGCTCGTCGAACCGCTACGCCGACCTGCGCATCTGGTCATCGTCGGCGCGATCCACATTGCGATCCCGCTTCACCGCCTGGCGAAGCTCATGGGTTATCGCGTGACAGTGGTCGACGCCCGATCGAAGTTCGCGACCAAGGAACGTTTCCCCGACGCCGATGAGCTGATCGTCGCCTGGCCTGACGAGGCGTTGGCGAAGTTGAATTTCGACAGCTCGACCTATGTGGTGATCCTCACCCACGACCCGAAGTTCGACTTGCCCGCCCTGCGGTCCGTGCTGGGCAAAGAGGTCGGCTACATCGGAGCGATCGGCAGCCGGAAGACCAACCAGAACCGGTTCGATGCGTTGCGCGCGGAGGGCTTCACGGAGGAGCAGCTGGCGCGCGTGCACGGTCCGATCGGCCTGGACCTTGGAGGTCGTGGCGCCGAAGAGACGGCTCTAGGGATCCTCGCCGAGATCACCGCCACGCGTTTTGGCGGTACCGGGGTCTCCATGCGCGAGGCCAAGCGCTCCATCGCCTGACGCCGCCGCCATGGCTCGCCTCTCCCGAGTGATGGGCAGGGCGATGTAGAAGAGAACCACGAATGCGTACAGCGTCAATGCCAGCGTGACGTTGAAGAATGCGGTGATGGTCGCCATGGGCCACAGGCCCAGGCCGAGCGAGAAGCCGACCCAGTCGAGGGGCACCATCTTGATGCGGTAACGCCGGGCATAGAGGTTGACCATGCTGAATGCGACCGACATGGAGCTCATGGTCAATCCGTAGGCGACCGCGGCGGGAGTTTGATCGTGGCCTGCCTGCAGGTAATGTGCGAGCAGGCCAGTCGGAAAGGGGATGGCTGCGACAGTGAGGAGCAGGAGTCCGTTCAGAAACAGGAGCACGCGATCGAACCTTCCGATCGCGTCCATGATCCCGTGGTGATTCACCCAGATCACGACGATGGTCGAGAAGCTGATGACGTAGGCCGCGTAGGACGGCCATTCCTGCAGCAGCGCGGTACCCAGGCCGCGGCTCACCTTGGGGTCGACGAGGTTGAACACGAGCACAGTGGCCGCCACCGCGAAGACCCCATCGCTGAACGCCTCAGCCCGGGACTTTTTCACGCCGACAACGATAGGGCCAGCGGCGTCGGTTTCAGGATGCGCCTAGTCGCGAGCCAGGCGACGCAGCACCTCCACCTGGGTGGCGTCCGGCCCACCGCCGGCTCCAGGCACCTCGAGGATGAAAGGCAGCTTGGCCAGGCGAGGTTCGTGCAGGAGCGCGCGGAAGCCCTCCTCACCGATCTCTCCCTCGCCGACGTTGGCATGTCGATCGCGATTGGAACCGAGCCCTGTCACAGAATCGTTGCAGTGGATCACCTCGACGTGCTTGATCCCGACGACTCGATCGAGCTCGTCCAGGGTTTTCGAGACGTCTGAGGCAGTTCGCTCGTCATAGCCGGAAGCGAAGGCATGGCAGGTGTCGAAGCAGACCGCGGCCCGGGGATCGTCAAGCGCGGTCAGCATCTCAGCGATTTCTTCAAATCGTGCTCCGACGCAACCGCCGAGACCGGCATTGTTCTCGATGAGCAGGCGCGCCTTCGTCGGGTCGGCTCTTTCCAACACACTCTTCAGGTGCCCGATGATGTTGGGCAACCGCGCCTCGAACCCGGCCCCTTTGTGCGACCCGGTGTGAAAGATCACGCCGTCGATCCCGAGATCGTCGGCCGCCTTCAGGTAGCCGGCAAGAGTGCTTTCAGATCGCTGCCGCATCGCCGTGTCGTCGCCGGCGAGGTTGATCAGGTAGACGGCGTGAAAGTAGAACGGAGGATTCCCATGCTTCGCCGCCGCGTCCTTGAACGTCGAGATGCGGACTTCGTCGAGCTTGGGCGAGCCCCAAAATCCAGGGGGCGTGGGGTGGACCTGGATCGCTTCGGCGCCCATGGCGGCGGCGCGCTCGAAGGCCAGGTGGAGGCCACCGGACGAATCGACGTGGGCACCAAGAAGGGGCACACCTAAAGACTAACCGGCGCTCTCTGGCATGCTGGACAGGTGACCGTCTTCGTCATGAGCGACCTCGAGCTGCCGATTCGTGGACGGACCTATCGAGAACCCGAGGGTCCTCACAGCGTGGTCGTCCGGGGTCGGGACATCGAATCCGCCCTGGAGCATGTGGCGTCCCGCGAAGACTGCCGGTCCCTTGCCGTGATCAGCCTCCCGGCCACCGTTCCCGACCTCTCCGCCCTCGCGGGCCGCCGCCTGCTCCTCGTCGATGGTGACAACAGCCGCCTGCGCGACTTCGCCGAGCTCGCGCTCCGGGCGGATGTCGAGGTGGAGTGGATAAGGTCTGCCCGGCCTCCGTTCGAGCGCCTTGCGGCGGCGCTGCTCCCGATCGGCGCGATTGTCCTCGCGGCCGGTTCCAGCTCACGGATGAGCGGCTCCCAGAAGCTGCTCCTGGAATTCGACGGCAGGCCGATGGTGAGGCACGCGATCGAGTCCGCCTCCGATGGCGGATGCCAGCAGCTGGTGGTCGTGTATTCCTCGCCTGAGGTCAAGGCCGCGGTCGGGGACTCGGCGGAGCTGGTCCACAATGCCGACGCACATACGGGCATGGCGTCATCGCTGAAGGTTGGGCTGCGCGCGCTCAGGCCGGAGATCGAAGCGGCTGCCGTCCTGCTCGGGGACCAGCCGCTCGTAGGCTCGCGGACAGTGTCCGCACTGCTGCGTGCATGGCGTCGTGAAGGTTCACGTCCTGCAGTCGCCGTCGCCAAGAAACGCACCCCGGACGAGAGCCCTCCAGGGAGTCGCCCCACGCAATGGGCCCCGCCGGTCGTGCTGGCACGCGAGCTGTGGGCCGACCTCAACGCTCTGCAGGGCGACGCCGGCGCGAGGCAAATCCTGGATGGGCACCCCGAGCTTCTTGACACCGTGCCCGCCCCAGGCCGCCCCGACGACATCGACACGCCGGAGGACTACGCCAAGATCCTCAGCCTCTTTCCACGGCGAAAATCGCGGAAGCGGGCGTAGTCCCGGCGCGGGTCGGCAATCCGGTCGCCAGAGGGATCAGAATAGTGCTAGTGATCGCTCTCGGAGTGTCAGCTTGAAGGATCAGCGGCCACGCAAGGCCCGTGCCAAGCCAGCCGGCTGGCGGCGTTCGGGACGTTACACGGACGTCATCTATCAGACCTGGGACGGCATCGCCAAAATCACCATCAATCGCCCTGAGGTCCGCAACGCGTTCAGGCCGACGACGGTATTCGAGCTGTCGCGCGCATTCGAGGCCGCTCGAGACGACCCGAAGATCGGAGTCGTCATCCTCACAGGCGCCGGCACCGAAGCGTTCTGCTCCGGCGGCGACCAGCGGATCCGTGGTGACGATGGCTACATCGATCCCAAGGGCACCGGCCGCCTCAACGTGCTCGATCTCCAGGTGCAGATTCGCCGCTTGCCGAAACCGGTGATCGCGATGGTCGCCGGCTACGCGATCGGCGGAGGGCACGTTCTGCACGTCGTTTGCGACCTGACCATCGCGGCTGACAACGCGCGCTTCGGGCAGACCGGACCCCGCGTGGGCAGCTTCGATGGAGGCTATGGAGCCGGGCTGCTCGCGAGGATCGTCGGCCAGAAGAAAGCGCGCGAGATCTGGTTCCTCTGCGACCAGTACGACGCGCAGCAGGCGCTCGACATGGGCCTCGTCAACAAGGTGGTGCCGCTGGCCGACCTGGAGGGGGAGACGGTCAGGTGGTGCCGGAGGATGCTGGAGCTCAGCCCGCTCGCGCTGCGCATGCTGAAGGCGGGGCTCAACGCGGCTGACGATGGCCTGGCTGGAATCCAGCAGCTCGCCGGCGACGCGACGCTCCTCTATTACATGAGCGAGGAGGCGCAGGAGGGTCGGGACGCGTACGTGCAAAAGCGCAAGCCCGATTTCTCGAAATTTCCAAAGCGGCCATGACGGTGGCGGCTGCCATTCCGACCCCGGCGCGAGTGTGGTGGCTTGCCTTGCGGCCGGCGACGCTGGCGGCGGCTGTCGCGCCGGTGCTCGCCGGTTCAGCCGTTGCGGTGCACGAAAGCGGGGCTCGCCCCTGGGCCGGCTTCGCGGCGCTCCTGATCGCGCTCGCATTGCAGATTGGCGTCAACCTGGCGAACGATTACTCGGACTTCGTTCGCGGCGCTGACACGCCGCAGCGAATTGGACCGCTGCGAGCCTCGGCATCGGGAATCGTCGCGCCCGAGCGCGTGAAGTGGGCCGCGATCGCTGCCTTTGCCGTCGCCGGCATCGTCGGACTCGCTCTGAGCATCGCCATCGACTGGCGCCTGCTCATCGTCGGGGCGGCATGCCTGCTGGCCGCATGGCTGTATACGGGCGGACCAAGGCCATATGGATACCTTGGGCTCGGCGAGCTGTTCGTCTTCATCTTCTTCGGCCTGGTGGCCACGATGGGCACGGTTTACGTGCAGGAGCTGCGAGTGACGCCGCTTGCGGTTCTGGCCGGCTGCGGCATCGGCTCTCTCGCGACCGCAATCCTGGTCCTCAACAACATTCGCGACATCGAGACCGATGCGGCGGCCGGCAAGCGTACGCTCGCGACGCGAATCGGCCGTGGACCGACGCTGGTCCTCCTGCTGGTGCTCGTGTGTGCTGCCTTCGCCGTCCCGATCGTCATGCTGGCCACACGATTGGCCGGCGTCACGATCATGGCCGTGCATTTCGCCATTCCGATCGCGGCCGTGCCTGTGCGCACCGCCTTCGCCACCAGAAACGGCCCCGAGCTGGTCGGAGCGTTGAAGCGTATGGCCGGCGCCGAGCTCGCGTACGCACTTCTCATGACCCTTGGCCTGCTGCTCTCATGAGGGCCTACATCACCGCCCGAAACCCGGCCGATGTCGCGCGCGACGTGGACGGTTGGTGCCAGCGGGGATGCCGGTCGTTCGTGCTCCGAAGGATCGGCGGCGGCGGACTTGTCGATCAGGAGCGAGTGGGCGCCGCTCGCTACGCCGCGGGCCTTCAGGCCGACGTCGAGCTCGAAGGCGACGCCTCGGACCTGTCCGACGCTGCCTCCAGATGAGCCAGAAGCAGTCGCGAGAACGCTTCGGGCCGCTCCTGATGAACTGTGTGGCCCGCTCGCTGGACGATCACGACGCGGCCGTCCGGAACCGATGCCGCAAGGCGGCGCGCCGACGCGGCGTAGCCGTGGTCCAGCTGGCCGGCGACGAACGTGCAGGGGATCCTGACACGGTTGAGCTCGTTCCAGACCGGCCGCATCGCGCCCGCGCCCATGCCGCGCAGCGATTCCGCCAGGTCCTCGATGTGATTCTCCATGCGGGCCGCTCGCACCTCGGCGGCGAACGACGGGCCGCGCCGCTCCAAACCCTCGAACAGGGGCAGGCGGCTCCAGTAATCGACGAAAGCCTCGAGCCCCTCACGCTCGATTCGCTGCGCCAGCTCCCCGTCGCCCCGCCGCCTGCCTTCGCGCGCTTCCTCGTCGAGGCCGGCATGAGCGCCGATGGTGAGCAGCGACAGGAGCCGCTCCGGCCTTGTCGCCGCCACGTGGAGCGCCAGCCGGCCGCCCATCGAGTAGCCGACCAGATGGGTCTGGGCGATCCCGAGGCTGGTCCACAGCATCTCGAGGTCGGCGGTGCAGGCCTCCATCGTGTACGGGGCACCAGGCCTGACGCGGGTGTTGCCGTGGCCGCGAAGGTCGGGCAAGATCCACTTCCAGCCGGCGGGCATCAGGGAGACGATCTCCTTCCAGCTGCGGCTGCTCTGGGTGAACCCGTGGAGGAGCGTGACCGGCGAACCTTCGCCGATCACCTCATAGTTGAACCGGACGTCATCCCCCTCGAGAATCACAAATAGATCCTATGGATGTAACGCAATCATTCGCCGCAACCTTCGTCGATGAGCTCGCCGCGCAGGGCGTCGAGTTCGCCTGCATTTCACCCGGCTCACGGTCGGCGCCGATCGCCATCGCGCTTCAGCGCCACCCCAAGATCAAAGTTTTCGTCCAGATCGACGAACGATCCGGATCGTTCTTCGCTGTCGGCGTCGCCAAGGCATCAGGAAAGCCAGTCGTCATCCTGTGCACATCGGGGACGGCGGCGGCCGAGTTTCACGCAGCCGTCGTCGAGGCCTTTCATTCGCGCACTCCTCTGATCGTCCTCACCGCGGACCGCCCGCCTGAGCTTCGCGATGTGGGCGCCAATCAGGCGATCGACCAGCAACGCCTTTACGGAACCGCCGTTCGATGGTTCTTCGACCCAGGCCCTCCCGTCGAATCTTCCAGCGCGCCCAGGCAGTGGCGCCGCCTGGCGGCGCGCGCATATGCGGAGGCCGCCGGCGGGCCGGTGCACATCAACCTTCCATTCCGCGAGCCCCTGGTGCCCACGCCGGGCGAGCTCCCGGTCGCGCTGGGCACGCCCGGCCAGGCGATCACCGCCGGCCGCATGCTGCCGACGCCAGGCCAGGTCACGACTCTTGCCTCGGCTCTGCAGAGGGCTCAGCGGCCGCTGATCGTCGCGGGCGAGATGCTTGACGGAGACCGGCTGGCGCCGGCGCTGAGCCGTTTGGGGCTCCCTGTGCTCGCGGAGCCGAGCTCACAGCTCAGGCGCGCAGAAACCGGCGCCGCCGTCGAATCGTATGAAGCCCTGTTGCGCGCGGGTTGGTCCCTGCAACACGGGCCCGACCTCGTGGTCAGCATCGGCGGGACGCCCACCTCAAAGGTGCTCAGCGCCTGGCTCGCGGCAGCCTCCGCGCCGACCTTCCTGATCGACCCCGACCGCGTGTGGCGCGACCCCGAGCAGGTCGCAAGCCATGTGATGGCGTGCGATCCGCAAGCGCTGCTCGAGGCACTGCCCGCCATGGATCGAAATACGTGGCGAGAGGAGTGGATGTCGGCCGGGAAGCGGGCGACGGCCGCGATCGCCGCGACGTTTGTATCGACGCCGTTGCACGAGGGCCATATCGTGCGGGCGCTGGCGGCACGGCTCCCCGACACCGGGCAGGTCTTCGTCGGTTCGAGCATGCCGATTCGTGCCGTGGACAGCTTCTGGCCGTATGCCAAAACCCAACAGCGTTTTTACGGCAACCGCGGCGCGAGCGGTATCGACGGCCTGGTCTCGTCAGGCCTGGGCCTGGCCGCCGGGAGGAGCGTCCCTACAGTGCTGCTGCTCGGTGACCTGTCCCTCTATCACGACATGAACGGTCTTTGGGCGTTGAGGCGGCATGGACTCAGGGCAACCATCGTGGTCTGCGACAACAACGGCGGCGGCGTTTTCAACTTCCTCCCACAGGCGCAGCATCAGGACGTTTTCGAGGAGCTCTTCGCAACGCCGCTGGGCCTCGATTTCGCGCAGATCGCGCGACTCTACGACCTCGTGTACAGCCCCGTGACGGATCGCGCGGGCCTCGAGCCGGCGCTGGTCGACGCTCTCGCGGCGCAAACGCCAACGCTCGTGGTCGTCAAGTTCAAGCGCGAGGACAGCGTCAACGGGCACAGGACCTGTTGGGAGGCAGCCTCCGCAGCTCTGCGCTAAGGCTGTCTAGCCGTTCAAGAAGTCCAGCAATACGCGATTGAAGGTTTCGGGGTGCTCGAGATTCGGCAGGTGAGCGGCATCGTGGATGACCACCTTGCGCGCGCTTGGGATCTTTGAAACGAGCAGGTCCGCGGTGTCCCGAATTTCCGATAGATCCTGGTCGCCGACCACGACCAGGGTTGGCGACGCGATCTCTGCGAGCCTCCCGAAGGCCGGAGGATTGATTTTCTGGACGGGAGCGCCGGCGAAGTCGCTCTTGAGAGAAATTCCGTTCATGTCCAGGAAGAGGTCCCGCAGGCGCTTGTCGACCTGGCCTGCCGTGCGACCCGGGCCGACGAGCCAGAGCCTCATTTCCGCCTCGTTCAAGACATCGAGGTCGTTGGTTTCTTCAGCCGCGTCGACATCGGAGTAGAGGTCGTCATATTTGTGGTCGTGGGGCTGGCCGCTCACGCCCGCACCGACGAGGACCAGCTTGGAGACGCGGTCGGGGTGCTCCAGCGCGAAGTCGATGGCGACCCCGCCGCCGATCGAGCATCCGACCAGGTGTGGCGCCTCTCTGATGTGCAGCGCATCCATCAGAGCCAGGACGTCCCCGGTGGGCGACCATGAAGTTGCCGGCAGCTCTGATTTGCCATAGCCCCTCATGTCGGGCGTGATGACGTCGAAATGCTTGCCCAGCCCTGACGCTTGCGGCTCCCACATGCGCGAGTCCCCAACCCCCGCGTGAAGGAACACCACCGGATAGCCGGCGCCCGAGCGCTGGTAGTGGATGCGAGCGCCGTTGAGCTCGACCTCCATCACGTCAGCGCCATCAAAAGCGCTTTGAACTTCAACTCGGTCTCTTCGAGCTCGCGTGCGGGGTCGGAATCAGGCATCACGCCAACTCCGGCGTACAGGCGCGCGCCGTCCTCCCAGAGCAGACCACACCGCAAGGCTACCGCGAACTCCCCGTCGCCCTGCCCGTCGGTCCACCCGACGGCGCCGGCGTACCAGCCCCGCTCCAGACCTTCGAGCTCGTCGATCAGCGCTTCCGCCGCGGGGCGGGGCCAGCCACCGACCGCGGGGGTCGGATGGAGGGCCGCGGCCAGGTCCAGGGCCTCCGACGCAGGCGTCCTGAGCTCGGCCGTGATGGTTGTCGCCAGGTGCTGAATGTTGGTGAAGCGCACGACCTCCGGCTCACGCGCCTCGACCTTGGTTGAGAACTCTTGAAGCGCGTCGGTGACGAATTTCGAAACGATTCTGTGCTCGGCGTTGTCCTTCGTGCTGGCAACCAACTGCCGCGCGAGGCGATCGTCTTCCGCCTCATTTGCACCGCGCGCCACCGACCCCGCCATCGGCTGCGAGTAGGCTCGACCACCCGAGCGTCGCACCAGCAGCTCGGGAGACGCACCAGCGAAGGCCGTGCCGTCGGCCCCGGTGACGAGGTAGGTGAAACACGACGGGTACGCCGCGCGCAGGGAGCGTGCGGCCATGCCCGCCGAAATGACGCCATCGCCCCGTGCAATCAACTCACGCGCGAGCACCACCTTGGCCGCGTCGCCCGCGCGGAGCCGCTTGGCGGCTGTCTCGACGGCTGCCGTCCAGGCCACCGGGTTGCGCACCGAGGTGATCTCGAGGCGCCGCGCCGCCGGTGCCCGCACCCCCGTATGCGAGAGCTCGAGCAGCTCTTCGGCGCCGGCTGATGCCGCGGTCGCGAATGTCCGCCCGCGAATCCTGGTCACCGCCAGCGCCGGCACGCGAAGCAGCACCGCGGGGAACCCCGACCACGGCCCGCCCGGGTCGCGGCCCGGCCGATACGCAAAACCGCCAACCGCGATCGGGCCGGTCCCAATCGGACCTGCCGGGGCGATGCTTTTGCGCAGGCGGCGCCAGAGTCGCGACGCCGCCTGAAGCCTGTCATCTCCCGCCTCGAAGTCGATGATGTTGCCGGCCACCGCTTCGAGCGCGACGCCGCCGCGCGCCGCCACGATGTCGTAGACGCGTCCGAGCGCAGCGACGCTCACAGCGTCGGGCATCGGTCGCTCGATGAGCAGCACCTCGTGTCCCGCATCGCGCGCGGCGCTCACCAGGTCCACGAGGTCAGGCGTTCGTTCCAGCTCCCGCGTCCGCACCGCGGTCGCCGCAATCATCTCGAGGTTTTCTCGATGTGGTCTCGCGCAGCGCGCAGCACGGTGCGCTGGAAGTGGTGGCGCACGAGGGTACCGCTTGCGTCGAGCAGCTGGTTGAACAGCTCGAGCAGGTTGCGCTCGGCGGCCTCGGGCTCGCCCCCTTCGGAGTGAATTCGCTCGCGCACGTGATGGTCGAAAAGCTCCACCGCCTGACGGGCGGTCCTGTCAACCGCCGCGGAATAATCCTTGGCGAGGTCCATCAGCTCGCTCAGCGGGACGCCGGCCGCAATCAGCCGCATGCCCGCGGCGATCGCCTCGAGGTCTTCAGCGGGATAGAGCGCCTCGTCCCCTGTCTCGACCGGGACCAGGAGGCCGGCGTTCTCGAGGCTCTTGAGCAGCGGGGCCGCGACGCCGCTGCGATCCGCCAGCTCGGCCAGGGTCAGGGTCTGGGGCGAGGTGGGCCGTGTCACCGCCGCCACCAGCGATTCGTCCGACGGCTCGAGCTCGCCGGCCAGGAAACGCTGGATCACGGTGAGGGTGAAACCGCGCTGCTGGAGGTCGCGGATGCGCCCCAGGCGCTCGAGGTGACCATCCCCGTACCAGGTGACGCGGCCCTCCCGGCGCGGGGCGTCCAGCAGGCCCTTGCCCTGGTAGAAGCGGATGGTGTCGACGGCCACGCCGGCGGTGCGGGCCAACTGTTCGATCCGATACTCCATGAGTACTTACTCTAAGACTTGAAAACGGACTGGGAAGAGGTGATCCAGTTACGACTGGAGGTTCTGGCGTGACGCATGGAGTTGGCGCGACGGGCACAGATAAGGCCACAGAAGGGCCGCGCAAGGAGCGAATTAACACCCCCAAAACATTGAATCCCAAACGTTTGTTTGGTAGCATATTTCTATGCTCGCGACGCAAGACGTCTGCGATTTCGAGGCCCCTCCAGAGCTGACCCGCGGC
>DASXNH010000227.1:0-27206 GCA_036495195.1 Candidatus Dormiibacterota bacterium
GCCGAATCAACCCGCGCGACATCTGCTCCGTGGACCGCGCCCGCGACGGTGAGCGATTCGGAGCCATCGAGCTCCAGGATGCGTGCGAACTCATCCCGCGACTTCATCACGGCGGCCCGATCGGTTGCGTGGGTCAGGCCAACTGATCCGAGGAGCGTCGTCGAGAATCCGTGGATCAACCTGGGTTCGTCCGCCAGCTCCGGCACATGCAGCACGGCGGGGATCGTCTTCACGACAGAAAGACTAGACCGGCACCCCCACCCGGCAGCGCGAGCGGCGCCGACCTCCCCCAAGCGGCCAGGAGTGTGGAGGCCTTACGTAGGCCTTCTGGAGCTGAGTACCTGTTCGATCTCGCGTTTGACCTGCTGCAGGTCCATGAACTCTCGATAGACCGACGCGAATCTGATGTAGGCAACCTCATCGAGGTCGCGCAGTCGGTCCATCACCATCTCGCCGATCTCCCCGCTGGGGATCTCGACCCGGCCTGACCGCCTCAGCTCTGCCTCGATGTCGTCGACGATCGCGCGCAACCGCTCCGGCGAGATGTCGCGCTTTTCGGTCGCCTTTTTCAGCCCCGTGAACAGCTTCTGCGGGTCGAAGTCCTCGCGGCGGCCATCCTTCTTGGTGACGTAGAAGGGCACCGCCTCGATCCGCTCGTACGTGGTGAAACGCTGCCCGCACTGCAGGCACTCACGCCTGCGCCTGATCGCCTCTCCGATTTCCGAGTCGCGGGAGTCAACCACCTTCAGGTCGTGATGACCGCAGTACGGGCAGCGCAATGTGTCCTATCTATGCCTACATTCGGTTGCGGAGAAACGCCGGGATGTTGATGTCGCTCATCTCGTCGGTGCCGAACTCAGGCCGCTCGCGCTCCAGCGCCTTGCGCTGCGTGTCGTGCCGCACCTCGGTCGAGCTCTTGGCGCCGAACCCGGTCGCGATGACCGTGATCTTGATCTCGCCCTGCATGGTGTCATCGCGCACGACGCCGAAGATGATGTTGGCGCTGGGGTCGGCCGCAGCGCGCACGATCTCGGCCGCCTTCTGCACCTCCTGCAAGGTGATGTCCTTGCCCGCGGTGATGTTGAAGAGGATCCCCTTCGCGCCATCGATCGACGTTTCGAGCAACGGGCTCGACACCGCCTGCTTGGCGGCATCCTCAGCGCGGTTGTCGCCGGCGCCGTGTCCGATGCCCATGAGGGCCTCGCCCGCGTTCTCCATGATCGCCTTGACGTCCGCGAAGTCGAGGTTGATGACGCCAGGGTTGGTAACCAGGTCGGAGATGCCCTGAACGCCCTGGCGCAAGACGTCGTCCGCCATCCGGAAGGCCTCTTCCAGGGTCGTCTTCGAGTTGGCGACCTGGGCCAGCCGGTCGTTCGGAATCACGATCAGCGCGTCGACCTGGCTGCGAAGGGACTTGATGCCTTCCTCAGCGGTCTCGTTGCGCACGCGCCCTTCGAAGGCGAATGGGCGCGTCACGACGCCGATGGTCAGCGCCCCCGATTCCTTGGCCAGCTGCGCGACGATGGCGGCCGACCCGGTGCCGGTGCCACCCCCCATCCCGGCGGTGATGAACACCATGTCCGAGTCCTGGACGACAGCCGAAAGCTCTGTCCGGCTCTCGTCTGCCGCGTCGCGACCTCGGGTCCAGTCGCCGCCCGCGCCCAGGCCGCGGGTGATCTTGTTGCCCATATGGACCTTGACGTCCGCCTGGCAGCGCTCGAGCGCCTGCTTGTCCGTGTTGACGGCGATGAACTCCACCTTCAGGGCTTTCGAGATCATCCGGTTGACCGCGTTGCCGCCGCCGCCGCCGCAGCCCACGACCTTGATGCGGGCCCGCCCTTCGTGCAACAAACTTTCTTTCACGACATCCTCCTGGTTTTCTTGTCCTTTGGCTTTGGCTATGGCGAGCTCAAGCTGGTTTCGGGTCTCTTCTCTAGAAAAAATCTCGCAGCCACCTCACTGTTTTTTGATATGTCAGGCCGATGGTCACGGGCTGCCGCGCGCTGGCATAGCCGCGGGCGGGGGCACGTGAGCCCCACTTGACGAGGCCGACGGCAACTGCGAAGGAGGGCCCCTGCGCACGGTCGGCGAGGCCGCCGGTTCCCAGCGGTTGGCCGAGGCGCACCGAGGCGTCGAAGACGGCTTGGGCGGCGGCCGTGGTGCCCATGAGGCGGGAGCCACCTCCAGTCACCACGATGCCTGCCGGCAGGAGGCCGTCGAAGCCGCTCTTGCGGACCTCTTCGCGGGCCATCTGGAAGATCTCTTGCATGCGGGGGCCGATGATCTCGGCCAGGAAGCGGCGGGGCAGGGCCTGGATGCGGTCGCCGCCCACCTGGCGGACCTCGACCTTTTCGCCGTGGTCGATGACGTCAGGGAGGGTGTGGCCGTAGTTCAGCTTCAGGCTCTCGGCCTCGTCGAGCGTGGTGCGCAAGCCGATCGCGATGTCGCTCGTCACGTGGTTGCCGCCGACCGGCAGCACGGCCAGGTGGCGCGCAGAGCCCTCGTTGTAGACGACGACGGCCGTGGTGCCCGCGCCAATCTCGACGAGGCAAACGCCGAGGTCGATCTCTTGGGGCGTGAGGACGCCTTCGCCCGCGGCGAGGCCGGTACAGACGACGTCTTCGATGTCGAAGCCGGCGCCGTGGACGCACTTGATCACGTTCTGAACCGCGGTTTGGGCCCCGGTGATGATGTTGGTTTCCACCTCGAGGCGGTGGCCCGTCATGCCGACCGCATCGCGCACGCCGTCCTGTCCGTCCACGGTGTAGGCGCGGGGGATCACGTGGATAACCTGGCGGTCGGAGGCGACGCTGATCGCGCGGGAGGCCTCGACGACGCGGTGCACGTCCTCCTCGCCGATCTCGTGGTCTGGCCTTGCTACCGCGACGACGCCCGTGGAGTTCTGGGAGGAGAGGTGGCCGCCCGCGAGGGAGACGACGACGGATTCGATGCGCTGGCCGGCCATCCGCTCGGCGGCCACCGCTGCGGCCTGGATGGAGGCGATGGTTTTTTCGAGGTTGATCACGACGCCCTTGCGGAGGCCGTCGGAGGGGGCCTCGCCCACGCCGATGATGTTGAGGGGGCCGCCGGGGTCGTCAGACTCGGCGATGACCACGGCGACGCGGCTCGTGCCGAGGTCTAGGCCGACGGTGCGCTTCCGCCGTGACAAAACTGGTTGTGGTGCCTCCTGGTGGAACGTGGGCTGGAACTGGGGGCGGGCTGCTGGGGATTATATCGGCTCCGGGACGTCTGCGGACTAGATTTTGTGGGTCGGCGGTTGTGGAACGGCACGCCTAGTGGTCCGGGCGGGTAGCGAAGGTGCCTTGCTTGGGGTGGGGCCGCCGCCGTTACGGGCTGGGTACGGGGTGTGCGGGTGGCGACGGGAGGCTTGCGGGTTCGGGTCCGTCTGGAGGAGGTGCGGGGCGGGTTACGGGCTGGGAAAGGGGTGTCAGGGGGCTGGTTCGCAGACTGAATACGGCGCCGGTGACGGCGTGGGTTCGGAAGTCGAAAAATGCCCCGTTTGCAGATGCAAAAGCTTGACTTGTCGAACGTTTGTTCGTATCATATTTCCTATGCTCGCGACGCAAGACGTCTGGGACATCGAGCCGCCCGAGGAGGACCGGCGGACTCGCGCCGAGCGCCTGGAAGAGATGGGCCGCGGCCTCTCTTTGATGCAGCTCATGTTCGCCCGCGAAGCGGCCGAGTTCGCCGCCACCAACGAGTACCAGCTGAATGGCTCTGTCTCGCCCATCGACTGGATCCGCTTCCACTGCCACCTGACCGGCCCGCAGGCGGCCAACTACGTGGCTGCCGGCGAGCACTTCGATGCCCTGCCCCAGACGATTCTGGCCATGGCCGAAGGCAGGGTTGGCTTCGGTCACCTGGTGGTCATGGCCAGGACTGCCAACGCTCTGGCTGCCTCCCCCACCGCCAGGGTGTTCGATGAAGAGCGCTTGCTGGCCAAGGCGCGTCAGAACTCGGTCGGTAAGTTCCACCACATCTGCCGCCACCTCCGGCATGCCGCCGACCCCCTGGGGTATGTGGCGAGCGAGTCAGACCTGGTTGAGAACCGAAGCCTGCGCGTCAGCACCGACGAGGAGAGCGGCGCGATCTTCCTGAGCGGTGCCTTTGACTCCGAGAGCGGCGCGGTCATCCGGACCGTGCTCGAGCCGCTGGCGCGGCGCTCCGGTGCCGACGACAAGCGGCCTTACGAGCGGCGGCTGGCGGATGCCCTGGTCGACGTTGCCTGGCACCATCTCGACAACGGGCTGGTGCCGCAGGGCGCCGGCCAGCGCACCCACCTGCAGGTCACCACCTCGCTCGAAACGCTGAAGGGTCTCGACGGCGCTCCGGCGGCGGAGCTCGAGTTCTCGCTTCCCATCTCGGCCAAGGCGGTGGAGAGGCTGGCGTGCGATTGCTCGGTGACGCGGATCCTGCTCGACTCGGATTCCATGGTCATCGACGTCGGTCGCGCCAGGCGCGTGATCTCGGGACCGGCGCGCAATGCGCTCAACGTTCGCGACCGCGGCTGCACCTGGCCAGGGTGCGACCGGCCGGCGAGCTGGACATCGGGACATCACCTGGTGCACTGGCTCCACGGCGGGACAAATGAGCCGAACAACCTCACCCTTCTCTGTTACCGGCATCACTGGATGGTGCACGAGGGCGGTTGGCAGATCGCGCGCGGTGACGGCGGGCGGATGGTGACGATTCCACCGACCGTCACGTTTGGGCCATCGCCCCGCGGACCCGATTAGAAATTACAAGTAGTGCCGGCGGATCGCCCCCAGGTTGTTGAAGATCCTGACGCCGAACGCGACGATCGCCGCGATCGACAGGTCGACGCCCAGCTTGTCCCCGAAGTAGGTCAGGCCGCCTGCCAGCGTCATGTTGGTGATCAGGCCGCTGAAGAACACCCTGGGTTCGAACGTGCCTGCGATATAGGCCTTGAACGCTCCGAAGATCGAGTCAAGCGCGGCGAGCAGCGCGACGGCCGTGTATCGGGCGTAGGTGATCGGGATGGTGACCGGTGACAGCAGCCCGATCAGGACGCCCAGGATCGCGAATATGACCGCAACGATGATTACTTGCATGTCGGCGCCGGCGATGGTGACGGCGATGGCGATGGCTTTGGCCGCGGGCTTGCGCCCGGCGAAGGCGACGGCGTCGGAGGGTTCAGCCTAGATTTGAAGCCGACCGCCGGCTCGGCCGGATTCATCACGTTCACGTACTCCAGGTCCGTTGAGTTGTAGTTGACGTTGCCTCGTCCCTGGATCGCTTTCAGTGCCGCGACCTTGTCACGCAACGTCACGAACTCTTCCGGCGTCAGCACGCGGCCGAAGTAGACCTTCCAGCCTTTCTTGGCGATCAGGGTCAGGTTGCCGCACGAGTCGAAGATGAATCCAGACACCTGCTGGCCCAGCAGGGCCGGGAAGCCCCGCTGCATGTTGACCAGCGCTGTCAACAGCACCTGCTCGATGGGACGCTGACCGACCTTCGGGTCCGCACCGCCTGGCCCCTGCACTTCCACCAGGCCACCCGCCGACGGAGCTGAGGCAAGAATCACCGCCTGGTCCGACATCAGGAACAGAGGCGTGTTGTTCCCCGAGTGGTAGACAGCGACCGGCTGCCACTCGCTGATTTCGATGAGCACGCTTCCCGGCAGCTGCGGGATGACGGTGGCCGCTTGCACCCACGTCTGGTTGAGCAATTTGCCGCGATCCGCCTGCGCATCCACCGAAAGCACCGAGCCGCCCCCCGCCAGCCCGGCCATCTGCGCGACCTGCGCGCTCGTCAGGTGTTGTGCACCGGTCACGTCGACTGTCCGCACCGAAAGGGCCGGCCCAAACCACAGCCATCCCAGCAATGCGCACAACGCGGCCGCGACCACGAGCGCCAGGGCGCGACGCGCCCAATGCACGTCCGGCTCGCGCAACGACTTCTCCGACCGCGTCCATAGCTGGCCCTTCAGCGGCTCGCTCGCCTCCAGGTCCCGCCGACCGAGTCGCGGCAGCATCGACCTGCGCCGTCTCAGTTTCATGCGCTGGGCGGCCCCACCCGATTCGCCTGCCGCTGAATCGCATGGTCGACGAGGCGCTGACACAGCTGATCGAACGTCACGCCGGCCGCGCGCGCAGCGTCAGGCAGCAGGGACAGCGCAGTGAGGCCCGGCACCGTGTTCACCTCGAGGATCCACGGCGTGCTCTTGGCGTCCACGATGATGTCGACGCGCGCCATCCCCGCGCAGCCCAACAGCACAAAGGCACTTTCCGCCGCGGCCGCCGACGTGGCTTGGGCGCGCTCCTCGATGCGGGCCGGAATGATGTGGTGCGACTTGCCGGCCGTGTACTTCGCGTCGTAGTCGTAGGTCGGGTTGTCGCTCACGATCTCCAGCGTCGGCAGGACCTGCACCTCAGGGGTCGCCAGCACGCCGACGGTGACCTCGGTGCCGGTCACGAACCTCTGCACCAAGACGCGGCGGTCGTACCGAGCCGCCAGCACGAGGCCGCTGGCGCACTCGTCAGGGTCCTTGGCGATGGTGAGCCCGATCGTGGAGCCCTCGCGTACCGGTTTCACCACTATCGGCAGGCCGAACCGCAGGACGAGGCGCTCCACGACCTCTGGCGCGACGCCTTCCTTTATCTCGAGCTCCTCGAAGTCCGGGATATGCAGCCCCGCGCCCGCCATCACCGAGTTCGCGCGCGACTTGTCCATGCACAGCGCGGACGCCAGGATTCCCGACCCCGTGTAAGGCATCCCGAGCAGCTCGAGCATCCCCTGCACCGCGCCATCCTCGCCGAGGCGGCCATGCAGCGCGTTGAAGACGCAGGCAAAGCCCCCGTCGCGAAGCGTGTCCCACGTGGCCGTATCGAGGTCGACGCCAACGACCTCGTGGCCCAGGCGCCGCAGCGCCTCCTCGACCTGGGCGCCTGACCGCAGCGACACCTCGCGTTCCGCGGAACGGCCGCCGCGCAGAACCGCCAACTTCATCCCCACCGCCCGACCAGCTCGACTTCCGGCTCGAGGTCTGCATTGAAACGCCGCTTCACCTCGGCCCTCGCCCGCCCGATCAGCTTCGCGACGTCTTTGGCGGTGGCGCCTCCCTCGTTGACAATGAAGTTGCCATGCAGCTCTGAGATCACGGCCTTGCCTTCGCGCAGGCCCTTTAATCCCGCTGCCTGCACCAGCCGTCCGGCGGAATCGCCTGGCGGGTTTTTGAAGACGCTGCCGCAGTTCTTCGTCTTGATCGGTTGGGTCTCATTTCGTTCTCGTGTGAGCTTGGCCATCTCGGCCTTCGCCTCCTCCCCATCGCCCCGCTTGAGCTGGATCGTCGCCTCGACGACGAATCCGCCCTTCAAGCCCCCATCGCGCAGCGCTGACGTGCGGTACCCGAACTTGAGGTCTGCCGGTGTCCATGTCTTTTCGGCCGACGCCGGCATGAAGCCGCAAGCCTCGACCAGGACCTCGCTCATCTCCCTGCCCCAGCAGCCGGCGTTCTGATACACAGCGCCACCGACCGATCCGGGCACGCCGATTGCGAACTCGAACCCGCGCAGGTTGGCATCGGCCGCGATGCGCGCGAGCCGCATCATCTTCAAGCCCGCAGCCCCGGTTATCCGCGTGCCGTCGATGCGATGCTCGCGCGTCACGACGCGCACGACCAGTCCCTCGATTCCATCGTCCGCGATCAGAAGGTTGGTGCCTGCGCCAAGCAGGAAATAGGGGATTCCTCGCTCACGCGATCCATCGAGCACCTTCTCAATGCCTTCGGCCTTGCCGGGCTCGAGGAAGAAGTCAGCGGGACCGCCGATGCCAAATGAGGTGCGCGAAGCCAGCGGCTCCTTCTCCCTGACTCCAGGGAGGCCGCGCAACCACCCGACGTTAGACGCGCTGCGCCAGCTCATCGCCCAGCCTGCGGATGTCGCCCGCACCCATCAATAGAAGAATGTCGTCAGGTCCGACCAGGCCTTCCAGCACCTGGCGTGCTCCCTCGAAATCACCAACGTAAGAACCATTCGGGAGAAGGTTGGCCAGGTCGCTCGCCTGCACGCCCGTCGGATTGTCCTCGCCCGCCGAGTAAACGTCCAGCACCAGCACCTTGTCGGCGCCGGTGAACGCCCGCGAGAAATCCTGCATCAGGGCAGAGAGGCGCGAGTAGCGGTGAGGTTGAAACACCACTATCAAACGCCGGTGGCGAAGCTCGCGCGCCGCCTGCAAGGTCGCGCGGACCTTGGTGGGATGATGGCCGTAATCGTCGTAGACCGCAGCCCCCTGGAACACCCCGATGAACTCGAGACGCCGGTGCGCGCCGGGAAATCTCTCCAGCGCGCCCGCCACCTCGGCGAAGCTCACACCAATTTCCAGCGCCATCGCCGCTGCACCGGTCGCGTTCTGCACGTTGTGCCGGCCAGGCTGACGCAAGTTGACGTGTCCAAGCTCGCGGCCGCCGTGAGTGATCGGAAACGGGCGGCCGAGGCCGCAGCGATAGTCCGCGCTCTCGTCAAAGCCGTACGTGACGCGCCGTGCCTTTGATTTGAGCGAGCGTGCCCGTTCGTCGTCCGCGCACAGCACCGCGAGCCCGTCGGCCGGAAGGCCCTCGACGAAGTCGGCGAAGAGGTTCTGCACGGCCTCCACGTCCTTGAAGTGGTCGATGTGGTCCAGCTCGATGTTGGTGATGATGGCGCGCTTTGGATGGTGCAGGACAAGGCTTCCGTCTGACTCGTCCACCTCGGCCACCAGCAACTTCGAGCGCCCCGCTCGAGAGCTCGAGCCGTCGCCGACGAGGACTGTCGGGTCCAGGCCGGCTTCCGTGAGGATGTGTCCGACCATGTAGGTCACGGTGGTCTTCCCGGCACTGCCGGCGATCGCTATCGAGTCGCTCTCGGCGATCAGCTCGGCCAGCATCTCCGCGCGCGTGACGACCCTCACCCCCATCGCTCGCGCAGCGTCGAGCTCCGGCGATGACTTGATCGCGCCGCTGTAGACCAGCAGATCCTTGAACAGCACGTGCTCGGGGTCGTGGCCCAGCTCCACTCGGATGCCGGCGTCCTCCAGCTCAGCTGTCGTGTTTGACGGCTTGAGGTCGCACCCACTGACCACGTGGCCACGGGCCTGCAGCACACGCGCGAGCGCGGAAACACCCGCGCCGCCGATGCCCATGAGATGGATGTTCATACGCGCACCACCTCTCTCAAAACGTCCAGCACCCGCTGGGCGGCGTTCCGGCGCCCGACGCCGGCCGAGGCTTTCGCCATGGCGCGCAGCCGCTCGGGCGTGAGACCGTCGAGCGTGGACAGCAGGGAATCAGAGTTCAGCTTGCTGTCGGGAATGCTGACGGCCGCGCCGGCCTCCACCATCGCCGCCGCGTTCTCCTCCTGGTGGCCGCCCCCAAAGGTGCCTGGGATCAAGACCATCGGGAGGCCGACCGCGGTCACCTCCGCGATCGTGCCGACGCCCGCCCTGCTGATCACGAGATCCGCGGTGGCCATCAGGGACTGCATATCGTCAACGAAAGCCAGGCCCCGGTAGCGCCGGTGCGAGTGACCTGCAATGCCCTCGGTCCCCTGACCTCCCGCGACGTGCACGATCTCGTCGAACCGTTCCACCAGAGCATCGAGGGCGACCCACACCGTCTGGTTGATGTTGCGGGCACCCTGGCTGCCGCCTGTAATCAGCAGGTGTCGGGCCGGAGCGGCCGGGGTGCGCGGCTCGAATCCCTCGCGCAGCGGGACGCCGGTGAGAACGACGCGTCGTGCCTTGATCCGCTTTTCAGTTCCGGGCAGGGTGGTGCAGACCGCGGCCGCCGAGCCGGCAAACATGCGCGTGGCCAGCCCGGGGCGGACGTCCTTCTCATGCAGCACGTAGGGGATGCCGCGAATCCGGGCGGCGGCGATCGCCGGAGCCATCACGTAGCCGCCGACGCCCAGCACGATGTCAGGGCGGAAAGCGTCGACGATGCGCAGGCCGGCTCGCAGCGCCATCGGGATGACGGCCGGCAGGGCCGCGTTCTTCCACAGCGCGTCGCGGTCGAGCCCGCGCACGTTGACGGTCGCCAGGTCGAAGCCCGCGGCTGGGACCAGACGCTCCTCGGGACCGCCCGCGCGACCGACCAGCAGCAGGGCACCGTCCGGTTCCTCAGCGCGAAAAGCCCGGGCGACGGCGAGGGCGGGATAAAGGTGCCCGCCGGTCCCGCCCCCCGCTATCAAAAGGCGCATTCGTCCTCCGTTTCAATCCCGTCTCCGCATTGCTGCCACGACGCGCGATGCTCAGCAGCACGCCCACCGCCGCCAGCGTGGTCGCCAGCGCCGTGCCGCCATAGCTGAAAAAGGGCAGCGGCACCCCCGCGATCGGCAGCGTGTTGGTGACCGTCGCCATGTTGAGCAGCGCTTCGAAAGCAATCCACGTGGTGATGCTCACCGCCAGCACCACCCCAAACCGATCGGGGGCCCTCAGGCCGGCTCGGTAACCCCGGATGGCAAAGCATAGAAAGCCCAGCATCACCAGTGTGGTCCCGGCCAGGCCGGTCTCCTCTCCGACGATGGCGAATATGAAGTCGGTATGAGCCTCCGGCAGCCAGCCGTACTTCTCCACCGAGTGCCCGATGCCGACCCCGAAGAAGCCGCCTGACCCGAGGCCGTACAGGGCCTGCGTGGATTGAAATCCCGCCCCCAGCGGGTCGGAGAACGGATCCCGAAAGGACACCAGGCGAGCGACTCGATAGGACTCGAACAGCGTCACCGCCACGAGCCCGAGGCCGAGGACCGCGACGAGCAGGATGATGTGTCGCAGCCGCGCGCCGCCCGCCCAGTAGGCGCTGATGAATATTCCGATCATGACTATTGACGTCCCGACGTCCTTTTCCAGAACCAGGAGCACGAGGACGCCCGCGAGCATCGCGGCGATCGGGAGCAGCCCCTTCTGAAAGGTCCCGATGACCGAGGCGTTGCGATCTATCCAATGCGCCAGAAAAACCGCGAAGGCGAGCTTGCCGAGCTCGGATGGTTGGAATGTGCCCAGCGGACCAGCGTCAAACCAACGGCGCGCGCCGTTGACGGTCACACCGAAGTGCGGCACCAGCACCAGGAGCATCAGCAGCACAACCACCGCTGCTCCCGGAACCGCCAGGCGCCGCAGCTTCCTGTAGTCGAAGCGGCTCAGCACGAACAGCGCGGCAAAGCCGATGACCATCCATACCGTCTGCCGCTCGGCGTAGTACAGGGCCGACTGATGCTGCGTGTAGGCGAAAGCGATGCTCGCGCTGGTGACCATGACCAGACCGGCGGCACACAGCAGGACAGTTGTGAGCAGCAGCAGCCGGTCGGGCTGGCGCTCCTCGCGCACGCCCGAGCTCACTGACGCGCTCCGAACTTCACGTGGACGGCTTCCTTGAACTGCCGCCCGCGGTCTTCGAAGTCCTTGAACATGTCGAAGCTCTTGTAGGCGGGACTCAGCAGGACCACCCCGCCCGGCCGCGCGAGCGCGCCCGCCATCTCGACCGCCTCATCGAGATTCGCCGCGCGCACCACCGTTTTGTGGGTGTGAAGCGCCTCCGCCAGCGTGTCCGCCGAGGCGCCGATCAGGACGACCGCCTCGACGTTGGCGAGAACATCGGCCAGCCAATCGCCCAGCTCGAAGCCGCTGCCATATCCGCCCGCGATCAGCACGACGGGGGTGTTGGGGAATGCACCGAGAGCGACGCGACCGGCGTCTGGGTTCGTCGCTTTCGAGTCGTTGTACCAGCGCACCCCGCTCCACTCGCCGACGAGCTCGAGGCGGTGCTCGACGCCTTTGAAGGCACGGATCGCCTCGTCAATCGCATCATCCGAGAGTCCGGCGATGCGGCCGACCGCCGCGGCGGCGAGCGCGTTCTCCACGTTGTGCCGGCCGGGCAGAGGCATGGGCGGGATGGGCCGGTGCTGGTCGAACCACGTCACATGCGCTCTGGTGCGCTCGGCGAGCCGGCGCGTAACCGGATCCCGGCCGTTGAGGACCGCGAAATCGTCCGCACCCGCGAACTCGATGGCGCGCGCCTTCAAATCGACGTAGCGCTCGAACGTGCCATGGCGGTCGAGGTGGTCCGCGGTGATGTTGAGGATCACTCCGATGTGCAGATGAGGTTCCCGCACCGATTCGAGCTGGAAGCTCGAGAGCTCGAGCACGACCCAATGGCGCGGAGTGATGTCGCCCAGGCGGTCGAGCACCGTCTCGCCGATGTTGCCGCCGACGATCACCGGCCGGTCGCCCAGAGCTAGAACCTCGCCCGTCAGAGCTGTGGTCGTGGTCTTGCCGTTGGTGCCGGTAATGCCGACCACGGTTCCGGGGCACAGGCGGAGAAAGAGGTCGATCTCGCTCGAGACGGGAATGCCTCGCTCGCGCGCTCGGCGCAGCAACTCCGAGTCCCACGGCACGCCTGGGCTCGCATAGACAGTGTCAATCCCGGCGAGGACACCCTCGTCGTAACCGCCCACGCGCAGGTCCACGCCCGCGGGCAGCTGGGCGATGGTTTCCCCGAGCTCCGACTCGTGCCTGCGGTCCGTCAGCCTGACGCGCTCACCCTTGCCGGTGAGGTGGTTGGCAAGCGCGATCCCGCTGCGCGCCGCCCCGACCACGAGGGCCGTCACGAGGCCAGCCGTGCCACCCCGGCCGCGGCCAGCGCCGAGACAAGCCCCACGCCCCAGAAGGAGAGCGCGATGCGATTCTCAGACCAACCCTGGTGGTGGAACGTGTAGTGGATCGGGGTCATCTTGAAAACTCGGCGTCCGCCGCTGGCTTTGAAATAAGCCACCTGAATGATGACAGACAGCGTCTCGAGCACAAAAACCAGGCCGACGATTGGAAGCAGGATGAGCACTCCCTGCTGCACGGCCATCGCCGCCAGCGCGAAACCGATCGCCAACGAGCCGGTGTCGCCCATGAACACCCGCGCCGGGTAGCGATTGAAAATCAGAAAGCCGATGAGCGACCCGCAAAGCGTCATCGCCACGGCCTTCTCGCCGGCCAGGGCGGCCGGCAGCAGCAGCACGATCGCCGCGAACGCGATGGCCGACAGACCGCCCGCGAGGCCGTCCATCCCGTCGGTGATATTGACCGCGTTGGCGGTGCCGACGATCGCCACCACCGCGAGCGGAAAGATCACCCAGGGGGTGGCCGGCAACCAAAGCTGATGCGATGCGCCTTGAACGGACGCCAGCCATGCGACAGGGATCGCAAGCAGGATCTGGATTGGAAATTTGAGCCGTGCGGGAATGCCTCGCGCGCCGACCTGCAGCTTGCTGCGGTCGTCGGCGAAGCCAATGAGGCCGCCTGCGATCAGACCCGTCACCGCGGGCAGCGCTCCTCCATGTCCCGCGATGGCCGCCAGCACGCCCGCGACGATGCCCAGCCCGACGAAAAGGATTCCACCGCCGGTCGGCGTTCCCGCTTTCTTCTGATGGCTCTCGGGCAACTCGGTCTGAATGACCTGGCCGGACTTCAACCGCCGCAGCGCGCGGATCAGCAGGGGATACAGGATTGCCGACAGGGCCAGCGCGACCACAAAGGTGATCGCCGAGAACACTGTCAACGGGTCAGCTCTTTGACGACTTCATCAAGACGTATGCCGTGCGAGCCCTTGATCAGGACTCGGTCGCCTTCCTCCGCGTTGCGCCTCACCCAAAGCACGGCTTCGCCGCGGTCGGGGACCAGCTCCGCTCCGGCTGCCTCGGCAAGGATCCGCGCTCGTTCGCCATCGATCACGCAGATCGCATCGAACACCTTGGCCGCGTGCAGGCCGACGACTCGGTGCGATTCGTCGGCGAGCCCGCCAAGCTCGCGCATCTCGCCGAGCACCGCCAACAGCCGGCCCGTCCGCGGTCGATCGTTCACGGCGTCGAAAGCCGCCAGCATGGACTCAGGGCTCGCGTTGTACGCATCGTCGACCACGATGAATCCCGCAGGCGCCCTGACCTCTTGAAGCCGGTGATCGACCGCCACCTCCGACAATGCCTCGGCGCCAACTTCGAGGGGCACGCCTGCAAAGTCGGCGGCGGCCAGCGCGGCGACCGCGTTGAGCGCTTGATGACGGCCCTCGAGACCGAGGCGCACCTCCGTGCCGCGCACCGTGAACCTCGATCCGCCCTCGGGAACCGCTCTGTAGTTCTCGGCACGGTAGTCGCCTTTTGCAAATCCGAAGCTCTTGATCCCGGCCGGGGTCATGCCCGACAGCTCGTCGAAGTACTTATCGTCCGCATTCAGCACCGCGAGCCCGGATTCCGGGAGGCCTTTGACCAGCTCGCCCTTGCTCGCGGCAAGCTCGTCCTGCGAGGCGAAGAACTCGATGTGCACGACTCCGATGTTCGTGATGATGCCGATTGACGGCTGCGCCAGCTCGACCAGCCGGCCGATATCGCCCGGACGCTGTAATCCCATCTCGAGCACCAGGGCGGTGTGCTCTGGCTCGAGCCCCAGCATCGTGAGCGGGACGCCGGTCTCGGTGTTCAGGTTTCCCGAGGTGTGGAGCACGTTATAGCGGCGGCCCAGCGCCGCGGATACCAGCTCTTTCGTCGAGGTCTTGCCGTTGCTTCCGGTGATCGCCACGACGAGGGGCTGCACCCGGTCGACCGCGAACCGAGCCATCGAATACAGCGCATCCCACGCATTGGCGACCAGCACCTGGCCCACACCTGGTCGCGTCTCCATCCGCCGCTCGACGATGAGCAGCCCGGCGCCGCGGCGGATCGCGTCGGGCACGAAATCGTGGCCGTCCATCTCGGCTCCCTTGAGGGCGAAGAACACGCCGCCGTCCACCATTTCACGCGAGTCGGTGTGAAAGCTGGAGAAGGCGTTGCCGACAATGGTCCCGCCAATCTGCCCACCACGGGTTGCCCCGAGGATCTCGAGGAGGGTGAACCGCATCTATCTAAGTTTGCCTTCCCGCCGGCACGAGGCCGAGGGACGGCCTATAACTTGGCGGGGGCGATGTGCCAGTTGGTGACGATCGCCTGCGCAATCTTCTGCCAGATCGGACCGGCGGTGATGTAGCCGTCGTTGAGCGTCCAGTCGAGATTGCTGCCGGGCGCGTGCGGCTTGCGCACGACGACGATCATCGTGAAGCGGGGGTGGTTGGCGGGTAGGAAGCCAACGAAAGAAGCCCATACGTTGAGGGTGTACCTGCCTTTGACCGGGATCTGGGACGTGCCCGTCTTGCCGGCCTGGTTGAGCTCGAAGCCGGGCACGCGCGAGGTGAAACCCGAGCCGTTCTGCACGACCGCTTCCATCATGGCCGTCACCTTCTTGGCGGTGGCGGCGCTCACGACCTGCCTCTGGGGCTGGAGCATCACCGGGTTGATCTTGTTGCCGATCCGCTCCACGACGTGTGGTGGGGCGTATTTGCCGCCGTTCGCGATCACGTTGACCGCCGCGAGCATCTGCACCATGTTGACGTCGATGCCTTGACCAAAGGCTGAGGTCGCGTACTGCGAGTCGGCCATCTTGCCCTCACTCGGCAGCGGCACGAAGTTCTCGCCGGCGACGTCAACCGCGCTGGGCCGCGTGAGACCGAAGCTTTGCAGGTACCTATAAAAGGATGCGTGGCCTTCGGCCAGCATCGCCTTCATGGCGCCGACGTTGAGCGAGTGCTCCAGGACGTACGTGTAGTTGATCTTTCCGTGGTTGGCGCCATCCCAGTCAGAGATCCGGTAACCGCCGATGTACAGCGAACCGGGGTCGTCGATGATGGTGCTCGGCTTGATTTTGCCCGCGTCGATGGCACCCGCCAGCGTCACCACCTTCATCACGGACCCTGGCTCGTACGTGTAGCCCAGGACGTTGTCCTTGAAAAGGGCCGTGGGTGTACGGGCGAAATTGTTGCCGTTGTAGCTGGGGTAGTCGGCCCACGCGACGATGCCGCCGGTCTTCGAGTCCATGACCAGCACGCTGCCGCTCTCGGCCTTCACCTTCTTCACGCCCTCTGCCAGCGCCTCCTCGGCCAGATACTGGATGTTGGCGTCGAGCGAGGTTATGAGCGCCGCACCGGGGATCGGGTCCTGGTGCGTGTGGGTGCCCAGGACGATCTCGCGGTTGGCGAGGTCCCGATAGCTCGAGATGTAGCCGGGAGTTCCCGCGAGCGCGCTCTGGTAGTTGGCCTCCAGCCCGTATTGCCCCTGGCCGTCGTAGGTGACAAAGCCAAGCAGGTTGGCCGCGAGCGACGAAGACACCGAGCTCCCGGGCAGGTAGGAGCGCTGCTGCTCCTGCTCCAGCCCAACACCCGCCAGCTTCATCGCGCGCAGGCGGTCGGCCTTGTCCTTCGAGAAGCGCCGCAAGATGTAGGCGAACTTTTTGTTCGAGGAAAGCGTGGCCAGGACGGCGTTCCGGTCGACGCCGAGGACTGAAGAAAGAGCACTCGCCACCTGGTCCCGCTGCGCGGCAGGCACCTGGTCGGGCGAAACGAATGCCGAGTAGACGGTCGTGTTGACGACCAGCTGGACCATGTTGCGGTCGAAGATCGCGCCGCGTGTGGCTGGCAGGGGAACGAGCTCGTGATACTGCGCCGCGGCCTGCTGGGACAGCTGTCCATGGCGCATCACCTGCCAGTAGGCGAGACGCGTCCACACCACGCCCGACAGCAGAAGTGCAGCGCTGAGCATGCAGAGGATCCGGAGCCGCGTCGAGGTGGCGCGTTCGAGACGTCCGGGGGGTCTGAAACCGAAGACCCCTGCCGCCATCAGCGGCCGGCGGCCATTACTTCGTGGCCGCCCACGACCGTGTCGACAACCGCTGCCATCATCCGCTGCCACAGCGGCGTCGAATCCGTCGGAGCCGCGCCAATCGGCGCCGTGAGGTTGATCGCCACCGCTTGCGTGTTCACAAACCTGGTGGGCGTCGTGCGCACCATGCCGCTGTGGGCCGCGGATTGTTGAACAGAGGCGGGGGCGTGCTGGGTGACCTCCTGATAGCGCAGCTGGTCCTGCTCCGCCAGCAGCGCGCGTTGCTGGTCCTGCAGCCTCGCTATCTGATACGACGATGCGGTGATCTGGGCCGCGAGCGCGAGATAGAAGAGGACGCAGATGAGGACGGCGCCAAGGCTCAGGTAGGCGTGTCCGAACGCGTTCAGGTGCAGGCGCTCGACCGTCGCGCTGGTCGCCACCTGTACGAAGCCGCGCGTGCGCCGGCGACGCCGGGCGGGCACATGCTGCACGCCGGCGGTGCCAAGTCGGCGCCGCGTCAGTATTCGAGTTGATATCAAAGCGTGTGCCTCATTTTTTGCTTGGACGTTGTCTGGGACGATTGGTGAAACGGTGGTGCCTGGTGACCGGAGGGGTTGGCCGGCCACCAGGACTTTGGAAGGGGAAAACGCATTCAGCAAGTTCCAACCCGGACGCCGCTTTGCGCCCGCTTCAGAGCTTTTCAGCCACCCGCAGCTTCGCCGAGCGAGCTCGGGGGTTGGCCGCGACCTCCACCTCGGAAGGGCGGACGGGACGGCGGGTGATGATGCGAAGGGTTGCCCGGTGGCCGCAGGTACAGACTGGCTGCTGGGGTGGGCAGATACAGTCCTTGGACTCGACGTTGAAGAATGACTTCACCAAACGGTCTTCCAGTGAGTGGAAGCTAATCGTCGCCATACGACCACCGGGTTTAAGTGTCATAAGAGCTGCTTGCAGTCCTGCCTCGATCTCGTCGAGTTCGCCGTTGACGGCAATCCTCAGTCCTTGAAATGTCCTGGTCGCGACGTTGATGTCGCGGGGCCAGGCCTGCCTCGGAATCGCGGCCTCCACCGCCTGGGCGAGGTCGCGGGTGGTGCGGAGCGGGCGGCGCCGCACTATGAATTGCGCAATCCTTCGCGCCCATCGCTCTTCGCCGTAGCTCCGAAGGATGCGCTCTATCTCAGAGGGCTCGAACGTGTTGACGATCTGTTCGGCCGTGAGGTCGGTTGTTACATCCATGCGCATGTCAAGCGGTCCTTCGCCGCGAAAGCTGAAACCGCGTTCGGGAGCGTCGAGCTGGGTGCTTGAGATACCGAAGTCGAAGAGGATCAGGTCGGCTCCACTGAAGCCGGCTCGCTCGGCAATCGTGCCGAGATCGCTGAAGCTTCCGTGGGCCAGTGCAGCGGAGGTCCCGAATTGGGCCAGCGCTGCCTGGGCGGCTTGGACAGCTTCGGGATCGCGGTCGATCCCGAGCAGCCGGCCGCCCGGAATGATTCTCTCCAGGATCAGGCGGGCGTGGCCCGCCTGCCCGACCGTGCAGTCGATCGCGACTGCGCCCGGTGCGGGCTGAAGCAGCTCTATTACCTCTTGTGAAAGTGCGGGTTGGTGCGCGCTCAGCGAGCTGAGATCACCCTGTCAGCGGATTCGGTAAAGCGTCCTTGCGCGTCGGCGCTGTAGTTGTCCCATCGGGCCTCTTGCCAGATTTCCACCCGAGATCCGCTCCCGATCACCACCACCGACGATGGGGAGCCGATCTCCGCCAGCTTCCGCTGTTCCGGGCGCAGGATGATCCGTCCCTGGCCGTCCGGCTCGAAAGCCTCCGAGAGCGAGTACAGCGTTCGCGCCAGCGCCCGATGGTCGGCGCTCGGCAGCGGGCTGAGCAGGCTCTCGGCCAGGGACGCCCACAGGTCCGGCGGATAGATCGCCAGGACGGCGTCCAGGCCGAGAGACACGAAGCTCCCTTCCGGAAGCTGCTTGCGGAAGGCGGCCGGGATGGCCAGCCTGCCCTTCTCGTCCACTCGTACTCGGTAGGCCCCGGTGAACAAGCATCAGGCCTCCCAAAACTGCCGGAGCGCCCGCTGCTGCCGTGCGCAAAGCCCGCAGCCACAGCCGTGCAGCTCCAGCGGCATCTCGTGGCCCCGCTTGTCGAAACGGTGATTCATCGCCGTAGCGCGCTGCCACAGGTCTCTAGCGATGGTCGCCGTGAGCCCCAGGCGCTGCCTGTCCTGGGCCATGAACCGGTACGTGCCGATGACCATTCAGGCCCCCCCGAGGTGTGTGAGAATCCGGGCCATGTGCGGCGCCATCGCGGCTGCGGGGAGAAGTGGCGTAGAGGAGATGTATTGCGTGCCGTACTTGGACGTAGGGTGCGACGTATGCTTCCATGTTGCTTGATTCACCACTTCTCCCCACTGATCACCGCGATTCGCCGCGAACCGTATCAAGTGGTACCGGGCGTGTCAATAGCCTTACCACTACATGTTGGGTTGCCTTGGCGCCTCGATCCCCTCTAACCACAACATCTAGTGTCGCCGCGCCTGAGAGACTCAAGATCCAGGGCTAAAATGTGATAGTCCCGAACATTAGTTTGGTGCTAGCTTAACGCGTTCCTAACGCTTCTTTACCCGCTCCGCTTGAGCAGTCCAAGGCGCTTGGCGCGGTTTTCGGCCCACGAAAAGACCCCAAGGCTGGCCGGGATCATCAGCGCCCCCATTCCGACCAGGATGCCGATGGTCGGCAGCTCGGCCTGCAAGCCTTTGCCGTCGAGGAGGCTGTCCCGCATGCCCTGCAACGCGTAGGTGAGCGGCGAGGCGGCGCCGGCGAGCTGGAACGGCAGGGGCAGCACGCTCAGCGGGTAGTAGACGCCCGACACCAGGAGCAGGAAGCCCTGGACCGCGACCGACATCTGCTCCCCTTTCTGGGGGGAGAGCAAGGGTAGGACCGACGTGAAGATGGCGAGGCCGATCAGCGGGACCGTCGAGGCGGCCAGGACCGCAAGCGCGGCCGGCACGTCGGCGTGTGAGAAGTCGAGGTTGAACATCGCGATGGCGATGAGCAACACGACGAAGGTCCGCGCCAGGCCGTAGCCGATGGCGAACAGGCAGATGCCAAACAGGTGCGTGATGCGCCTGATCGGAGCCATGAACGTGTACTCGATGGTGCCTTCCCATCGCTCCCAAGCGATCGCGTACGCGGCTTCCATGAAGACCAGCGAGAGGTAGCCCCACAACAGGGCCCCCACCAGCAGATAGAGCTGTGCCTTGTGCAGGTCGAACGAGCCGCCCTCGACTCCGAGCGTGCCCAGGCCGGACGCGAGAAAGCCGATCGACAGCACGCTGACCAGGCTGTAGAAGAGCCACACGACCTCCCACACCCAGTAGCGCTTGACGACGTGAAGCTGCCTTTCGGCGAATCCGAACAGTGCGTTGAACTCGACGTGACGCGTGCCCAGGCTCATCCCGCCTCTCCCTCCTCTTCCTTCGCGAACTCCTTGCCGCTCAGCTGCATGAAGACGTCCTCGAGAGTGGCTCGGCCGTTTGCGTTCGCATATTTGCGCCCCAGCTCCTCCGGGCTACCGTCGGCGAGCACGCGGCCCTCGTCCATCATCAGGACCCGATCGCACAGGGCCGCTGCCTCATCCATGTCGTGGGTGCACAGCAGGACCGTGACATCGTGCTCGGTTCTGAGCATGTGAAGAAGGCCCTGGACCTCCTTCTTCGAGCGCGGGTCGAGCCCAGTCGTCGGCTCGTCCATCAGCAGCAGCGACGGAGCGGTGAGGAAGCTGCGCGCGATCGCGACCTTCTGCTGCTGGCCTCGCGACAGGGCCTTCATCGGCTGGTCGACGGTATCCGTCGGGAGCCCGAGCCTGTCGAGAAGGTCCGTCACCTGCTTGCGCGTGCCGCCATTGCCTCCGCCGTAGAGGCGAGCGGCGTAAAGCAGGTTCTCCCAGGGGCTCAGCTCCTTGAAGAATGCGGCCTCGACCGAGACACGGTTTACGTGCCTGCGCACGGAAAGCGGCTCCGCGACCACGTCCCAGCCGAAGACTGTGGCGGTGCCTGCGTCAGGTGTCAGCAGGGTGCCGAGGATCCTGATCAGCGTCGACTTGCCGCTGCCGTTGGGACCGAGGATGCCCGTGACGCCGCCCGCCTCGACGACGAGGTCGAGCTCATGCAGCGCGACCTTCTCCTTCCAGTCGCGACGCCACCAGGGCGCGCCGGCTTCGCGCTCACGGCGCCGAAACGATTTGGTGACGCCTTGCAGCTGGATGGCTGCTGCTGTCATGGCCTGGTTACTCCTTTGAAATGTCGGTTGGAAAGCAAAAAGGACCGTGCGGTGCCCAACGGCCGCACGGTCCCTTTCGGTGGTTTGTTTTCTAGAGCTTGTTTAGAGGAACAGGGTCAATGTGCGGTGTCGAGAAGGCACGCTCCGCCCGCGGCGAAGCTCTTCTTCCTCTCGATCAACACCTTGACTCACTCCCTTGATATAGACACACCCGGATGGGTGTGGGAACCCGGGTAATGTAATTCCGGCCGGCTGCGAAGTCAAGTCGAAGCGGGGAACGCCCCCTATGCGGCGGCGGGCCCGGGTGGAGCGCCCGGCACACTCTCCCCATCTAGCTGGCTGAGCACGAACGCGGTGATGAAGGCCTCTTCGCGCCACGACTCGTATCGCCCTGACGGACCGGAGTGGCCCGCGATCATCTCGGTCCGCATGAGTAGGGGTCGGCCGTTTTGACCCCTTGCCTCGCGCAGCTTCGCCACCCATTTGGCCGGCTCCCAGTACGCCACCCGAGGGTCGTTCAGGCCCGCCGTGACGAGCATTGCCGGGTAGTCCGCCTCGCTGACGTTGTCGTATGGCGAGTAGCCCTTCATGTACTGGTAATACTCGACGTCGTTGGGGTTCCCCCACTCCTCGAACTCCGTGACGGTCAGCGGCACCGTCTCGTCCAGCATCGTCGTCACCACGTCCACGAACGGCACCTGGGCGACAGCGCAGGCGAAGAGATCTGGTCGCGCGTTGAGGACCGCCCCGATCAGCAGGCCGCCGGCGCTGCGCCCTCGAATCGCCAACGTCGCGGGACTCGTGTATCCCTGCTTGACCAGGTGCGCGGCGCACGCGATGAAGTCGGTGAAAGTGTTGGTCTTGTTGAGGAACTTGCCGTCCTCGTACCAGCTCCTTCCCATCTCCCCCCCACCCCGCACGTGTGCGATCGCGTAGACGAAACCGCGCTCGAGCATGCTGAGACGGACCGGGTCGAACATCGGGTCGTTTGAGGCTTCGTACGCGCCATAGCCATAGAGCAGCGTCGGGTTGGCCCCGCTCCGCTCGACGTCGCGCTTGCGGACCATTGAGATCGGCACCTTCACGCCATCTGGCGCGATGGCCCACAGCCGCTCGCTCACGTAGTCGTTACGGTCATAGCCGCCGCGGACCGGCTGCTCCTTCACCAGCGTCCGCTGCCTGGTGCGCATGTCGTAATCGACGGCGGAAAACGGGGCTGTCAGCGACGTGTAGAAGAAGCGCATCACATCGCTGTCGTACACGGGGTTCGAACCGGGGAACGCGGTGTAGGCGGCCTCAGGCTGCTCGACCGCGTGCATGGCCCCGGTGCCTGTATCGAGGACCTCGAGCTCCTGAAGCCCGTTCGATCGCTCTCCCAGGACGACGTGGGTCTTGTGCACATCGACGAAGTTGAGCCGGACACTTTCGCGTTCGGGCACCACCTCCACCCAGGACCCGCGACGGGGGCTCATCACCGGCGCCGCCATGAGGCGAAAGTTTCGCGCGCCATCGTTGGTGAGGATCAGAAACCGATCCTCCTGGTGGTCGACCGAATACTCGATGCCTTGCCGGCGAGGCTCGATCATCTGAAGCCCCGCCTCCGGCGCATCGGCGTCGACAAAGCTGCACTCCGCGGTGACCTGGCTCGAACTGCTGAAAATGATGAAGCGCTCGCTTTTGGTCGGCTCGACGCTCAGCTCGAAGCGCTCGTCGTCCTCCTGCAAGACGAGCACGTCCTGAGCCGATGGCGTTCCGAGCCGGTGGCGCCAGACCTGGAAGGGACGCATGGCCGCGTCCGCCTTGGTGTAAAAGCAAGTCTGGTTATCGCTGGCCCATGCGAACCCGTAGTACACGTCGTGGACCACGTCCGCCAGCTCGGCACCCGTCGACAGGTCGCGGAAACGAAGCTCGAACAGCTCGCCGCCGGTGTAGTCGGCCGCATAGGCCAGCAGGTTCTGGTCCTGGCTGGCCTCGGCAAAGCCGAGGTCGAAATACTCGTGTCCGTGCGCGAGCGCGTTGCCATCGAGAAGAACTTGCTCAGGCGCCTCCATGTCGCCTGGTCGGCGACAGTAGATCTCGTAGTCGAGGCCCTCAACCGTCCTGGTGTAGTTCCAGTAGCCCTTGAAAAAGGAGGGCGCGGACGTGTCGGTCTCCTGGATCCGGCCGACGATCTCGCCGTAAAGCTTTTCCCGCAGATCCCCGTAGGGGGCCATGACCGCGTCGGTGTAGGCGTTCTCCGCCTTCAGGTGGGCGATCACCTCCGGGTTGCCCTTCTCGCGCATCCAGTAATAGGGGTCGACGCGGCGGTCGCCGTGCTTCTCGAGCACCTTCGGCCGCCGGGACGCCTTCGGGGGTCTGGGGGCGTTGTTTACCTTCGCCATGGACTCTTCATGCTGGCAGGATCGCGGGCGGCGGCGTTACCTGGGCGGCTCGACCAACGTGAATGGACGTATGAAACAAACTGTTCTCGCGCTAGGCGTATTCGGAGTTATGACGGCCGTCTCGTGTGGTGGAACCACCCCGGCAGCGGCCGCCACCACCGTCGTGTTGCACCAGACCGATGCTGGGAAGACCTTCAACGTCCACGGCGGAGACACCGTGCGTATCGTCCTGATCGACACCTACCCGGTGCCGGGCTCCTCGTTGGTCTGGACCGTGACCGCGGCCCCTGCCAGCGTGCTCAAGTTCGTCTCCGAGATCAGGTCGCCGCAGGTGCGGGGCTCGGGACCGGGACGCACCGACACCTACACGGCCGACTTTCTCGCCGTCGGCGCCGGCCAGGCAGTGCTCGACGCCAAAGGAGCGACGACCTGCGAGGCCATGGCGAAGTCAGGCTGCCCTGACCAACACTTCACGATCACCAACGTGGTTGGGCGCTGAGGGACCCGAAGAGCCGGAGGTAAACGTGAGAGGCCGCCACATTGGCGGCCTCTCTTCTTTTTCGTACTGCCGGCTATTGGTTGTTGCCGCGATCGCCCCCGCTTACCGCCTCGATGTACCGGGCGGTCACCGTACCGACGCCGGTCACGTCGTCCCAGCCCCGTCCGATCACGAGGGACGAGTCCTGGTTGAACGTTCGAACCGAATAGCGGATTCCGCCATCGGCGTTGTAGCCGTTCTTGAAGTCTGAGCGGATGTTGCCCAGAGCTCCCTGCGAGGTGACGTCGTAGTAGACGTTGTCCTCGCCCCGGGCGAGGGAGTAGATGAGCGGGTTGGCAAAGCCGATCCTCTCGCGTCCCGACTGCGCGTCAGCCTGGATGCCTGCCAACAGCGGCGAGGAAAGGCTCGTCCCGCCGATGCGGAACTCGCCATAGTGCACTCCCGCGGGGCCGAAGGCCGACGGGAGGGCGAAGTCCTGCGTGATGCCGATGAGCATTCCGGTCGTTGGATCGCCGACCAGACCGATGTCGGGGACGGCGCGGCCGCCGGTCGGGTTGTTCTTGACGACGTGTCGCTGATAGCTGGGCTGGGCGAAGACCTGGCTGAATCCGCCGCCCGATCCGTACTGGAAGGCAAGGACGTTGTTGCTCCAGGCCGAGCCATCGCTGTTCAGGCGCCACTGCGAGGTGCCCCAGCCGGTCTCGAAGAGACGGTGGCCGTTCTGGCTGACTGCAAGCGAAGTGCCGCCAACCGAGGTGACCCAAGGGTCGCCGGTCGGCCAGTCGGGATGCTTGACGCCCCACGCGGCGAGCTCATCGCCGTTGTCGCCAGAGGAGAAGTAGAAGCCGATGCCCTGCACGGCACCGTGCTTGAAGACCGACTCGTAGGCGTTGATCGTGCTCTGGTCGATGGTCGCGAACGTCTGGCAGTTGGCGCCATTGACATCGCAGATGACGACGAAGGTCGGCTCGCCCCACGAGTTGGTGACGATCGACGCCTTGTTGTCCTGGACCACCTGCGCGAGCTGCGCAAGCAGGTCAGAGTCGAAGCAGCTGGCCGCGCCGTAGTAGAGCACGTTGGCCTTGGGCGCCATGCCGTGAACGGCCTCGACGTCGAGGTTCTGCTCGCCATACCAGCCGTTGCCGCCGCACTGGTCGGTGCCGGGGATCGGGTCTCCATTCGCGTCAGTGAACGGGGTGGGAACCTCGGGCACGCTGAGGTCGCTGAACTGGCCGGCCTTGAAGGCGCTGTCGCCGCGGTTGGTGGCGTAGGTGTTCGCGTCGCTGAGGAGACGCGGCGAGTCGAAAGCGTCGGTGATGGCGACGGTCTGCCCCTTGCCCAGGCCACCGGCCTGTCCAACGCCGTAAGTGCTGCGAAGCTGTGATGGCACGTAGCCACATGGGGCGTACGGAAGGGTTTTCCCGTTGAACTTCGGCAGGGTGGTTGCCACCTTCTGGCCGTAGTAGCTGGAGCACGGGGTGGCGTTTGCGAATCCGGACGGCGCCCCGAAGTCGGCCGGGGTGACCAGGTGGCCAAGGGTGCTGAGACCCGTGATCGCCATCACAGTGCCGGCCAGTGAGCTGGGAATCGAGACGTCTTGCGTGGGCGCCTGCTCTGACTTGCCCTTGACGAGGAAGTGCGCGAGCTTGGTGTTGAGCGCCGCGTTGAAGGCGGCGGCCGTGCCGGCGGCCGACACGAAGGTGTTCCCGGGGCCGACCGCGGTAACGCCGACGCCGAAGGAGCTCAGCCACGCCGTGACGGAAGTCACCTGGGCGGCGGAGGGCGCGAACTGCCGGTCGTACTGGGCGGACGTGATGAACCGTCCATAGAGTGCGCTTGCGGGATCGCTCACGGCCGTGGCGAGAGCGTCAAGACCTGACGCGTTTCGCGGCGTGAGCCAGACCCTGGCGGTTACTCGCTGCCCGGCTGCCAGCGCGCCGGTCTGCTTGACCGAGCCCGTCCACGACGGCTTGGTGTCTGGCAGAACGTGCCGGGTCGCCGGAAGCAGCGACGCCCCGGCCGGGATAACCGAAAGCGCCGACGCGGCAAATAAGAAGACGCCAAGTAGCGCGAGCTTGTGACGAATCAAACCACTACCCCTCCAAGGTTGGAACCCGAGCCAGATCCAGAAACTGGGTCGGATTCTAAAGCCTGATGGAGCAGCCGCCAAGCAAATTGATGTCAAGGTCCGAAAATACCTAGCCGGGTGGGCTCCAGGCCGTGGTTTAGGGTTGCGAATCATCGCCTGACGGCGCCCCAGCGCCCATGGCCGGCCGGCCATCGCATGTTTTCCTTGAGGCTTGACGGTGGCCACAGGCCAGACCGGCCGCCCGAGGGCCTCAGCGGAGGCTGAAAGGCGGGTACTCGTCGGTCACCAGCGCGAAGGCGTAGCCGGTCACCCGGTTGCTCCATCTGATTACACCGACGACGAAATCGAACAGGCTCCGTGGATAGGTGCCCGTGAAGAGAATGGCGAACCAGGAAAGAACGACCGCCACCACTGCGCCGAGTCCCAGAAAGATGAGAACGAAATAGTGCGGGATGGCCAGGAGCCACTTGATTAGGGGAAGCCATCGGTTCATCGCACGAATGTCCGGATACGAGAAGTCGAGGTGGACGGCCTGCTCGTCATCGGTTGACGGGTAGCGATCATCGAGCAGGGCCAGGTAGACAGTTACGCGGTTCGAGAATCGGAGGAGGTTGAGGTTCCAGTCAAACCACCACCGAGGATACTTTTGGCGGAAGACGATCATCAGGACAAGGGGTAGGAAGACCAGCCCGCTTGCGATCGCCAGTGTCTTCATCGTCGTCTCATCGCCGCTGCGCAGCGTCTGACTCGGGAGCGTGCCGAGCACGACGAGAACTGGGATTGCCAAGAAGATCCGGAAGGCGGTCGTGGCCCGATCAAGTGATCGCGTCGGATAGTCGACGTCGAACTGCACCGGGTAGCTACTGACCATGAATCCCCCACCCCTCGTAACGTGATTTGCCGACAACCCGCTGACGCCCCATTGGCTCCCCCCTTCACTCGGAGTGCAGCACCTCGACCACCTTGGTGCGCGCTGCCCAGCGCGCGGGAACCATCGCAGCGCCGACCGCCACGATCGCACCGGCCAGAGGTATGGCGATCAGCTCCCAGGGATGAAATACGTCGTACAGCTGCGATGGCGTGGCGGTGCCGCCCAGGTTGCTGAGAAGGTCGAACAGAAACCTGTACAGCAAGATCCCAGCGGGAATGGCTGCCAAACCTCCCACGAGCGCCAGGAAACCGGCCGAGGCGGCCACCATCGCGATCACCTGTCGCGGGCTCATGCCAAGCGCCTTCAGGGTCGCCGTGTCACGCACGCGCTCCCGCGTGCTCAACAA
>DASXNH010000228.1:0-26551 GCA_036495195.1 Candidatus Dormiibacterota bacterium
CGTTTGACGCGCGAGCATTGGGGCCAGCGGCGCGCGCCGTGCCGTCATGGTTGCCATCAGTCTTTTGCCGAGTGAGTTGTGAGGGCGATGAAGGCGTCCTCGAGGTCTGCGCCCGACACTTCCAGGTCCGAGATCTCGATCCCGCGGCGAAAAAGCTCGCGAAGTACGGCTTCGGGTTGGTTGGTCAGCAGCTGGACGCTGTGGTCGTTGATGGTCGAGGTGGTGATCGGTAAGCCTTCGAGGTCGTTCTCGGTCAGCGCGACAAAAGTAAACCGCACGCGTTTGCCGGCCACCCTCGACTTGATCTCCTGGGGAGTCGCGTCCGCGATGACCACTCCACGGTCGATGACGATCACTCGCTTGGCCAGCTGGTCCGCTTCCTCCAGGTAGTGGGTCGTGAGCACAACGGTGCGACCGAGGTTCGCGAACTCGGCGATTCGCTCGATGAAAGATCGCCGACCCTCGACGTCCATGCCCACCGTGGGCTCATCCAGGAAGAGCACTTCTGGGTCCCCGCAGACGGCGAGGGCAAAATAGAGCCGTTGGCGCTGGCCACCGGATAGCTCCTTGACGAGTGCGCTCGACTTCTCCTCCAGGCCTGCCATCGCGATCGCACGATCGCCGGCCATCGGCCTGGGGTAATAGGAGCGAAACAGGTCCACGATCTCGCGCACCTTCAGCATCTGCGGGATGCCCGACTCCTGGAGCATCACGCCAACGCGGCTCCGGGCGTCGAGGTTGGTCGGGTCGAGCCCAAACAGAAGGGCTTTGCCAGACGTCGGCTTGCGGAGGCCCAGCAGCAGGCTGATCGAAGTCGTCTTGCCCGCACCGTTGGGTCCAAGCATCGCCACGACCTCACCGAGCTTGATGTCGAGACTCACGCCATTCAGCGCTTCCACCGCGCCGTACTTCTTGGTGGCGTCGATGAGCTCGGCTGCGGCAGGCATGGCAGCCAATCTACTCTGGTGACGTGACGACCATTTTCAGTCGAATCATCGATGGCGAGCTGCCGGCCGACTTCGTCTGGAGGGACGATCTGAGCGTTGCCTTCCTGTCCAACCGGCCTCTGCGACCTGGACATACGCTGGTGGTCCCTCGTGCGGCCACCGATCACTGGCTCGACCTCGAGGCCAGCCTCCTGGCCCACCTCGCGTCCACCGCGCAGACCATTGGCAAAGCGCAGATGGCGGTCTTCAAGCCCGCCAAGATCGGCCTGATGCTCGTGGGGCTGGAGGTGCCGCACGTCCACCTCCACGTGGTGCCCATCCGCGGGCCGCATGACCTGGACTTCGACAATCAGGATCCGAACCCCGACCCGGCGACGATGAAAGCTGCCGGCGAGTCGCTCCGCCAGGAGCTCCGGCGGCTTGGCGCCGCGGGAGCGCTCTAGGCCAGAGCCCGCGCCAGCTGGTCGATGTGCAGCTCGAGGTGGCTGACCAGCGTCAGGCGAGCCACCTCCTCCGCGGTCATCGTCTCTCCCCCGCCCACATCCACCACCCGTCGCATGGACGCTGCATCCGCAGCCTGGAGACCCCTGATCGTCCTCGCATGGTCCTCGACCGCCATGCGGATCAGCTCCTTCGGCTCGATTTGCGCCATCTGCTCGTCCATCGCATCGCGCAATCCGACATTGTTGAGCAGGTCGAGCTCGGTCATCTTGCCGCTCGAAACTTTGTGGAAGACGACGCCGTAAAACTTCGAAAGCACGACGATGTGGGCCAGCACCTCGTGAGCGCTCCACGCACTCCCCTGGTCGCCGTGACCTCCGGTCACCAGCTGGCCATATTCAGCCAGGCGCTCCGATGCTCTCTGGAGGCGATCAGCGAGCATGAGCCTGTCCTGATCGACCATCTCGTCGAGGAATCCCCGCAGGTCGGTCGCCGTGAAGGTCGTGCTGTCCTCTGTCATGACATGTCCAATCTATTGGAGAATCAGTCAAATGTGCTACTCAGATGATTCCCGCCCGCCGCTGCCACCCATCGGAGGAGCCGCGTCCGACCAGGGAGACCTCGAGCTCATTGCCGCCGATGGCAACAAGTTCATGGCGTACTTCGCCCGTGCCGCGAAACCCACCGGCGCCGGTATGGTCGTCATGCCTGACGTCAGAGGGCTGCACCATTTCTACAAGGAGCTGGCTCAGCGCTTCGCCGAAGCCGGCATCGACGCTGTCGCCATCGACTACTTCGGCCGTACCGCGGGGATCGGCGACCGGGGCGAAGGGTTCGAGTTCATGCCCCACGTCGACAAGACCACGCCAGAAGGGATCAGCGCCGACGTCGCGGCCGCGGTCGCGCACCTTCAATCGAAGGATGGCGGCGCTGTCAAATCTGTGTTCACCGTGGGCTTTTGCTTCGGTGGCTCGAGCTCATGGAACATGTCAGCTCTGGTTGAGGGGCTCAATGGCTGCATCGGCTTTTACGGCCGGCCGGAGAGGACGCTGCCATTTCTGTCCAAGTTGAAGGCGCCGCTGCTCCTGCTCATCGCAGGCGCCGACTTCACTCCGCGCGAGGCTTTCGTCGACTTCGACAAAAAGCTAACCGAGGCCAAGGTGCCCCACGAGATGCACATCTATGAAGGGGCGCCCCACAGCTTCTTCGACCGCGGCTTTGCCGAGTGGCAAGACGCCTGCGACGACGCTTGGCGCCGCATGCTGGCCTTCATCAAGAAGAACAGCTAGCCCAGAGCCTTCGACTTCATGTCCTAAACGGCCTTCGGCCGTATAGTCAGTCTTATGGCGAGGATGGCCACCCGGTCCAAGCCACCGCCCCAGCTGCCGGCTGCCCTGGTCGCGGAGTTGGAGCGCCGGCGTGCCGGCATGGCGCGCCACATGGCACGTGCGGTGGTGATGCTGGTGCGCTGGGACAACTCCACCGGTGTTCCACCTCAACGCTCGGCCATCGCCAAGGCATGCGAGGCGGGCCTCGACCTGTTCCTGGCCACCGCGCGTGAGGCGCGGCCGGCGACCGCCGAGGAGCTGCGGCGGGTGGCTCAGCTAGGCATCCTGCAGGCTCGCAGCAGCCAGTCGGTCGAGCCGATCCTCAACGCGTATCGCATCGCCGCGCGCGTGGCATGGGACGCGATCCTCGCCGCATGGCGGGGTCACCCGGAGGCGACCCCGGAGGCGATCATGCTCACCGCCAACTACGTCTTCGGCGCGCTGGACCAGGTCGCCGCCGAGGTCACCAAGACCTATCTGAACGCGCGCGAGCATCACATGCAGCGCGGCACCCGGGCGCGTGCCCGCCTGTTTCACGCGCTGATCAGCGACAACTTCGACTCCGAGCTCGAACTGCAGAAGCAAGCGCTGGCCCTCAACATGCCGATTGCACCCACGGGTTATGTCGCGGCAGTCTGCAAGCTCGTCATCGGAACCCGCGACGGCGAGCAGGGAGGCGAAGGCCTCGCCGAGGTGGCCGCGTCCCTGCCGCTACCCCGGGGCGCCATCCACCACGCGACCGATCCAACCACGCTCGTGATCCTGTGGCCCGCCGAATCGGCGGCTGACGTGGAGGGCGCTCGCCAGCTGGTCATGAGCCTTCAGAAGGAGGCGGTGAAGCGTTCAGGCTCGACGCGCGCCCGGGTGCGTGCGGGCATCGGCGGCTACCACGCCGGCCTGCGAGGTATCGCAGGCTCGTATCTGGAGGCGCAGCAGGCGATCGAGGTCGGGCGCAAGCTCCGGCCAGAGGCGGTGGTGCATCGGCACGACGAGCTCATCCCGCAGCTGGTGCTGGCCCAGAACCCGCACCTCGCGGAACGTTTCGTGGTCCACAGCCTGGGGCCGTTGCTGGCTGCCAGGACTCGCAACCGCGAGCAGCTGCTGGAAACACTTCAGGCTTATGTGACCGAGGGCTCGGTGAAGGACGCCGCCGCCGCTCTCAAGCTGCACCGTCACACGGTCCTCTACCGTCTGGACAAGCTGCGGGAGTTGCTGGGCGCCGACCTTGACACCCCCGCCAGCCGCCTCCGCCTGCAGCTGGCACTGGATCTTCGAAGGCTGATTTAGGACTGAATTGGACGTGGTGTCCAAACCACGGGCCTGGTTTTCCCACCGGGCGCCAGTGTGAATAGGCCCTGGCGTCGGTAAGCTTCAATCGTGACCAACAACTCAAATGGTGCCAGCGGCCGGCGCGTTGCGGTCACCGGCATGGGTTTCATCACTCCGATCGGAAACGACCTCGAGACCGTCTGGTCGAACATGGTCGAAGGGGTTTCCGGAATCGGCCAGATCACCCATTTCGACACCGCCAATTTCGACACCAAGATTGCCGGCGAGGTCAAGGGCTTCAACCCCGAGGACTACATGGACAGGAAGACGGCCCGCCATATCGGGCGCTACTGCCAGTTCGCCCTCGGCGCGTCCAAGCAGGCATTGGCGCACGCTGGCCTCGATCCCGCTGAGATGGACCCTGATGACGTGGGCGTGATCGTCAGCTCCGGCATCGGCGGCATGGAGGAGATCGAGAAGAGTCACACGCAGCTCATGGAGCGAGGGCCCAAGCGCATCAGCCCCTTCACCGTCCCGATGATGATCGCCGACATGGCGGCGGGCATTGTCGCCATCCACACTCATGCGGGCGGGCCCAACTACGCAATCGTCAGCGCTTGTGCTTCCGGATCTCACGGAATCGGTGAGGCCTCGGAGATCATCAAGCGCGGCGACGCTGTGGCCATGCTCGCCGGCGGCTCGGAAGCCACAATCACGCCGCTGACGATGGGCGCCTTCTGCCAGATCAAAGCGGTTAGCGAGCGCAACGACGAGCCGGAGAAAGCCTGCCGGCCGTTCGATCTCGGTCGCGACGGCTTCGTCATGAGCGAGGGCTCGGTGATGCTCGTGCTAGAGGATATGGAGCACGCAAAGAAGCGTGGGGCGAAGATCTACGCGGAGATCGCCGGCTACGGCGCCAGCGCGGACATGTACCACTTCACGGCGCCACACCCGGAGGGCAAGGGCGCGATTCGCGCCATGCGCCGCGCGCTCGAAAAAAGTGGAGTCGAGCTCACCGACGTTGGATACATCAACGCACACGGCACCTCGACCAAGCTGGGTGACGTTGCAGAGACCAAGGCGATCAAGGCTGTCTTCGGTGACCACGCATACAAGCTCGCGGTGAGCTCGACCAAGTCGGTGCACGGCCATCTGCTCGGCGCCGCGGGTGCCATCGAAGCGGCGGCGTGCATCCTCGCGCTCGACCGGGGTCTGCTGCCGCCGACGATCAACCTCGACGATCCCGATCCCGAGTGCGACCTCGACTGCATCCCGAACAAGGCCCGCAAGGCTGACATCAGGGTGGCCATGTCGAACTCGTTCGGCTTCGGCGGCCACAACGCGACCCTCGTCATTAAAGGCCCAGAGGCCAGCTAGGAGAAGACGTATGGCAACCCCACTCGATTTCAAAGAGCTCCAGGACCTCGCCGCTGAGATCCTGGGCATCGAGCCAGACCAGGTCCAGCTCGACAAGAGCTTCGCCAAGGACCTCGCAGCCGATTCGCTCGACCTCGTCGAGCTCATCGCCGCGGTTGAGGACAAGTACGACGTCGAGCTTTCCGAGGAAGAGCTCGAGAAGATGAAAGTCATCGGCGACCTCTGGAAGTTTCTGGAGCAGAAGACCGCCGAACGGCTGGAGGCCTAGATGACATGGCGATAACGACCGCCTACCGCACGCGTTCCGGGGCTGTCCCGCTTCGCTCGTTTAAGACCAAGGGTAGGCACAGCGCGATTGCCGGCATGGGCGTGTACGCGCCCGAAAAGTTGATCACGAACTTTGACCTCGAGAAGATGATGGACACATCCGACCAGTGGATCACCGAGCGGACTGGCATCAGGACGCGTCACATCGCGGAGCCCGGCACCACCACGCTTGAGCTCGCGACCAAGGCGGCTCGCGCGGCTCTCGACGCCGCCGGCATCACTGCCAACGAACTTGACATGATCCTGGTCGGCACGTCGTCGCCTGATGGTCCCTTTCCCTCGATCGCGTGCCGTATTCAGGACGAGCTCGATGCGCCGGGCGCGGTGGCATGGGACATGCTCGCCGCTTGCACGAGCTTCATGTACGGCCTCGCCACCGCCGACTCTTTCATCGCGACCGAGCGGGCCGACAATGTGCTCGTCATCGGCGCCGAGGTGCTGTCCCGGATGCTCGACTACAGCAACCGCGGCACCGCCGTCATCTTCGGCGATGGCGCCGGCGCCGCCGTGGTGAAGCCCGCCCCCGACGGCGCCGGCTTCCTGTCCTGGTGCCTGGGGAGCGATGGACGCGGTTACCTGCAGGTCACGGCCGGCAACAAAGAATTTGGTGCGTATGCGGCCAAGGACCCGATGCCCATCATCGAGATGGAGGGCCCGGACGTCTTCAAGTTCGCTGTCGACATCTTCATCCGCCAGGCCAATGAGGTCTGCAGTGCCGCCGGCGTCTCGATGGACGAGATCGACCTCTGGGTTCCGCACCAGGCCAACTTCCGGATCATCGACGCTGCCGCCCGCCGCATCGGACTGCCGCTCGAGAAAGTTGCGATCAACATCGACGAGTACGGCAACACTTCGAGCGCGTCGATCCCCATCGCTCTCGAAGAGGCGATCCGGAAGGGCCGCGTCAAAACCGGCGATCACGTTTTGCTGGCGGGCTTCGGTTCGGGCCTGACGTGGGGCGCCAGTCTCTTGAAGTGGGTGTAAAGCTCACAGGTCCCATTGCGCTCCTGTTTCCGGGCCAGGGCGTGCAGAAGCCTGGGATGGGCAAGAACCTGCATGACAGGTACCCGGCGGCGCGCCGCGCCTTCGAGCGCGCTGAAGAGGTTCTGGACATGCCGATTCGCCGGCTGTGCTTCGAGGGACCGGTTGAGGAGCTCAATCGCACCGACATCATCCAGCCGTGCGTGATGGCCGTGAGCTGGGCGGCGTACGAGGTCTGGCGTGAGAGCTACGGCCTCGAGAACGTGCAGGTCACGGCAGGGCACAGCCTTGGCGAGATCGGTGCACTTGCCGCCGCGGGCGCCATCCCGTGGGAGACCGCGCTGCTGCTCGTGAAGGAGCGCGGCCGCATCATGGCGCAGGCTGCACGCGAGCAGCCGGGCGGCATGATCGCAATTGTCGGCCTGGACGAGACGCAGGTCGAGGCGATCCGCCTCGAGGCATCCGCCAAGGGCCAGCTGTGGGTCGCCAACCGAAACGCCGACGTGCAGTTCGTGCTCTCAGGAGAGACGGCGGCGGTCGAGGCGGCCGAGCCGCTGGCATTGGCCGCGGGAGCGCGCAGAGCATTGATCCTCACGATCCCCCTGCCCGCGCATACACCTTTGATGGCGAAGGCCGCGGCGGCTTTTCGAAAGGTGGTTGACAAGCTCCCGCTCAAGGCGCCGTCCATCCCAATTCTCGCCAACGCGACAGGCGAGGCGATGCGCAACGTGGCCAGCCTTCAGGAAGAGCTGCGACAGCAGATGCTGCGGCAGGTCGACTGGGCGCGCACGATGGTTTCGATGCGGACGATGAAGGTGCGGACCGTGGTGGAGCTTGGACCGGGACGTGTGCTGGCGAGCCTTGCCGCGAAGCACATCCCTGGCGTCGACACCTGGAACGCGGAGGAGCTGTTCATCGACTTCGCGGACCCGGCCACCGCATGAGCGACTCATTGGAGGGAAAGACTGCGCTGGTCACCGGCGGCGGCAAGGGCATCGGCCGCGCCATCAGCCTCACGCTCGGCGCGATGGGCGCCAAGGTGGCGGTGAACTACCGGTCCGACAAGAGAGCAGCCGAGGAGACGGCAGCCGCGCTGCCTGCAGGAACCACACACCAAGCGGACGTCGGCGACCCGGCTCAGGTCGAAGCCATGCTCAAGGAGATTGGACGCGTCGACATCCTGGTCAACAACGCCGGCGCCGTGCGCGACAAGCTGCTGATACAGATGGCACCCGCGGACTGGGAAGAGCTGATCCGCACAGACCTGATGTCCGCTTTCGCAACCACCAGGGCCGCGATCATGTCCGGGATGATGCGTGCCCGATGGGGCCGCATCGTCAACATCTCGTCCATCGTTGGCATCACTGGGAACGCAGGCCAGTCGAACTACGCGGCCGCGAAGGCGGGCCTCATCGGTTTCACCAAATCGGTGGCCCGCGAGTACGGTTCGCGCAACATCACATGCAACGCGGTAGCTCCGGGGTACGTGCGGACCGAGCTCACTTCGGGCTCGTTGACCGACGTGATGGTTGAAGAGCTGGTGAAGGCAACGCCGATCAAGCGCGAAGGCACCGCGGACGACATCGCCGCGGTGGTGGCCTTCCTCTGCTCGGAGCGGGCGGGCTTCATCACGGGCCAGGTGATCGCGGTCGACGGGGGCCTGTCCCTCTGATGGTCGCGGCCAAGAAGCCCGCTGACGTGCAGATGTCGGGCGGCAAGCTGCCACCGATCCCCCTGCCCACCAACTGTCCGGGGTGCGGTGTAGGTCTGGACCTCGAGGAGCTTCGACGGCATACGTTCGTGTGCACGTCATGCGGGCACCATTTCCGGCTGGGTGCGGATGCCTGGATCGCCCTGATCGCCGACAGGGGCACGTGGAAGGAGCGGTACGGGGATGTTCGGTCGCATGACCTCCTTAACTGGAAGGTGCCCAAGCCTTACCAGGAGACGCTCGAGCAGCTTCGCGACGAGGGCTTGAACGAGGCGGTGCGCACCGGGACCTGCAGCCTGGGCGGTCGAGAGATCTGGCTCGCAACCTTTGATTTCAGATTCGTTGGCGGCACGCTTTCAATCGTCGCGGGCGAGCGACTCGCCCGTGGTATGGAGCAAGCTGCCGCGTCGGGTTTACCGTACCTGCTGATCGCCGCCTCGGGTGGCGCCCGCATGCAGGAGGGGGTGCTGGCGCTGATGCAGATGGCCAAGGTCAACGCCGCGGTCGGCCGCCTCGATGTTGCCGGCGTCCCCTATTTCTCGGTCCTCACCGACCCTACGTTCGGCGGCACCGCCGCCTCGCTCGCATTGCTCGGCGACATCAACATCGCGGAACCGGGCGCCGCCATCGGCTTCACAGGCCCGCGCGTGATCAAGCAGGCCACATACGCGGATCTGCCTCCCGGTTTCCAGAGCGCCGACTTCCAGCTGGCGCGAGGGCAGATCGACATGGTGGTTGCCCGCCCCGATCTGCGGCGCCTCCTGGCGCATCTCCTGGAGATCTACCCATGAAGCTCCACGGCCGCCGGCCGGAGGAGACGACGCTCACCGTCTGGCAGGTGGTCGAGCTGGCCCGGCACCCTGACAGGCCATACTCCCTCGACTACATAAAGCGCATGGCGCCGGACTTCGTCGAGATGCACGGGGACCGCATCTCGGGAGACGATCCGGCGCTCATCGGCGGAGTCGGCACCTGGCACGGCAGGACGACGATGTTCGTCGGCCATCAGAAGGGCCGGAGCCTCAAGGAGAGGGTGGCCCGGAATTGGGGCATGATGCACCCGGAGGGTTATCGCAAAGCGATCCGCCTTGCCCAACACGCCGCCAAGTTCAATTTCCCAATCGTCTCGCTCATCGATACACCTGGCGCCTATCCGGGGGCGGGGGCGGAGGAGCGGGGAATCGCGTCGGCGATCGCCAAGGCGATCATGGAATGGTTCCGGATCCCCGTGCCCATCGTGGCGGCGGTCATCGGCGAGGGTGGCAGCGGCGGTGCGCTCGGAATGGGCGTCGCGGACCGGGTGATCATGCTCGAGAACTCCATCTATTCAGTGGCCTCTCCCGAGGCCGCGGCGTCGATCGTCTGGCGCGACAACACTCGCAAGGTGGAGGCTGCGGAGCAGCTCCAGCTGACTTCGCGGGACCTGCTGGCAATGGGAGTGGTCGAAGAGGTGGTGACGGAGCCCGAAGGCAGCGCGCGCCTCGATTACGGGGCCACCGCGGCCGCGCTCGATGAGGCTCTTCATCGCCATCTCCAACCGCTGTTGGCGCAGCCGACCGAAGAGCTGCTGCAGCACCGGTACGAGCGATTCCGCTACATCGACTCGCTGATCCGCGCCGAGCCCCACTTCGGTCCAAAAATCTGAAAGCGCGGGGGAGTGGGCGCTCCCACGCTTCGCGCTTGCGTTCGACGTGAGGCTGGTCGTCCAGCGTGTGAGGGCCGGCTCGGTCACCTGGAGCGAAGCTGGTGGGTCTCAGGTTGCATCCATCGGACACGGTTACGTGTTGTTGGTGGGTGCGGCAGGCGGTGACGATGAGGCGACAGTTCGAAAGCTGGCCGACAAGGTTATCGACATGCGTGTGTTCGGCGATGACGCAGGGCGCATGAACCTGAGCCTGGTTGACGTGCATGGCTCTGCGTTGATCGTGTCGCAGTTCACGTTGTTCGCCGACTTCAGCCGGGGCCGGAGGCCGAGCCTGCTGGGCGCCGGCGACCCGAAACGAGCGGAGGAGCTGTACCTCGCCTTCGTGCAGCGATTCCGCGAGCGTGAGATCGAGACCAAGACCGGCAGCTTCGGCGCGGACATGAGAGTCACGATCGAAAACGACGGCCCGGTCACGCTGGTCATGTCCTCGGACGACTGGCCGACCCGTGTCTGAGTCGCGGTACCGCTGCCTTCCGTCCGCAGCCCTCGCCGCCATCGCGCTGGTAGGGGCGGCTCCTTCCTGTTCATCACGGTGGCGGTGCGGGAACTGAGCGGGTCTCGCGCGGCGAGGGCGGATCGATTCGAGCCTGAGGCGGCCGCGGCTTGACCAGCTACGTGGAACAGCACGCGGAAAAGGTTCGTGAGGCGGCCGGCCGGATCCACCCCTACATACGCCGTACAACTTGCCTGACCACCGACCTGGACCCTGACCTGCGGCTGAAGCCGGAATGCTTCCAGGTCACCGGCTCGTTCAAGCCACGAGGCGCATTCAACGCGGTGCTTTCTCGGCTGGCGCGAGAGTCTCGACCGGCGGGGTTCATCGCGGTGAGCTCCGGCAACCACGCGCAGGCCGTGGCGCTCGCGGCTCGGACCTCCGGCATACCCGCGCTCATCCTCATCCCCGAGGACGCAAACCCGTCGAAGGTCGCCGCGACGCGAGCGCTCGGCGCCGAGGTGATCCAGGAAGGCATCACGTTCGCCAATCGAGAGGAGCGCCTGCACGAGGTGATCGGTGAGCGCGGTTATTCGCTCGTCCACCCATTCGACGACTGGGACGTGATCCATGGACAAGGCACGGCGGCGATGGAGCTGCTCCAGGACGCGCCCAATCTGGAGATCATCGCGAGCCCGGTCGGCGGCGGCGGGCTTCTGTCAGGCACCGCGATCGTCGCGAAAGCCCAAAACCCCGGCATCAAGGTGATTGGTGTCGAGCCCGCGAACGCTGACGACGCATACCAGTCGTGGAAGGCCGGCAGCATCAGGAGCCTTGACGTCGCTCCGTCGACGCTTGCCGACGGTGTTCGCACCATGGCGATCGGGAAGCGCAATTTCGAGGCGATGTTCACCAACGAGCTGGTGGATGAGATCGTGACCGTCACAGAGGACGAGATCGCCACGGGGGTGCGCGTTGCCTGGACCCGCCTCCATATCGCGCTCGAACCCACAGGTGCGTTGCCGCTGGCAGCCTACCTCGCCGGCAAGTTTCCCAAAGGCAGCGCCGGCCTGATCTTGAGCGGTGGCAACGCCAACCTGGAGACGGTGGCTAAACTGCTCGGCACCCGATGATCCCAGTCAAGGAGGTGATGACGACAAACGTGATCACCTTTCGCGAAGACACGCCGGTGGAAGAGATTGCGATGACCCTCAACTCCAAGCGGATAACCGGCGGTCCCGTGATTGGACCGGACGGGCACGTGGTCGGCATCGTCTCGGAGATCGATGTCTTCTCCAAGAGAGGCAAGGTCGCGCGCGACATCATGAGTCAGCACGTGATCACTGTCAGCGAAGACACTGGAATCGACGAGGCGGCTCGTCTCCTGGTGGGCGAGAAGATACGTCGGGTGCCGGTGATCAAACGCGGCAAGATGGTGGGCCTGCTGAGCCGATCCGACGTGCTCGACTTCTTCGCCACGACCCGCTGGACCTGCAACGTTTGCGGTCGCTGGGAGCGCGGGCTGGAGCAACCCGCCAAGTGCCATTCGTGCTCCAGCACGGACATCCGACTGGAGCGTGCGGATCCTGGCCACTGACGCCTCCGCTCGGCTCTCATTAAAGGCCCAGAGTTTCACGGAGTCGGTCATCCGCGAGATGACGCGCTTCAACCTGCAGCTCAACGGACCTGAAAAGGCAATCAACTTTGCCCAGGGGTTTCCGGATTTTGAGACCGATCCGCGGATCGTCGAGGCGGCAGCGAAGGCGATGCGGGATGGGTTCAACCAGTACGCGACCACGTGGGGTGCTCCGCAGCTGCGCAGTGCAATTGGGCGCAAGCAATCGGCGGCTTGGGGCCGCGAGGTCGACCCAGACGGAGAGGTCACGGTCTCGTGTGGCGCCACGGAGGCGATGATCGCGGCAATGCTGGCGGCTGTCGATCCCGGCGACGAGGTGGTCGTCTTCGAGCCCTTTTATGAGAACTACGGACCCGACTGCATCATCAGCGGCGCCATTCCGCGTTACATAACGTTGCGCGCGCCGGACTGGGCGTTCGACCCGGACGACCTGCGCCGCGCCTTCACCAGCAGGACGCGCGCGATCGTCGTCAACACTCCACACAATCCGACTGGAAAGGTCTTCTCTCGGCAGGAGCTGGAGCTGATCGCGGAGCTCTGCGTCAGGCACGATGCGATCGCGATCACCGATGAGATCTACGAGCACCTCGTGTATCGCGGAGAGCATGTGAGCCTTGCCACGTTGCCAGGCATGGAGGATCGCACCATCACGATCAGTGGGGCGAGCAAGACCTTCTCCGTCACCGGCTGGCGGGTGGGGTGGCTGATCGCGCCCGCGGCGCTCACGGCTGGAATCCGGAAGGTCCACGACTTCCTCACCGTCGGGGCCGCTCATCCTCTGCAGATCGCGGTCGCTGCCGCCCTCGAGCTGCCCGCGGACTTCTATGTGGAGCTGCTAGGGGATTACCGCGAGCGGCGCGACGCCATCGTGATGGGACTGCAGGAATGTGGTTTTGAAGCTTCGTCGCCTGATGGCGCTTATTACGTGATGGCCGGCATCGGCGCATTCGGGTTTGACGACGACACCGCGATGGCGCGGCACCTGATCGAGAAGGTGGCTGTGGCAACGGTGCCTGGGTCAAGCTTTTTTCATGACCCCCGCGAAGGCCGAGGCCATCTGCGTTTCAGCTTTCCCAAACGAATCGAGACGATCGAGCGCGGCGTTCTGGCCCTCCGGGCCTTGCGTTCTTAACAACCTGGGTTAACCCAAGGCCATGACCGGTCTACGTTTGGCGGCATGCGCAACCTGCTTCGGAAACCGCTTCCCTGGATCGTCATTTGCGAGTGCGTGATCGTCGCGGCGTTGGCGATAGTCGCGTGGCACATGGTCGCAGGCGCGCCGGCGGCGCCTGTCGCCGTGGCGCCGGCCGCGGCTCCGTCGACGCCGGCCAGTGCGCCGGCCAGCGCCTCTCCCAAGGCGCCCGTGCCCCAGCTGTCTGTTCACCCGCTGCTGCCGGGCCTCAACGTCGATTCGAGGTTCTGGCGGGTCCGGCTGGCCGGGCTCAACCAGGGTGAGAGCTCGTTCGAGCAACTCGAGTGGAAAATCGTGCACGCGGCCATGGATGCCGCTGGCCGATACGTGAAGTCGGTTGTCATGCCTGCGCTTGTCCGAGCCGAACGGGGTGGCCGCTAGCCGGCGGCTCTGCTCAGTGCCTTGCGCATCAACTCCGAAAGAGTCGGGTACGCGTGCATCGCCTTCGCCACCACCTTGACGGATGTGCGGGCAGCCATCATCGCGACCGCCTCATGGATCATCTCGCCCGCGGTCTCGGCGACGATGTGGCAGCCGAGGAGCTCGCCTGTGCCGGCGTCGGCCACGCATTTGACGTGGCCGTGTTCAAGGCCGTCGATCTCCGCTTTCTCAATATCCGCAAGCCGCACGAAACCGACGCTCACCTTTCGTCCGCCCTTTTTCGCGGCAGCCTCCGTCACGCCGACTGACGCCAACTCGGGGTCGGTGAACGTGACTCTCGGAACCACGCGCAGGTCCATGCGTTCAGATGCACGCTTCAAAGCGTTGCGCGCGGCCACCCGGCCCATCTCGGATGCAACATGTGTGAACAGCGGCCCGCCGACCACATCGCCTGCCGCCCATGCCCAGGCCTTCGACGTCCTGAGCTGCTGGTTGACCTTGATGCCTCGCGCAGTCCATTCGATGCCGGCCGCGTCAAGACCCAGCGCCTTGCCATCTAGAGAACGTCCGGCCGCGACCAGGATCTCGTCGACCTCTATCGAAGCGCCGCTTTCGAACAAGATTCGCTTGACGCCATCGCTCAGCTCGACGCCCGTCATCTTGACGTGAGTGCGAATTTCGATGCCTTCGGCCGCGAACACAGCGCGAACCGCGGCGGAAGTCTCCGGCTCCTCGCCCGCAAGGATGCGTGCGCCCTGCTCGACGAGCGTCACCTGTACGCCAAAGCGCGAGAAGATCTGAGCGAACTCGACGCCTATAGGCCCAGAGCCAACCACGGCGAGCCGGTTGGGCAGCTCCTTCAGCTCGAGGATTCCCTCGTTGTCGAGGTATCCCGCCTCCCGCAGACCCGGCACATTGGGCACGACCGGCTCCAGGCCGGCTGCGATCAAGACGGCTCGGGCTTCGATCTCCTCCTCTCCGCCGATGAGCAGCTTGCGCTCCCCAACCAGCTTCGCCTCGCATGGAAAGCGCACCTCCACGCCTGCTTTGGTGAAAGGGTTGGAGCCGAAGCGGAGCATGTGGTCGCGCACCTGGAACGCTCGTCCGATGGCGCGGCGCCATTCGACCTCAGGCTCGCCGACCTTGATCCCGTAGCGATCGGCGCCCCGGATTAGATGGATGAGGCGGGCGGTGCGGACCAGGGCCTTGGTCGGCACGCAGCCGAAGTTGGTACACGTGCCACCGAAGTGATGGGCCTCCGCCAACAGGATCTTTGACTTGCCGCGGTCGGCAACCGTCAGTGCGGCCTCGGAGCCCGCCGCGCCACCGCCGAGTATCACCAGGTCGTAGGCAGGCTTTCGGCGCACCGCGCGCTAAAGGAGATCTGCTTTTGTCGTGCTAGCCCTTTTCGGGCGTCATGGTGACGTTGCCGTTCAGGGTCGCTCCGTCCTCGACCGTGAGCCGCGCAACTTTGACCTCGCCATTCAGGCGGCCGGAACCCCCGAGGGTAAGCCGCTTGCGCGCGGTCACATTGCCGTTGACCTGTCCTTTCACATTCACATTGGCTCCCTCGATGGAAGCCTGGACGGTCGCCGTCGGCTCGATCGACACATCGCCGCTGACCTTGAGCTCCCCCTCCACATTGCCGTGGATTCTGAGGTCGCCGTGGATGTCCAGGCGTCCGTTGAGGCTGTCGCGCGGGCCGAGGGTGACTACGTTGGTGCCGCCGTTTTGCGCCGTCCCGACCGCGTGCGCCGCAGACTTCTCAGCTTGGGCCATGTGGGCCTCCTCTAGTGGGTTTGATCTGCTTCCCAGTCGTCCTGCTCAACTCAGCCCGACGGCCTGATCTTGCGGTGCCGCAAGGGTTATTCAGGAGAGCTCGGAATTTGGACGAGCTAGCATCGTAACAGGGTGCCATTGAGCTTAGAGGAAGGGATCGGCAGAGCGCGACGCCGTTTCGGGAACGGCTGCACAGCGAAGCAATCACCGGATTGATGGACCCGGATGCCTCCGATGAGATGACCGACCATCTGGTCGATTTCTTCGACCAGATCGCCTCCGTATATGACAGCTGGGCCGGCGGCCAGCATGGGCGGGTAGCTGCCAGGTTGGTCGAGCTCGCGGCGCCAAAACGTGGTGAACATGTTCTCGACGTTGCCACCGGCACCGGCTTGGTCGCTCACCTGGTGGCGAGCAAGGTCACGCCCGGCAGCGTGATCGGCATCGACCTCTCGGATCGGATGCTGTCCATCGCTCGCGCGAAGAAGGGCAGGAACACGCAGTTCGTCGGCATGGCCGCCGAGCGGTTGGTGTTTCGGCCCCAGACATTCGATCTCGTGACCATGGGCGAGGCGCTCGCATACCTGTCAGATCCAAACGACGCTCTCGCCGAAGCCAACCGCGTGCTCCGCCCAGGAGGAAGGCTGGCGGTTTCGTGTCAGCGGCGAAGTCTGAGCACTCGCGCCCAGGACCTCTTCTTCCAGGGCCTGGCGCCTCTGGCGCGGCGACATTACCTCAGCCTGCCGCGCTACAGCTCGGAGCGCGCTCGATTCGGGGAGCCAGACGTGCTCCCTCAGCTGCTTGGTGCTGCTGGGTTCGAGGTCACCCGAATCACGGAGATGGTCACGGGAGGGCGCACCGAGAACGCCCGGGACTGGACGGAGCTGATGGCCGGCGCGGGCCCGCTCCCGTACACGTTGATCAGGGCGCTCGGACCTCGATACAGGAGCGAGCTCGAGGCGGAGGTTGAATCTGCGATGGACAGCCTGGGAGATCCCGACGACGCGTTCAGGTACCACCACTCGTATGTAATTGCCGTGGCGCGGAAGAAGGCCGGCGAATAGCCCGAACCGCGGCCTTCCAGGTGTCCTCTGGGTCCCTGCGCGAATCGCGGGAGGCCATCTTAGAGAGGCCCCATGGGCAGGCTCGGGTTTGCCATCAGCGCGGGCTCGCGTCTGACGGTGGAGAAAATCACAAGCGCAGCCACGATGCACAGCGCGGCGGCGATGGTGAAGATCTCGCGGTATTCCTGAAGAAACGCCGCGGCCACGAGCCGGTCAAGGTGCTCCAGGCGTGCGCGCAGGTCAGGTTCAGTTAGCTGCGGCGTGCCCAAAATCTGACCAAAACGGAAAAGTCCGAACGCGGTCAGCGCGGACAGCCCGATGAGCATGCCCAACACGCGCGCGAGCACCACGAGACTAGAGGCAAGGCCGTGGTGCTGCTCCCGTGTCAGCCGCAGCACGGTGGCCGCCAGCGGGGCGATCACGATGCCGAAACCGAGGCCGCACGCTGCCAGGGCAAGGTCTGCAGACCTGATGGGCCCCACGCGCAGGGCGAGCTCGGTCGCCTGCCAGGTTGACATCTGAATGAAGGCCGCGGCCGCCAGCAATGCACCGAGCACCGCAGTCCGCCGCTCTCCGATTCGGCCCGCGACAATTCCGCCGAGGGTGGCTCCGACGGGAACCCCGATCAGGAACTGGGTCAGCAGCAAACCGGACGCCAGCTGATCGAGATTGAAGACGAGCCTGCCGAGAATCGGCACGTCCAACAGCGCGACCATGAGGGCGGCCCCGATGAGCACGTTGGCAACCGTGACTCCCGCGAAACGCGGGCTCCTCAGCAGCGCCCGCGGGATCAGGGGCTCGACCGCGCGGAGCTGGCGCCAGCCGTACAGCGCCAGGACCAGCAGGCTGAGGATCCCCAGCGGGACGAACAGGCCACTCGTGGCGCGATGGGTTGGATCGTCGGGGTAGAGGGCGACTACCAGCAGTCCAAGCCCAAGTCCCAGCAGGCCGGCGCTCTTCCAATCAAGCGTTGAGGCCTGGTCGCTTGCAGTCTTGTCCAGCGCTGGATTTTTGCGGCCGGCGAGCAGAAGGCCTCCGGCGCAGAGCGCTGCGAGCGGGACGTTGAGCCAGAACACGAAGCGCCAGCCGCCGAGCGACGATACAGCCGAGGCGAGTGTGGCGCCATAAATCGGTCCGAAAACGCTGCCCGCCTCCTGCAGTCCGGAAACTGCGCCGAGCGCGAAAGTTCGCGCACGGTCCCTGTATAGGTCTGCCGCCAACGCGAGCGTCAGCGGCACCAGGCCGCCGCCGCCGAGGCCCTGCAGCACGCGACCGGCAACGAGCCATGGCAATGAGCCGGCGGTGGCGGTCACCGCTGACCCCATCGCAAAAACGACGACGCAAACGGCATACACCAGAGTGCGGCCGCGTACGTCGGAGTAGGCACCGAGCAGGGGCATGGCGATCACGTAGCCGCACAAAAAACCGGTGACGATTGGCGTGGCCTGCTCGAAACGCTCGATGGTGAGGCCGACGTCGGTGAGCATCGCCGGCAGCAGCGTGACGACGAGGTAGGCATCGAGCGCCGCCACGAACAGCCCGGCCCCGGCCAGTCCCAAGAGGATGCCGCGCGCGGATCGCGCCTCCTTCACGTTGAGCTAGGGCGTGGGTGAGGCGATCGCGACAGTGGCGCCGAACCCGCTCAGGTCGATCTCGACTGTGCTGGCGGTCCCACCGTCTCCGAACGGCCCGCTCAGCAGAGCTTTCCGAATCAGGTGGTCGGAGCCGCCGACCCAGATGGTGGCGGCGACCTCGCCTGTCGAGGTGAGCTGGGGCAGCAGCTTCGCGATCTGGACAGCGCTGTACGTCGCTCCTATCTTGTGCGAGTCGACGTCGGCCACCTTCTCGGTCCCGATATAGGTGAGCTTTTTGCCGGATGGGATCATTGCCGGCAGGCCGCTTGCCGCATCGAAGAGCTTCGCGAGGTCAGGAACCTCAGCGGCCGTTTTCCCGGTGACCTCCGTGAAGCCGGCAAATGGCGGGCGCAGGTAAACGTGGCCGCCGGTGATCACGACCTCGAGCCCGATCAGGAGGTCCTGGTACTTGACCTTGTAGGTGGTGTCGCTGTCGGCGGGCAGGCGAACTGCCGCCGTGGCCGAGGTGAGCACGTAGCCCTGGAACGAGACGGTGCCCTTGGTGAACGTCAGCGTCGCCCTCACGGTTTTCAGCTTCGACATGGCCGCGCCCGCGTCTCGTAAGACCTTGCCCGGATCCTCGGCCTGCAGGCCACCGCATCCGTTCAGGGCTACCGAGATCAAGGCGAGGGCGGCGAGCAGCGTGGCTCTGGGCCTGGTCACCTCACTATTAGCCCCGCGTCGGGCCGCTTTGTGACGACCGGTCGTCTGGAGGAGGGATGTCCGGCTTCTGCTTGGCGCGGAGGATCAGCCGGATCGGACGGTCGTAAAAGAGGTAATCCCACGCCCAGTTGACCAGCACTATGAGGCGGCTGCGAAAGCTGATGACGTTCACCAGGTGCACGCCGAGCCACATCAGCCAGCCGAGAAAGCCCGACAGCCTGACCGGACCGAGCTCCGCCACGGCGGAGTTGCGCCCGATGGTGGCCATGATGCCCGGATCCTTATAGCGGAACGCCTTCGCGCGGCCGTTGCCAACGAGCTCCGCGATCGTCGCGGCCACCTGCCTGCCCTCCTGCATCGCAACCGGGATGAGCATGGGTAGCGGCGCTTCGCTGTCGATGGCGCCGGCGAGGTCACCGATGACGAAGGCGGCCGGGTGGCCGGGCACCTGAAGGGTGGGTTCGACCCTGATTCGCGCCTGGCGTCCGAGCTCGATTCCGAGCGCGGCGCCCAGGTCGGACGCACGCACACCCGCGGTCCAGATGATCGTGCCGGCCGCGATCTCCTGGCCACCAATGAGCTTGATCGAGCCTTCATCCACCGATTCGACCTTCGCGCCCAAAATCACATCGACGCCCTTCTTCTGGAGCGACTTTCGCGCCGCGTCCCGCAGTGTGGGGACGAAGGTTCCGAGGGGCGCAGCGGCGGCTTCGAGCAGAAGTACGCGCACCTCGCCCAGATCGAGGTCGCGGTAATCCTTGCGCAGCACGAGCCGGATCAGCTCGACGAGCGAACCTGCGAGCTCCACGCCGGTGGGGCCTGCGCCGACGACTGCGAAAGTCAGCAGGACTCGCCTCACAGCGGCATCGGTCGCCCAGCGTGAGGATTCGAACTGCGAAAGGATGCGGTTGCGCAGGGCGAGACCGTCTTCGAGGTCTTTGAGACCGAAGGCATGCCGAGCGAGTGACGGATTGCCGAAGTAATCGCTCTGGCTGCCGGTGGCGAGCACCAGATAGTCGTAAGGAATCTCGCCACGATCCGTCCGTAGCCGGCCTCCATGGAGGTCGGCGCCGATCACCTCAGCCTGCTTGAAATCGACGTTGGAGAAAGGCCGGATCAGCGAGCGGACAGGTCGCGCTATCTCGCCGGGATCCAGCAGTGCGGACGCCACCTGGTAAAGGAGCGGCGTGAACAGGTGATAGTTGTTGCGGTCGATGACCAGCACGTCGACGGGCGCATGCTTGAGCGCCCTGGCGCAGGTGAGGCCGCCAAAGCCCGCACCGGCGATCACGACCCGAGGACGAGTCACTTCGCCGGTGGCTTGCGGAACCGTCCCCCCGTGCTGTGACGGCGATTGGCCATTTTCTCGAGCGCATCGGCTCCTCCCGTCGCTTCGACAAGCGACTTGGGCAGCTTCTGCTTTTTCTTGAGCACAGGCTCGAACAGATCACCCTGTTTGGCGACGCGCGCCAGCACCTGTTCCGAATCGAAGACGAGCAGGCTTGGATCGCCCGACTTGTAGCACTTCTCTACCTCGGCCCACGAAACCGGCGCTGACACCGTCGGTCTGGCGCGAGCCCGCAGCGAATAGACGTTGACCGTCGTCTTGTACTGGTCATTCTGGCTCCAGTCGATCAGGACCCGACCGGTGCGCAGCTCCTTGAGCTGCTTGTGCACCACGAGGTCGGGATGCCGTTCTTCGAACAGCTGGGCAAGGCCCTTCGAGACGACCTTGGTCTCAACGTAGGTGACCTTGGTATTGAGCGGAACGTAGAGCTGGAGACCTTTCGATCCCGACGTCTTGGCGCAGCAGTCGAGGCCATGCTCCGCGAATACGTCGCGCAGCATCAAACCGATCCGGCAGCATTCGACGATCGTCGCGGGAGGCCCGGGATCGAGGTCGAAGACCATCGTCCGCGGCTCGGGCAGGTTCGAGGCGTACGACAGCGACGTGTGGAACTCGAGCGTGGCGATTTGAGCGAGCCACACCAGCGTCGGCAAGTCCTGACACATGCAGTAGTACATGTCGCGGTTGTTCCCGCCGCTCCACACCGTCGCTGTCTGCACCCAGGTTGGCCGGTGTTTCGGGCAGTTCTTCTCGTAGAAGAACTCCGCGTCGACCCCATTGGGGTATCGCTTGAGGGTCAGTGGATGGTCGCGGGTGTGTGGAAGGATTGCCGGCGCGATGCGCGTGTAGTAATCGATGACCTGGGCCTTTGTGAATCCGACCTCCGGGTACAGGACCTTCTCGAGGTTGGTGAGCTTGAGGACCCTGTCCTCGATCTTGACCTCGACCGCGGTTTCCTTAGCCACGTTCGCGCACCACCTTGCTGGCCGGCTTGTCGTTGCGCAAACCTTTGAACGAAGGCGCGCGCAGCTGGCCCGAGCGGGTCCATTCCACGAACTCGAACTCTGCCACCAGCTTCGGCTTCACGAAATGCGCCTTGCGCGGCGGTGAACCGGCGTCAAATGGACTGCTGGCCCGCTCCAGAGGTTTCATCAGCGCGGCCAACTTCTCGAGCATCGCGTCGCTAAAACCTGTGCCGACCTTTCCGGCATACACAAACTTCTTGTCCTTCTCGTAATAGCCGACCAGCAGCGCTCCAGGATAGCCTCGGCGCTTGCCCTCGCCTTCCAACCAGCCTCCGATCACCAGCTCCTGACGGTAACGATTCTTGACCTTGAGCCAGGCGCCGCTGCGCCGGCCCGGCTCGTACTGCGAGTCCAGCTTCTTGGCCATGATGCCTTCGAGCCCGGCCTTCGCGCTCGCCTCGAGCATTGCCTGCCCGCCGCCCTTTTCCCATGGGGGCGTCTGCCATGACGCGCCCGCCAGCTTGAGCTCGGCCACGCAGCGCCGCCTTTCCGTGTATGGCTGAGTGAGGAGCGAATGGCCGTCCTGCCAGAGCAGGTCGAAAATCATGTAAGTCACCGGAACCAGCTTCATCTTCCGGCGGATCTCGGACTCCGATGTCAGTCCCATGCGTTGCTGGATCTCTTCAAAGCTGGGCCGTCCCTTCGCGTCGAGCGCGACCACCTCGCCATCGAGGATGACCTCGCTCGTGCCGAGCGCCCGGCCCATCGCGTGGATCTCGGGATACCGAGGGGTCACGTCCTCGCCGCTGCGGCTCATCAATCGCACCCGGCCGCCTTCGACGTAAGCGAGGGCGCGGATGCCGTCCCACTTGAACTCAAAGCCCCAGGCGGTGTCGGGCTTTGGGATCGCGGCGGCGAGCTTGGCCAGCATCGGCTCGATGCGCTTGGGCATCGGCCTACGCTCTGGATCCAGGGGCGGATCCATGCGGTGGATCATCCAATTCTTGCCGTTGGTCCGGAACAGCACATACCGACCCTGGACGCGCTTTCCATGCAGGACGACCATCACCTCACGGTCGGACCATTTCTCGGTCTCATACGTGCCCTCGTCCCAGATCGAGACCTGGCCACCGCCATATTCGCCAGCCGGAATCTCGCCGGCGAAGTTGATGTAGCTGACCGGGTGGTCCTCGACATGGACGGCAAGGTGATTCTTCTTGGGGTCGGCCGGCACTCCTTTCGGCACCGCCCAGGAGACCAGCACTCCATCGCGTTCGAGCCGGAAGTCCCAGTGCAGGCTGCGCGCGTGGTGCTCCTGGACCACGAACCGCGGCGCCTTGGTCTTTTGGCGCACGACCTCGGCGCCTGGTTCAGGCGTCTGTCTGAAATCGCGCTTCGCCTCGTATTCGGCGAGCTTCTTCGCCACGGATCAAGGTTACGGCCAGCACGCTCTTTCTCGTGACCTTCGCCGGGTGAGCGCAGGCGCGGCGAGCTCGACCGACAGTGATGAGCTGCGCGTCAATGGCGGCGCGGTTCAGGTGACGTTGGACGATCGGAGACAGAGTCAGTGCAGGAGACGACGGCGCAGCCGGAGTCGGCGGCTGAGTCCGCGTCAGCTTTTGAGATTCCTCTGGATGGGGTCGAGAAACGCCTGAGGGCGACCGCAGGTTGAGGCCCAGATCCGGGGCGCCTTAACCGGCTGGGTTCACATTCGCGCCGGCGCTCCGTAGCTTCCGTCAAAAAGATCTGGAGGCGCAAATGATTTTCCTTTCCGGCGAACCCGACCTGAGTGCGATCACCAATCTCATAAACAACTGGATCCACATCGGCCAGGCTTTGGTGGGCTCGATCGGCGCCCTGGCATTCATCTTTGCGTTCCTCTGGAAGATCACCTCGGTCGAGGCGAAGACTGCGCTGGAGGCCAAGCAGTGGATCCAGCGGATCGTCGTCGGCACCATCGGCGTCGAGGTGGCGGGTGCTCTGGTAAGCATCCTGACCAGCTCAGTGCCGCCGTCAACCCACTGACTCCATGGATTGGATCCCGTCGCTGCTCCAGGCAATCTCACGCCTGGAGGGCGTGCTGTGGCCGCTAGCCCATCCCGACAAAGTCATCGCGTCACTGCTGGAGGAGAGCCTCGGCTTACTGCTCAAGGTCTGGTTCGGTTTCATCCTGCACACCACCGACTTCGAAACCGGAAGGGACTTCGTCTCCAACGTTACGATTCACCGCTTCGAGCCCGCGATGCAGATCGTGGCCGACTCGTCGCTCGTCCTGGTCGTCGTCGTGGCTTGCTACAAGCTCATGTGGGGCCATGGCCTTCGAAGCCAGTACACGGTGCGGATCCTGCTTCCGCGCCTGATGATGGGGACTCTCCTCATCAACTTTTCTCTGCCGCTCTTCCAGCTTGCGGTACACGCGAGCAACGTGTTGTGTGATGGCATCCAGACCTTTGGCACGATCCCCAACTGGAACACGTGGTGGGATAACTACCGTCTCGACCAAACCCACGGGATATGGCAGTTCGTGACGACCGGCGTGCTGGTGGCGGGATACGACGTGCTGGCGGTCACCTACCTCGTGCGCTACGGCATCCTCATCGTGCTTGCCATCACGGCGCCTATCGCCGCCTTGCTGTACACGCTGCCCGACACGCATTACCTGGCCAAGCATTGGGCTTCCCTGTTCGTGACGAACCTTTTCATGCAGCCCGCCCAGCTGTTCGTGCTGGCGATCGGATTCGGGCTCGAGAATGGCGGACACACGCCGGTTCATCACCTCTTCGCGCTGGCTGCATTGCTGATCGTGTTCAAGGTGCCTGGGGCGCTTGGCGGCGCCGAGAAGACGGCGCACAAGCTCGAATCCGCCCTCACCAGCGGGCTGCATGGGTTGCAGCACGTCGTCGCGCGGGCCGTCTGAGGTGTTGCGGGTTGCCGGAGTCTGCTTCGTGGCGATGTTGTTCTGGACGTTCGGTGCGTCGAAAGCGCCGAGCCATGAAAAGCTCGCGCTCGATGCGATTGTTCCCGGCGCTGTGATGACGCAGCCGTTCGGCTGCTCGACGCTCGTCCTCGAACCGTTTGATCCCTACTGCCCCACGCACCACGTGCACACGGGTGTCGACCTGGCTGCGCGCGAAGGCACCCCCGTGCACGCAGCCGAAGCAGGCACGTCGTTCGTCGGGTTCGACCCACAGGGCGCGGGTCTCTATGTGGCAGTGGCCTCGGACGGTCACGTCCGGGCGCTGTATTGCCACCTGTCGACGGTCGCGGTGAAAGATGGTGAGCAGGTGGTGGCGGACCAGTTGGTCGGCGCGGTGGGCGCGACCGGCCTGGCGACCGGGGATCACCTGCATTTCGAGGTCCAGGTGGACGGCCGCGCCATCGATCCCGTGGCGTGGCTTGCGTCTTAACAAGCGGGGTAGGCGACGCAACCTGGCGCTCCTACGCTGCAGTCAAATTCAACGGAGGTGATCGGAATTGGTCAACAAGGTGATCCTGATCGGCAACCTGACGGCAGACCCTGAGGTGAAGGCGACCCCTGGCGGAGTGTACGTAGCCAATCTGCGGCTCGCCACGAACACTTACGGCGGCAAGGATGAAGCGGGCCACGCGAAGAAGCAGACGGAATTTCATCACCTGGCGGTCTTTGGCAAGAGCGCAGAGTTTGCCGGCCAATATCTGCGAAAGGGAGGCCAGATCTACGCAGAAGGTCGGCTGAAAACCACCAGTTGGTCCGACAGCGCAGGGCTGAAGCACTACCGGACCGAGATCGTCCTGGACGTTCTGAGGGCGCTGGGCTCGAGAGCCCAGGAGACAGCCGCGTAGTCGGCGCGGTTGCGTTCGGGCGTGCCGAGGGTAATATTGTAATCGATGGCTGAAGACTTGGGCTCCTGGTTCGCGGGCCGCCTGCCCAAAACGTGGTTTGTCGGACCGCCCGAGGTGACTGCCGACGGCGATGAGGTGCTGGTCCTGGGGACGCTCCCGGATGTCGAGCTGGCGAAGGGCACTTCAGCCGACGGCCGCTCGGCGGCGAGGTCCGCTCGGATAGACCGGTTTCGCGAGGAGACTCGCGAAGAGCGCGTCAAGATTGCGCGGGAGGCCGAGCGCCAGTTCAAGCGGAAGGTGGCGTGGGCAGCTGAATGTGGCGGCGAGACCAAGATGTTCACGACCCTGAGCGTCCCGGTCATGACGCGCCTGCGGATGTCGGAGCGTTCGATCCTCGATGTCCTGGTTGCCGGAGGGGTGGCGCGCAGCCGCAGCGACGCGCTGGCGTGGTGCGTGAGGCTGGTGGGCATGCACCAGGCTGACTGGATCAAGGGGCTTCGCGACGCCCTGGTCAAGGTCGACGAAGTCCGGAGCCAGGGCCCGCTGAACTAAGCCTCCCCGCCAAAGTGGCGCAGGTTCCGAACCGGAGCCTCGTCAAGACCGTTGATACCCTGTGGCCACTTTGACAGTTGAGGACGATCGCCGGCAGGTCGTGATCATGGGCGCCGGCCCTGCGGGGTTGACGGCCGCCTACGAGCTCATGAAGCACGAGACTCCGATCACGGTGATCGAGAAGGACACCGGGTATGTCGGCGGGCTTGCCCGCACGGTCGAGCACAAGGGGTACCGCTTCGACATCGGAGGGCACCGCTTCTTTTCCAAGAACCAGGAGGTTGAGGATCTCTGGACGGAGATCCTGGGCACCGAGTTGCTCACCCGAGACCGGCTCTCCCGGATTTACTATCGGGGAAGGTTCTTCGCTTATCCGCTAAAGGCCGCCAACGCGCTGTGGAACCTCGGACTGATCGAGACGATCCGGTGCACCGCCAGCTACGCGCGAGCACGGGTGTTTCCAATCCGCAATCCCCGCAGCTTCGAGGATTGGGTGCGCAACCAGTTCGGATGGCGGCTGTACAGCATCTTCTTCAAGACCTACACGGAAAAGGTATGGGGTATCCCGACCACGGAGCTCTCAGCGGACTGGGCAGCCCAACGAATCAAGAGCCTCGACCTGTGGCTGGTGCTGACGAGCGCGCTGCTGCCGCACAGAAAACCAACCCACCGAGACGACATAGTCACGACCCTGATCGACAGCTTTCGCTACCCGCGTTTCGGACCGGGACAGATGTGGGAGCGCGTGGCTGAGATCTGCAAGGAAAAGGGCCAGCCCGTGATGTTCGGCCAGGCGGTGGAGAAGGTCAAGCACGACCGCGGCCGAGTGCGATCCGTAACCACTCGTTCGAGATCAGGGCAGATAACGGAGCACGCCGGCACCGATTTTCTTTCGAGCATTCCGATACGCCAGCTGATCGCGCGCCTGGAGCCTCCGCCTCCTGAAGCGGTGCAGAAAGCGTCGGACAGCCTGTCCTATCGTGACTTCATCAGCGT
>DASXNH010000229.1:0-13782 GCA_036495195.1 Candidatus Dormiibacterota bacterium
ATCGGCCGTGGCTGCCGGGTCGATGGTCACCGACACCACCCTCTGCGTGCCCGTGGCCACCACACTGACGGCGCCACCGCCCGAGCTCGCCTGCACGGTTTCCGTCTCTAGCTCCGACTGCACCTTCGACATGCGGTCCTGCATCTGCTGGACCTGCTTGAGCATCTTCATCGGGTCCTTCATTCGGACACCTCCTTGACTCGCGTCACGCGCCCATCGAAACGGCGCACTACCTCACGCACGAAGGGATCATCCTCAGGGCTGGTGACGGCCTTCGTGATGGGCGCGGCGGCCGTGCCGCCCGCCTCCCGCAGCCGGTAGTCGACCTTCACATCAGCACCCAACCACGCGCGCACAAGCGGCATCAGCTGCATCGATTGCTCCTGAGCCTTCTTGTGATGGAACCCATATTTGAACCACAGGACCAGGGTCGAGCCGTCGACCTCCGGCTGTGCGTCGAGATATACAGCACGCACCGTGCGGTTGAGCTGCTCGAGCACATCGGTCCAGGCGCCGATGACCGCGCTATCAAGCGCCGGCGCAGGCGGTGCGGCGACCTTCTCCACTGCCCTGGCGACCACAGGTTGCGGCGACGTCGCGACCGCGGCCGCCTGTGGCGCGGCAGCGCTCTGAGCCGCCGTCGCAACCGGAGGAGGCGTCGCAGCCGGTGCCGCGGCGGTGCCGAGCTCCACGGCCAGCCGCGCCAAAGTCGCCTCCACGAGGAAGCGCGGCTCAGCGTGACGCCGCACCTCACCATCGAGGTGGAGGAGCGCATCGAGCACGCTCGACAACCTTCGCGCCGTCGCGTTGTCGCGTCGCGTGAGCGCAGCGACCAGCCTGTCGCGACAGCTCTCCATCAACCCACGCACCACCTGCCGCAGCTCGGCGCCGGCTGCGTACACGCGGTTCAGCTCATCCAGAGCCTCGGCCGCACGGCCGCTCAGCACGTCATCCAAGAGCGAATCGAGCAGCCGCGGATCGGCGATGCCCAGCAGCGCCCGCGCCGACTCCAGGCTGATCGGCCCGGACGCAAGAGGCACCAGCTGGTCAAGCAGGCCGACGGCGTCACGCATCGATCCCTGCGCCGTGCGCGCGATCAGCTGCATCGCATCGTCATCGACCTGCACGCTCTCCGTCTTTGCGATGTACGTGAGCCGCCCCGCGATCTGCTCTTCGCTGTGCCTTCGAAACACGAACTGCTGGCAGCGCCCGATCACGGTGAGCGGGATCTTCTGCGCATCGGTCGTGGCCAGCACGAAGACGACGTGAGGCGGCGGCTCCTCCAGAGTCTTCAGCAGGGCGTTGAACGCCGGCTCGGTCAGCATGTGCGCCTCATCGATGATGTAGACCTTGTAAGGCCCGAGAGCGGGCGACAGATTCACCTTCTCGCGCAGGTCGCGAATCTCGTCGATTCCGCGATTGGACGCCGCATCGATCTCGATGAGGTCCAACGCCGAGCCGGCGGTCATCTCGACGCACGACTGGCACTTGTTGCACGGTTCCGCCGAGTCGCGCGCGCGACCCGAGCAGTTGAGCGCCTTGGCGAGCAGCCGCGCCGCCGAAGTCTTGCCCGTGCCCCGCGAACCGCTGAACAGATACGCGTGCGCGACGCGAGAAGAAATGATCGCGCCCTGCAGAGCCCGCGACGCTGCCTCCTGGCCGACCAGGTCGGCGAAGGTCTGCGACCGGTACTTGCGGTAGAGGCTCTGGTACTCAGGCATAGATATTTAGATGGCCGCGCACCCCCGCTTCGATCGAAGGCGCCCAGCTCGCACCGCGGTTCACAGCTCCGGCCCGGATGGCTGCGGCACCCTCGAGTTTCTCCTTACCGCTGCTTCCTTCCGGACCTGACGGGGTTCGGAGACCCGAGCTGCGCAGGTCCCGACCTTCAACGCCGTTTGCCGCGGCCAGGCGTGAGAGCCCAGACCTCAGCGCGGGAATTCGGTCCGGCTAAGGCGGATTGCCGGTGCAGGGTACCGCCAGCACCCCACTTAGCGCGACCAAGAAGCATCTTACCCGGGGTCGGCTTGCGTGGCACCGAACGGCTCGAGAAAGAAGCACCGCGCCCACTTAGCGCGACCATGAAGCATCTTACCCGGGGTCGGCACGCGTGGCACCGAACGGCTAGAGACAGCTAGACCCGGCCTCAACTCCCATCGACCGCCGCGCCAGCAAGCCCAGGTGTACGAAGGTGGCGACTGTCGCGATCGGGATGACGATCTCCGCGCCCACAACCACGTTGCCGGCGTCCTGGTTCATGAACCTGAACAGGCAGATGCCGCCCACCAGCACGATGATCAAGGCAGTCGAGATCTGCCCGCTCATGCTGTGGCGCAACTCAGGGCGATGCCCCGTCGAAAGCAGCACCAACGCGACGACCGCGGGCAGCAGGTAGCGCACCACGATCACCGCGGCGAGCCACAACGGGAAGATCCCGCCCAGGGCGAGACCCGCCGCCACCGCCCCGAGCAGCACACCATCCACGACCGGGTCGAGCCCTCCTCCCAATGTCGACGGCTGGTCGAAACGCCTGGCAATCGTGCCGTCGACCAGGTCGCTCAACCCCGCCAGCGCCAGCACCACTGCCAGGAACCCGAGGCGAGTCGATGAGAGCGAGTAGACGAGCGCAGGGGCCGCCAGGTACGCTCGCGCCAGCGACACCTGATTGGCGATCCCCGGGATAAAGCATCCGAACCAAGCGACCACCATGAACCACGCCAGCAGCAAGAGCGGAGCCGGAGGGTTGGCCGCAGCCACCCACGCGGCGCCAAGCGCAACGTAAGCGACGCCGAAAACGACGCCCGCCCGGTTGAATCGCACGCGTCGAGATTACGGAGTCGGCCTTGGCGTTGGCGACGGTCCTGGTGTCGGCGGCGGGCCGGGCGACGGGCTCGGCGACGGCGCTGCATACGGCGGCTCCCCTGGATACGGGTTGGCACCGCAAGGATAGGTGGGCTCGGCAAGGCCCTTGATGAACATCTCGTTGTACCCGCCCGTCGCGACGTGACCTCCGTCGTACGAACACACCATCTGCGTGACCACCCCGGCAGGCTGCTTCCAGAACGCCGGCCATGGATGCTTGGCGTAGTACTCCTCGAGAAAAGGCTTGAACACGGAGATCCCGACGTTCTCTCCAAACAACACGCCCGTCGGGCACTGCCACCCCGACGGAGGAAAGTTCGTGGCGAGGTACGCATATCCCGACTTGCACTTGGCCCCCGCGTCGATGTGCATCAGCGAAGCCGCCACGGCGATGCCGGGCGTGTACCCGATGAAGATCGAGCCCGTGTAAGCCTCGGTCGTCCCCGACTTGCCCGCTACGGGCCGGGAACCCAAGCCACCGAGATAGAGCTTGACCGGCCCGCGCAACAGGTCGGTCATCACGTAACCGAGCTCAGGGCTGATCACCTGGACCCGGCGAGCCGTCGGGTTGAACTGCTCCAGCACCCTGCCATTCGCGTCCGTCACCCTGAGCACCGGCGTCGGCGTGACCTTGTACCCGCCGTTGTCGAACGCCGAGTAGGCCGCAAGGTGCTGAGCCATGGAGATCGCGTCGTGTCCCAAGGTCGTCGAAACGCCCGGAGGATTCTCAATCTTCGCGGTGATGCCCAGGTCATGCAGGAAAGCGACGACCCGATCACCCCCCTCGTACTTGTAGGTCCACAGCGCCGGCAGGTTGCGTGACTCCGCCAGCGCTTTGCGCAGCGTGATGTACCCCTCGTGCTTGCTGTCCCAGTCACTGAACGTGTGGCCACCGATCACGCCGTTCGCATCGTTCAAAAGCGTCGCCGGCGTCACGAGCCCCGCGTTGAGCGCCGCGCCGTACGTGTAGACCTTGAACGACGAACCGACCCCTCGCCACCCGAGCGGGTCGACGCCGGTCAGGTTGATCTGGCCACGGATCGCGGGATTGTTGTAGTTCGCGCTCCCGATCATCGCGAGGATCTCGCCATCATTCGGGTTCATCACGAGCATGGCCCCCGTGTTCACGCCGCGCGCCGCGTACGTCTTCACTCCTGCCTTCACCCACTTGCTGGCGATCGCCTGCGTGTTGAGGTCGAGCGTCGTCGTGATTCGAAGGCCGCCCTCGTACATCGCCTGGTCGCCGTATTTCTGCGATATGTACCGCTCGACGTAGTCGATGAAGTGCGCTGTCAAAGGGTTGTGGGCTGCGGGAAGCCGCTTGTGCGCGGCGATCATCTTGTCGATCATGTCGCTGCTGAACAGATCGATCGACGTCGACAGGCTGATGTCGCCCACGGTCACCATCCCGTCGAGGACCTGCCGCCAGCGCTGCTTCGCCGCCTCGACCTGGTCGGGCGTGCCGAACACGTCGTAATCGGCTGGCGCCTGTGGAAGCCCCGCGAGAAAGCTGGCCTGCGCCCAGTTCAGCTCGCTGGCATGTACCTGGAAGTACGTCTCAGCCGCCGCCTCGGCTCCATAGGCGCCATTGCCGTAGTTGATCGTATTGAGGTAGAGCTCGAGGATCTGCTGCTTCGTGTACCTGCGCTCCATCTCCTCAGCCAGCACCAGCTCGCGGAACTTGCGGCTGATCGTCTTGTTCTGGGCCTCCGCGGTGTCGAGAACATTGTTCTTCACCACCTGCTGGGTGATGGTGGAGCCCCCGAGCGTCGCCGACCCGTGCGTCAGGTCATACCCGATTGCGATCGCGAGCCGCCGGTAGTCGACGCCGGAGTTGGCGTAGAACGTGCGGTCCTCGGTATCGATGGTCGCCAGCTGGAGCTTCTCGCTGATCTTGCTCAGCGGCACCACGGTCCGGTTCTGGTGGTACAGCGCTTCGATCAGGGTGCCATGGCGGTCGAAGATCCGGCTGGTCTGGGTGAGCTTGCCCGCCTGCAGCGCGTCAATGGACGGCAGGTCGCCCGCGAAGTAGTCGATCACCCCAAGCGTTCCGCCCGTGCCCAGGATCCCGAAGGTCGCCACAGCCACGAACACTGCGAGCACGACCCGAGCCATCCATGCATGGCGCGCCTCCTCACGAGGGGGGCGGGCCTGGCCTCGGGCGCGAGATTGCCCCTTGGCCGGCGGGGAAGCTGCCAAGCGACGGGCGGAGCGGCGGCTGCGACTGGTCGCCATCGGTCGGGCGGGACCTCCAGGACGCTTTCTGGGACGTGAGCTGCGACGTCTGCGGGGCAGTCTACCGAAGGCCCAGCGCTTCTGCTCCCTGATAGGCAAGCCCCAGGATCGGGTTTGCCAACACCCCAAAGGCCACCATCACGACGCAAACCGTGATCGCGCCCGCCGACGAAACCAGGGTCCACGCGGGCAGCGCAAAGCCCACCGCCCTGCGGCCGTCCTCGGGGGGGCTCTGCAGATAGAGGACGCGAAGGGTGCCCAGCGCGGCCACCACGCTCAGCAAGGACCCGAGGAGCCCGAGGGCCAGCACCCCGAAGTGCCCTCCCTGCGCCAGTGCCGCCGCCACCGCGAACTCGCCGAAGAATCCGGCCAGCGGCGGAGCCCCGGCCAGGGACAGGAACACCATCGCGATCCCCAGCGCCCGCGCCGGCCGCAGGGCGCCCATCCCGGCCAGCGACGCCTCCCCAGCCTCCGCCCCACCGAGCACCACGGGGCCGCAGGTCGCCGCCGCCACGAAGGCGCCGGTGAGGAAGAGCGAACCACCGATACCGCTGCGATAGTGCGTCGCCAGGCCGGCGGCCACCCAGCCTGCCTGTCCGACGGCCAGGTACGCGAGCCGGGCGCGCGGCGCTCTGACCCCCAGCGCAGCGGCTCCGCCACCCACCATCGCCACCGCTCCGATGACCTGCAGGTAAACGGATAACGTCTCCGGTACCACACTCAGGAGCGCGGCGATCTTGATGGCGGCGATGAGCGCCGCCGAACCGACCAGGCCCAGCAGGACGCCGGCCCCCAACGGGCTGGCGGCCAGGCTCGCCGGCGCGGTGGCGACATGGAACGGCGCAATGCCCGCGCGCACCGCCAGACCACCGAACATAAGAAGGACGGGGATCGCGAGCGGCAGCGTTGGCGCCGCGTTGGCGATGACTTTGCGGGCGGTGATCAGATCGGCCGTGCCCGCGGTCGCGTAAACGAATGCGAAGCCCATCACGAACAGCGCCGTCGCTACGCCTCCGACGATGAGCAGGCGCAGGCCGATATCGGGTCGCCGATGTCCGACCAGCACCACGCTGGCCGCCGCCGCCAGCTCGAGTCCTGCCCACAGCCCGACCAAATCTCCGGCCGAAGCGACGACCATCACGCCGAATGCCGCGAGCAGCGTCATCGAAAGGCCGAGCGTGACCGAGTCCTCGGCGCTCCAGTCGGCGACCGCGATGGCGGCCGCCACCACAAGCAGCACCGCCGCTTTGGCGAAGAGGGCGAACCGATCCTCGATGAAGCCGCCGCCGAAGAGGCTGGAAACCGTCCCCCCCACCCAGAGCTCGATGGCGAATGCCACGACGAGCACCACCGCGACGATGGACGGCAGGCGGCTGCGCCACGTCCTGGGCAGGAGACCCAGCTGGCCGCCGAGCAACAGAAGGATGGCGGTTCCCGCCACGAGCGACTCCGGAACTAAAAGGAGTGACCTCATCACTTGGCCGCGTACGGCGACGCCATCTCAGTGATGCCCGCGGCCATCGACGTGACGAGGCCCGGGTCGAAGATCGGCGTCTCGGTTCCCGGCAGCTTGGGACCGCCGGGGAACATGCCCACCCAGAGCAGTCCGCCGGCGAGGATGCCGAGGAACCACTTCTCGCCAGACGAAGCGTCCGAGACGCCTGGCGCATCGGGATTCGGCGTGCCAAAAAAGACGCGGTGCACGATCCCGACAAGGCCGGCCGCGACGATTGCCAGGCCGCCCGCCACCGCGAACGAGGCGAGGGGTTGGTTCTTGAAGGAGCCGAAGAACGTCATCGTTTCAGCGATGGACGAGGCCATGAGCGGGAGGCCCAGCAGCGCGAGCACGGCGAAGATGGTGATCCAGGTGAGACCCGGCATGCGGGGCGCGAGGCCCTTGAGGACGCGCAGGTTGCCGGTCTGCGCGCGATCGGTGAGCGTCGTGCACACGCCGACTATCAATGCCGCCGCCAGCCCGCCGGAGAACAGGGACAACACGCTTCCCCCGATCGCCAGCGGCGACAGCGCAGCCAGGCCGAGAACGGTGACCCCGCCCGGCACCACCGCCAGGTACGCACCAACCCGCCGCAAGTCGGTCGACCGGAGCACGATCAGCCCGGCGTAGATCACTGTCGCCGCCGCGAGGAGGGCCATCAGCGGTGAAAGCAGCTGCGCTCCTACGGGCTCGGCGCCAATGAACACTCGGAGCAGCACGTAGGCTCCCAGGCGAGTCGCGCTGCCGGCGATGACGACGCCAACGCCGACCGGAGCTTGCGAGTAGACGTCGCGCACCCACCCTTGAAATGGGAAGAGCGGAAGGCGTGTCGCCGCCGCGATGATCACCGCAAGACCGGCCACGAGCTGGACCCGCGGGCTCACCGGCACCTTGAGCACGACATCCATGTCGAAGCTGTTGGCGCCCGACGCGGCGTAGAGCGTAAGTGCGGCGACCAACAGCGCGATGGTGCCGAGGCTCCAGTACGCGACCAGCCTCCACGCGGCCGCCTCGCGACGGGGGCCGCCCCAGCCCAGGACCAGCAAAGCGATCGGAATCGTGGCCGCGGCCCAGAACAGCAGCAGCACGAACATGTCGTGGGCCACCACCGCACCGTTGATGCATGCCTCGGAGATCAGGAGGAGGCAGAAATAGGACCGTACCCGCTCGCGAATTCCCCATGACGCGAGGACGGAGGCGAGCCCGATGAGCCCAGACAGGATGAGCATCACCAGGCCTGGACCGTCGATCCCGAGGTGGTATGAGACGCCGATGCGCGTCAGCCAGGGAAGGTTCTCCTCGAATTGCATCGTGCCGAGGAAGCTCTGGAACTGGTTGTAGGCGATCCACAGGACGAACAGCAGGCCGATGTTGGTGAAGAAGGCGATCTGCTTCATGAGCATGTCGAAGTGCCCGCGCGGGTTGGGCAGCACCGCGATCATGACCGCAACCAGCACCGGGGCAAAGACCAAAAGGCTGAGCAGCAGCGATGACTGGAAGATCCCGGAGCCGGGCACGCTGATCGGCACGGGGGTCGGCGTCGGGGTTGCGGTGATGGCCGCGACGACCGCGTTCACGCCCATCATCGGAACACCCCTGGCGACAAGAGGCCCAGGATGACGGCGAGCAGCACGGCCAGCAGGATGACCGCCGGCACCACCGGCACGCGCGCCGCGAGTGCGGCAAGGCGTCCGGTCGCAACCGCGGATAGTGCCAGCGCGTCGTCACGGGTGATGCTCCATTGGTCAGCCCCCGCGGCTATGCCTGCCGCCGGACCGACCATGAATCGGACGGCGAGGGCTTGGCCCTGCCCAACAAATCTGTCAACCGTGGCGCCCAGCCGCGACGAAGCCCGAACCGCCCCGTCCCTGTTGGCCCGGAACGCAGTGGCCGCCGCCGCAAACCCGACCAGCGCGACCGCGATCCACAGCACGTAGCCGATCGTGCTGGGAGCCGGGTGTGGGCGGCCGTCGAGAAAGTCCAGCCAACCGTGAATCATCGAGGCTGCGACGAGCACGGCGCCGGCGAGGGCCAGCCAGTACGACCAGGTGAGCGCGCTTGCGGGAATATCGCGGACGCGATCAGGCTCGAATGCTCGGCGCCGTCGAAGCGGCCCAAGGGCAATCGCCAGGAAGATGCGCAGGGAACCAACCGCGATGAGCAGCACCGCCTCACCCAGGACGAGCCCCAGCTTCGATCCGGACGGCACCGAGTAGGCAAGCGCGCCCGACGCGCTGAGTCCAAGCACCAGTCCCGAGATGAGCAGCGCGATCGCGCTGCCACGCATGCGACCCCATGCATCGCCCATCTCCGCGATGTCGTCAGTCCTCATCGCAGTGGCGATCGCCGATGCGGCGAGGATGCCGGCAACTCGCGCCAACGCGGCCGCGAGCACGCACGCGACGCCCGCGATGGCGAACGTGTAGTTGAAGCCCAACCTCTCGAAGCCGTGCACCACAACCGCGGCGCCTACCGCATTTGCGGCAATGCCAAGCAGCGCGATCGCGCGGCGAGACTCGCTCGACAGGAGGGCCAGCACCGGGGCAATGATCGCAGTCGCCGCGCAGGCGTACAACAGCGCGCTCAAGGTCAGCAGATTCGATGCGCCCGCGATCGGCATCAGCCGGTAGAGCACGACGATCGCGGCCACGGACCACGCGGCCTGTGTCATCGCTGAGGCCGCGGCCGGCGAATCAACTGACGTTCGCGTCACCCACGCGTGGACGGGCCAGAAGGCAAGCCTCCCCCCCACTCCCACGAACAAAAGCACGGCGGCGATGGCCAGCGCTTTGACTGTCGCCCCGTGCGTTGTGTGGAGGATCGGGAGGAGCGAGGTGAGGTTCTGCACGCCATAGCGCGTATAGACCACCGCGATGCCACACAGAAGGAAGAGGTCGGTGACAAAAGGGAGCGCCAGGGCGATGCGCGTGCTGCGGGCCGCACCGTCGACGGTCCAGCGATGGGCGAGCAGGAGATACGTGACGACTCCGGCGAGGGCCCAGAAGGTGAAGAGCTCGGCGAGGTCGTAGCTCACGAGCACGCCGGCGACGGCAAAAAGAAACAGGCTGACGAGCGCGTGGAAGCGGGCCGCACCGGGCTCGACCCGGCCCATGTAGCGATGCCAGCCAAGCGCGCCGATCACGCACAGGTCCACGACCACCAGCGCGGCGACTGTCGCATGGTCGACACGAATCACGATGTCGACGCCAAAGCTCTGGAAGTTGACTGGGCCTGAAAAGGCGACGGGCAGATTTAAGTATGGATAGGTCACCACGAACGGAGCGCTCTTCCTGGCCAGTCCCCAACCCACGAGCAGCGTGTCGGCAAGCGAGACCACGGCCCCGAGCATCGCGACGTTGGACGCCGAGCGGCGGGTTCGCACCCCGGAGATCGCGATCACGAACATGGCGACCGGGGCGAGGAGCAACAGCGGCACCGCCCAGGGAAGGGTCGAGAAAGGGTCGAAGCTGAACGTGCGAGGGCCTGCAGCCGCGCCCGATGCCGCGGTGAGGGCGCCCGATATCAAGGTGAACGAGCTCAGCGGCGCCCCTCCCTGCCGGCGAGCCCGACGCCCAGGACGACGGCGGCGAGGGCCGCGACAGCGAGCAGCACTGCTACCTCCTGACCCAGGAGCTGCCCGCCTCGGGCAGGCGCGGCGGCAAATCGGGTCACACCTGCGAACGCGATGCCGGCGCCGGCGAACATCAGCGGGATGCCGGCCAGGGCTGATGTGAGGTCGCGCCGCCAGGCCGCGATGAACGCGCCGACCGCGACCACCGCGGCGGCGACAAACAGGACGGCGACGAGACCGGCGGTCACCGGCTGCGATCCCTGGTGCGCCACGCAATGGAGGCCCCAACCAGAGCGACCACCACTAGAGCGGCGATCGCCTCGGTCGCGAGAGCGTCGTGCGCGAAGAGGCGCCTGCCCAAGGCCGCACTTCCGAAATCACCTCCGAAATACGTAGCGTGGTGGAAGGCTCCGAAATAAGCCGCATAGGCCAGCGCGATCAGGAGGACGGCAGCGGCCATCGCTCCGAGCTGCCGCCAGATGGTGCCGCCGGCGCTGTCGAGGATCCGATAGGAGGGCCCGGCAAGAAGCACCGCGCAGCCGCCATAGCAAACGAGCGCGACGAGGGCCGCGAAACCGGCCGAAAGAGAAAGGTAGATGCCGGCGACACCGATCGCCACCGCGCCGAGAGCCATGCCGCGCCGCACACGGTCGGGCAGGAACGCTACAGAGAGTCCACCGGCGAGTGACACCGCGGCGGACACGTAGAAGCCAATCGCGTGGAGGGAGTCCATCGGCACTCCGTGGTTGGTGAGAGTGGTCTCTTACCGGCTAATCGACGATGCCGCCGGAAGCAGGCCGCCAAGCATACAGGAGGCCACAAGCGGCAATCGCGAGCGCGGCAAGAGCGGAAACAACGCCCCCAAGAGTGGGTCGAGACTCGATGGCGGCGAACAGATAAGCGCCGATGAGCAGGGCGAAGGCGAGGCCGAAAGCAAACACCGCGACACGAAGCGGATCAGTTCGCAAAAGCATCGGCCGCAGTATGGCATTGAGAGCAGGTTCGAGGCCTGAGCCAGGACCCCTCCCCGCCTCGCGGGGAGGGACCGGATGCGTCGTGGAGGCGTCCTTCATCAACGCGGGTTGGGTCCGGCTTCAGCCGGACCAGCAACCTGTCAGGTGAGAGACTCGACCCAGGCTCGATGTAGCGACCCGTACCTCCCCTCTGCGTCGCGCAGCATGGACGGGGCTCCATCCTCCACCACCCTGCCCTGGTCGATGACCAGAACCCTGTCCGCGATATCCACAGTGGACAGGCGGTGGGCGATGATCAGCGCGGTGCGGCCCCGCAACAGCGTGCGCAGCGCATGCTGCACCAGCCTCTCCGACGGCAGATCGAGCGAGGACGTGGCCTCATCGAGGATCAGCACGCGGGGATTGGCCAGAAACGCGCGCGCAAAAGCCACGAGCTGCCGCTGCCCCGACGACAAGCGCACGCCACGGCGCCGTACGTCGGTCTCGTAACCATTGGGCAACGCCGAGATGAACTCGTCGGCCCCGATCGCCCGCGCGGCCGCCACCATCTCCTCCCTCGTGGCCTCAGGCCTCCCAAACAGCAGGTTGTCTCCCACCGTCCCAGAGAACAGGAAGCTCTCCTGCGTGACCACGGCCACGGCCCTCCTCAGATCTGCCGTAGAGATGGACCGCAGGTCGACTCCATCCAGTGTCACCCTCCCCTCGCTGGGGTCGTAGAACCGCGCGATGAGGCGCGCCATGGTCGTCTTCCCCGCCCCCGTCTCTCCCACCAGCGCGATGATCTGCCCCGCCGGAATCTGCAGCTCGACGTCGTGCAGCACGGCCCTTTCCCGGTACGCAAACGTCATCCCCTCGAACCCGACCGCGCCTTTGACCTCGCCCAGGCGCACTGGCGCGCGCGGCTCCGGCACCGTGGCCGTCTCCTCCATCACACCCGCCAGCTTCTCCAGCGCCGCACCGGCGGCCTGGAACGTGTTGTAGAACTGAGAAAGGTCCTGCATCGGCTCGAAGAACTGCCGCAGATAGAGGACGAAGGCCGTCAGCACTCCCAGGGTCACCTGGCCCTGCACCACCAGGAACCCGCCGAGCACGAGCACCGACATCGTCGTCAGCCGGCCCAACAGGATGATCCCCGGCCCGAACGTGGACGCGAGGCGGTTCGACCAGATGTTGGCGTCCCGATAGCGCCCGTTGACGTCCTCGAAGATCTCCTGGTTGCGAGGCTCGCGCCGAAAGGCGTGGACGGCGCGGATGCCGCCCAGCGACTCGACGTAGTGGACAATCACCAGCACGATCGCCCGCCGCACAGCTCGATACGAGCGGCCCGAGTTGTGGCGGAACCAGGCCGTCAGACCCAGCACCAATGGCATCACCACCAGGGTCACGAGACCGAGGCGGGTGTCCAGGTGCAGAAGGATCACCGTGATCCCCACCACCGAGATCAGCGACGTGAGCACGGAGGTCAGCCCGGTTGCCAGGAGCTCGTTGAGCGCGTCGATGTCCGACGTGAGCCTCGAGATGATGCGTCCCGACGTATAGCGTTCGAAGAAAGAAAGCGATAGCTCCTGCACGTGCGCAAAGAGCAGCCGGCGCAGGTCGAACAGGATCTGGGCGCCGACGCGGCCTGAGAGCCTCAGGAACGCATAGTTGGCGACCGCGTTGAGCATCAGGGCGCCCAGCAGCGCGGCCACGATCAGGACGAGCGTCTCGAGATTGCCGCTCTTTCCCGCGAGAATCCCCCGATCGATGCCCAGGCCTACGAGGTAAGGAATCGCGAGAAAAGCGGCCGACCGCACGAGGATCAACAGGCCGGAGACGACGATCTGTTTCTGGTATGGACGCGCAAGCGAAGCGAGCAAAGCGCGGCTGCGCTTGCGCAGCAGACCGGCGACCGTCGCCGAAAATTCGTCCACTTCCTCGCCGGCAACTCCGCGCCATCGATCGGTGGGCGCGATCAAGCTCATTTTCCGGCGATCGCTCCCACAGCGTCGTACTCCTGCGACAGCAGCGCGCGATATAGCTCGTTCGAGCGCATCAGCTCGGTGTGGGTCCCCGTCGCGACGATGGTCCCGCCATCAAGAAGCGCCACGCGATCGGCGAGCGCCAGCGTGGAAGGCCGGTGCACAACGAGCAGCGCGGTCACGCCTTCGAGAACCGTGGCGAGCGAGGCTTCGATAACCGCCTCCGTGTGAACGTCGACCGATGAAAGCGGGTCGTCCAGCACCAGCACCTGCGGCCGTCCGAGCACCGCCCGCGCCAGCGCAAGCCGTTGCCGCTGGCCGCCCGACAGCGTGTAGCCCTGCTCGCCGACTCTGGTCTCGAGACCCCAGGGCAGGTCCCACACGAAGCCCGCCTGCGCGACCTCAATGGCGCGCTTCAGCTCTTCGTCCGAGACGATTGGCCTCCCCATCACCAGGTTCTCGTGGACCGATGCCGAGAACAGGATCGGATCCTCGAACGCGACACCGATGTGAGACCGCAGCGAGCGGAGGGTCAGCTCACGGACGTCGGCCCCATCCAGCAGCACCTGACCCTCGGCGATGTCATAAAGGCGCGGGAGCAGGAAGGCAAGGCTGGTCTTGCCGCTCCCGGTGCGCCCGACCAGCCCCACCGTCTCCCCAGGCTCGATCACGAGGTTCACGTTG
>DASXNH010000230.1:0-11856 GCA_036495195.1 Candidatus Dormiibacterota bacterium
TAGGCGGCGAATGCGGCGATGGTCACCGGGATGACCGTCGCCGGGATCGTGATCATGAAGCTGTTGAAGAAGCTGGTTCCGAGGTTGCTGGTGTTCAGCACTCCCGCGTAGTTATCCAGGGTGAATTTGAAGGGCGGCGACAAAGCCGTCCACCAGCCGGACGCAGCGATGTCTGCCGGAGATCGGAACGAGCTGACGAGCAGGCCCAGCGTGGGCACGATCCACATGAGCGTGATGCCGATCACGACCACATGAAGCAGGCCTTTCGAGAAAATCTGTCCGAGCCAGTCGGGCGAGAACCTCCTCTCTGCTGCCGGTGTCGCAACCTGCTCGCTGGCTATCGTCATCGTCTTGCCTCAACGGCCCTGAACTGCCGAAGGTTGAAGATCAGCACGGGCACCACTGCGAGGACGAGGATCACCGCGACAGCGCTCGACAACCCGGTTTCAAACGGGGATTGGAACGCCAGCTTGTACATGCGGTTGGCGAGGACGTCGGTGTCGTAGTTCCCACCGGTCATCACATAGACGATGTCGAAGGCTTTCAGCGCAAAGATGACCAGCGTCGTTCCTACCACCACTATCGTCGGCATCATCAGCGGGAAGATGACCCGGCGGAAGATCGTGATCTCACCTGCCCCGTCGACGCGAGCCGCTTCGAGGAGGTCGCCGGGTATGCCCTTGAGCGCCGCCGACAGGATCACCATGGCGAAGCCGACGAAGCCCCATATGCCGGCCGCGATCAGCGCAAAGGTGGCGATGTTCGGGTCCTGGACCCAGGTGATCGGATCATGGTGGAAAACCTGGAGAATCGCGTTCATGGTCCCGGTCTGGGGGTCGCCGGGCTGCTGGTAGCTGTACATGAACAGCCAGATGACCGACAGCGCGACGAACGAGATGGCCATCGGCATGAAGATCAATGACTTGATCGGGCTCTCGTAAGGCACGCGATCGGTCAGGACCGCGAACAGAAGTCCGAAAAACAGGACCAGGAGCGTGAACAGAATCAGCCAGTAGATGTTGTTGCGAATGGCGATCCAGGCGTTTCCGTTGGGAAAGCCGCTCAGCTGGTTGGCATAGTTTCCGAGGCCGACGAAATTGTTACCGCTGGTGTCGAAGAAGCTCCTCCACAGGGTGCCGAATACGGGATAGACGAGGAAGACACCCACGATGACGAGGGCCGGGCCCACCCAGATCCATGGCCTGACCGCCGGTCGCGCCTTGTCCGGCAGCAGCCGGACCAGGTACTCGCCGCCCACGATGTAGGCGGCGAGTACTGCCGGTACCCCGACGATGACTGCAACGAGCGTAGGAACATCGTTCAGCAGGACGCTGAAATCCAACGTTGATGCCCTCCCCTACGTTCTGTTTATTTGTACGCGGTGGCTTGAATCGTATCCAGGTTTGCCAGGATGGAATCCAGCTTCGATTGGTCGGCCACGAACTTGAGCACAGCCGCCCAGTAAGCGTTGAACATGACCGTCGGCATCAGGTCGCCGGCGTCGAAGTCGAAGATCTTCGCTCCGGTCATGACCGCCGCGACCTGCCTTGTGATGTCGTCAGGGTAGTTCGCCGGGTCGAAGCTCTTGTTCGGGGAGAGCTTGCCGCCGCGCTTGACCCAGATCGCCTGCGCCTCCGGAGTGGTGAGGTACTTGATCAGCGCCCGGGACTGCGACGTGTCCTTGAACATCGAGAAGGAGTCGCCGCCGCCCACGTGCGCGCCCGCGAACTGCGGGTCCACGTCAGGCAGCGGGAAGAACTTGAAGTCAGTGCCGGGTACCGCCTTGTCCTGCGATACGAAGTTGGCGGTGATGAACGAAGCCTGGTTGTGCATGTAGCACTTGGGTGGGTTCTTGAAGAGTCCGTCACCGCCGTTGCCGAACGGCTGGGAGAGGATCGTTTTCGCGCCACCTGAGACGTTGGAGTCGTTCGGCCCAAGGATCGTGCCCCAGGTCAACCAAGCGTTCTTGATCGCGGGGTCCGTCCACTTGGTCTTGCCCTGCCACCAGCTGTCGTACACGGTCGGTCCGGACTGGCTGAGGACGATCTCCTTGACCCAGTCGCTGCCCGGCCAGCCCGAGGCGGCTCCGCTGGCGACTGCGATACACCAGGGAGTCGTGCCGTCGGCTTTGATCTTGGCCGACAGGGCCATGAGGCTTGCCCAGTCGGTGGGCACCTGGTAGCCCTTGGCGGCGAACTTCGTCGGGTTGTACCAGATGAGCCCCTTGACAGAAGCCCAGGCGAAGATCTGGTAGAGCTTGCCGTTGATGGTCCCGAGCTTGATCCAGCCCGGTGAGTACTGGGCGTTCATCGTGTTCATGTCGAGGATGCCGTTGTCGAGCTGAACCAGCTTGCCTTGCCCGGCGTACTTGTTCACGCTGGCGAGGCTCGGTAGGGCGGCGATCTCAGGCGGGTTGCCCGCCGCGAGGCGCGTCGCCAGCACCGAGTCGACGTCTCGGGTGCTCTCGTAGAGGACCTTGATTCCCGTCTGGTCCTCAAATGGCTTCAGCGTTGCCAGGAAGGAGTCCTGCTCTGCGGCCGCCCAGACGGCCAGCACGTGGACTGAGCCCTTGCTTGCGGTCGAGCCCGTTCCACACGCGACGAGAGCCACGAGCGCGGCCATGCCGGCACCGATAAGCGTTGTCAGCCTACGACCGATCATTAAACACCCCCAAAATGCCCCCAGCGGGCCCTGTCTGATTTCCGGATGATAACTCGGAGAGTGACATCTGTCGACTCTGAGCGGAAAAGCTCCATCTCGACGAGGTCATGCATCGGTGTGCGATCGCTGCTGGGTGCTAGATTGCCCGGCTATGTCCAACATCTTTCCCGACGGTTTTCTCTTTGGGGCGGCGGTCGGCGCCCACCAGGTCGAGGGCGGCAACACGAACAGCGATTGGTGGTGGTGGGAGCACCGCGAAGGGACACTGTGCCGCGAGCCTTCAGGCGACGCATGCGACTTCTACCACCGCTACGCCGACGACATCTCGATCCTTGCCGGCCTCGGCATGAACGCTTTCCGATTCGGCATCGAATGGGCGCGCGTCGAGCCGGCGGACGGCGAGTTCTCGACCGCTCAGCTCGACCACTACCGGCGGGTGCTCGAAGCCTGCCACCGCAGCTCGGTGACCCCGATCCTGACCTTCCATCACTTCACTTTGCCGAAGTGGTTGCTCGACCTCGGGGGATTCGCATCTGAGCGGTTTGCATCATTGTTCGAGCGCTACTGCGATCGCGCGGCAGCCGCTCTTGGGGACGCCATCGGGATCGCGTGCACGCTCAACGAACCGCAGGGACTGGGCCAGAGTGGCTACCTGCTCGGCATCAATCCGCCGGGACACACCGACGACAACGCGGGCGCCCAGGCTGCCGTCGACAATCTGCTGGAGGCGCATGCCGCGGGCGCGGCGGCGATCAGGGCTCACTCGAGCGCACCGGTGGGCGTGACCCTTGCGATCCCCGACATCCAGTACGAAGACGGCGCCGAGCCTGGAAACTCGTCGCTCGAGGTCGAGTCGCGCATCAATGACAGGTTCCTGGAGCTCGCGCGTCGCGATGACTTCGTCGGCGTTCAGACCTACACGCGCTTTCGGATCGGACCCGAAGGTCCGCGCAGCCCCGGTCACGACTGGAGCGATTGGACGCGTGAGCTCGAAGAGACGGACGACACGACGCAGATGGGTTACGAGTACTACCCGCAGGCGCTTGGCGCCGCGATCAGGCGCGCCTGGAAAATCACCGGGGGGATTCCGGTCCTCGTGACCGAGAACGGAATTGCTACGTCAATCGACGAGAAGAGGATCGCCTTCATCGATGCGGCCTTGCGCGAGATTCAGTCATGCATCGCGGAAGGCATCGACGTGCGGGGCTATCTGCACTGGTCGCTCCTGGACAATTTCGAGTGGGCGCTCGGCTACGCGCCGACCTTCGGCCTGGTGGCGGTGGACAGGCACACGTTCACTAGATACCCGAAACCGAGCGCGGCGTGGCTCGGCGCTGTGGCCCGAGCGCGAAGCCTTCCGGAACCGGCTAGCGCTGCTTCGGAGTCTGCGTGATCTGACGGATCACCGCCGGATCGGCCTTGGGCAGCCGGGCTTCGTTCAACAGGCCGTTCTTCTCCTGCTCGATGTCGGTCAGCTGCGTATAGCAGAACCCCTCGACCGGCCCCGGCGCCATCAGCGCCGCCACCATCTCGCGATAGTCGGTAGCCAGGGCCTCAGGTCCGGCGGCCTCGTTCCAACCAAAACCTCCTGAGCCGGCCAGGGCCATACCGCCGAACTCGCTGACGACGATCGGCTCGCCGTGGTACGAGTGGCCCGGCAGGTAAGTCGGATGCTCGTGATTCGCGAGCGCGGTCTCCACCGTCCTGTACCGCTCAGCCAGTTCGCGGGCGGAGCCATAGTCGTGAATCGTGCAGATATCGCTCGTCGCGTGCTCCCAGCCGTCGTTTGACATGACTGGCCGCGTCCCGTCCAGCGTATGCGTCAGCTCGTAGAGGTGGTCCAGGAATGCCGCCGGCGGGACCGGCCCCAGGCCGAAGCTTTCGTTCATCGGAGCCCACGCGACGATCGAAGGGTGGTGAACATCGCGGAGCACCGCCTCGCGCCATTCGGAGGACAACCTTCGCTCCGCATCCGGCGAGCGCTCGTGAAAGTTCGGCATCTCGCCCCAGACCAGAAAGCCCAGGGTATCGGCCCAGTACAGCCAGCGCGGATCCTCGACCTTCTGATGCTTGCGTGCACCGTTGAAGCCCATCGATTTCGCCAGCTCGATGTCGCGCCGCAGCTCCGCGTCGGTACCCGCGGTGAGCAAGCCACCAGGGAAGTACCCCTGGTCGAGCACCAGCCGCTGAACGTACGGCGCTCCGTTCAGCCAGAACTTTCCTTCCTTCGTCTCGACCTTGCGCAAGCCGAAGTAGGTCACGACGCGGTCGGTGCCGTCGAGCATGCTGACGTCGACCTCGTATAGGTGAGGTGCCTCCGGGCTCCAGGACGCCACGCGGCTGAGCGCAATTCGCCCTTTGTGTGAGCCACTCCAGCGGCCGACCATCTCTCCATCCAACGTGACCACGACATCGACTCGGCTCTCAGCGACCACCTCGACGTCGACCGCCCCGGCGTCGGGATTTGGCCGCAGCACCAGGTTCGTGATGGAGCGCTCAGGCAGGGGCTCGAGCCACACGGTTTGCCAGATTCCGCTCGTCGGCGTGTAGAAGATCTCTTCGGACGCCTGCTTCCAGTACTGCTTGCCGCGCGGGATCGTCAGATCCGCAGTCGGGTCCTCGACGCGCACGATGAGGAAGTTGTCGGCCCGTCCGGCGAACTGGGTGATATCCGCGGAAAAAGGCGTGTGGCCCCCCTCGTGTGTCGCGACCTCGTCCCCGTTGACCCAGACTGTCGCTCGGTAGTCGACAGCTCCGAAGTGGAGAAGGAGCCGCTTGGAGTCTGGCGCGTCAAAGCGGCGCCGGTACCACAGCACGTCGCCCGGAGCCCGCTCTCCGATCCCCGACAGCTCAGATTGAGGGGCGAACGGCACCAGGATTCGCCCCTCGAAATTCCTGGAGTCGCCGGCCCCATACGCCCACTCGCCGTTGAGGTTCACCCAGTCGCGGCGCCTGAAGCTGGGGCGGGGATATTCGGGTCTCGGAAGTCCTCGCATATACCTCATTCTTACGGAGGACAGAATGCGCCCGCCTCTGGAATCAGCTTGGGGCCTTGGGGCCGTGCTTCGCGGCGTTGTCGCCGACATGCAGCACGCCTCCAAGGCGGATATCGTCTCGATCTTCCTTTACGAAGAGTCGAGCCAAACCTACTACGCCCCATTTGCCACGGGGCAGCCTCAGGAGAGCCTGCTCGACTCGCTGACCGACATGCGCGAACAGCTCGCCCGCTATTCGAGCGATTTGATCCAGGGCAAGGTGCCGGACGACATCGCTGTACAGCACTACGGCTCGACCGTCTGGCTGACGGTGACGCGGCAGAAGCTCGTCGCACGGAATGCGCCGGCCGAGATCGACAGCACCTTCATCAGGCGTTATCAGATCCAGGCGACGATCGGGTTGCCTCTGCTGGCGGGTGAACGTTTCCTCGGTCTCGTCTATCTGAACTATCGCGGTCGCGACCAGGCGCCTGACGGCGGAAAGCTGGCCGAGCTCGAGCGGCGCGCCGCCAGCGCGGCCGCTGCCGTGGCCGCCGTGTTGGCAGCCGCCGAGCGGTCGGCTTTGGATGGCGTCGGCCGGCTGGCGGCGCTCCTGACAGCTTCGGCCGGGACCGAGCGGACGGACATCAAAGAGCTCCGGCGGCTGCTTTCAATCGCGCTGGCCGAGCTGCTCCTCGCCAGCGAGCTCGACGGCGCAGCGATCTACCAGTTCGCGTCGCAGCGCACGAGCCTCGAGCTGGTGACCGCGCATGCGCCGGTGGCCGCGCCACCTCGAATCGAGCGCACCGATCCCGCGGCGCCTTGGCCGTCGGTGCTGATGGAATCGGTGGCGACATCGATCGCTGCCGCAGACCTGCATCCAGTCGCCACCTATGCCCTCGGCAGCGAACAGGAGCCGCACGGTTATCTCGTCGTGCTCAGCCGCGACCGGCTCGCCACGGTTCGGCGCGCACCGGCCACCGATCTGCTGCTGAGGGCCGGCGCCGAGCTGATCGGCAGCTCGCTGGCGAGCCAGCGCCTGATCGCTGAGCTCGAGAACAGCAACCGCCTGCTCGGTGCCCTGGGAAACATGACCACCGCGATGCTCAGGCCAGGTGGATCTCGCCAGGACGTCCTCGAGGCAGTGGCCGCTCACCTCACCGATGCGACGGTGCCCGAGTTCGACTTTCATTTCGCCAGCGTCTATCTGCTGGAGGAGCGGGCCGGCGAGACGATGGTGGTGAGCAAGGCCGCGGGCGCTGCAACCAGCGTCGCGGTGGATTCAGCGGAGACTTCGAAAGCCGGCGTGCGGCGCGCTCGGGTGCCGAGGTGGGTCCTGGAGGACGAGCGCGAGCTGGCACCCGATGATGTGCTCGTCCATGTCGCGCGCACCTGGCAGGTGGCGGTGGTCGGTCCGATGCCGTTGGGTGGCAAGACTGACCGGGCCGACGTGGTCGCGGGCAACCTCCCGGCGCAGGCGACATGGTCCCAGGTACCCATCGTGCGCGGCGACGGCACCGTGCTCGGCCACGTCGCCGCGTGCCTCATCGGCTCCGGCCTCGACAACCGGGCGGAGTTGGCGAGCGACCCGCCTTTCACGTTGGCCGGCGAGGTGTTCGAGAAGAGCGGACATGGCGACCTGATCCGGATCTTCCTGCCTTTCGGTTCCGACCTCAACCACCGCGCCACCGGAGTCCTGGAGGTCGGTTATCACCGCACCCACGACCGCAGACCCGACTGGGGTCAGATTGAAGCGCTGCGGGCTGCGGCCGCGCAGGTGGCGGTGGCGGTCGAGACCGCGCGCTTGTACGAAGAGGCGCGCCGCCACGGCGACGAGCTCGAGCTGAGCGCAGACGTCAGCCGCGCCATTGCCTCCTCCATCGACCTCGATCAGACGCTGCGCCTGGTCGCGCAGGGCCTGGTGCGCCTGGTCGATGCGTCGCTCTGCCAGATCGCGCTGTACGAAGAGGATCGCGAGGGGTGGTTCGGCGCCGCGGCGTCCGACCAGGAGGAGCTGTGGCGGCGGCAGCACGGTGAGCGCTCCGAGCCTTCGTTCCTGTTCGACGTGCTCGACCACGGCGAGCCTCTGGTCGTCGAAGATACGAGCGCGAACGATCGGGTCAGCGCCGCTTACATCAAGGCGTTTGGCGTGCGGTCGCTGCTCGCGCTACCGCTGATCGCAGACGGCCAGCCCATTGGCGCCGCGGTGCTCGGAGAGCGCGACCATCTTCGTAAGTTCACGCCTGAGGAGGTCGAGCGCGTGCAGGGCCTCGCGCTGGGCGCTGCCGTCGCGATCAAGAACGCGCGCCTGCACGCGCTCGCCGAAGAGGAGCGCCACCTGCAGAAGGATTTCGTGCTCGTCGGATTTGGCCAGTGGGGACAGAAGGCTTATGGGCACCTGCAGACGCTGAAGCAGTTCTTCAACTTTCGAATTCACGTGGTGGAGCAGGACCTGCCCGGTGCGCGCGATCGGCTTGCGGTGCGCGAGGAGGAGGTGCACACGCATGGGGACGCTTTCTATTGGGATGGCGTTTCGCTGCCCGCACACGAGCAGCTGCAGCGCGAGCTGGAGTCCAGCTCATACGTGATCACCTATATCGCGACGCCGGCTGCGACGCATCTACCCACCCTCGCGCTGTACTACGACCTCAGCGACGTGGTGCTCATCGAGAAACCACTGGGAGCGCCGCCTGAGGAGTACCGCGAGTTCCTCGACCATGCGCCGGGCGGCGTCGAGATCGTGGCCGCGGACCACTACTACTTCAAGCTTGAGGTGCGGCTGCTGCAGCTCTTGCTGACCGAGGAGAGGACGCTGCGCGATTTTCTCGACAACGTTGAGGAGATTCGCATCGAGATCCTGGAGGAGCAGCCGCTCGCGGGGGCTGCCGCGGACATTGGCGTGATCGCCGATTTGATACCGCATGCGTTCGCGATCATCTCGCTGCTAACGCCAATCGATCGGATCCACCTCGATGAGGAGAGGCCGCTCTCGGTTGGGCGGCATGAAGGGCTCACCGGCCAGCGCGAGAGCTACGCGCGCGTCAACTCGACGTTCCAGAACCGGGGCCGCTCGGTTCGGTTGATCATCGACGTGGGCAAGGGAGCGGAGAACGCCAAGTGGATCAAGCTGAGCGGTGAGCGGCGTGCAGGTGGACGCAGCCCTAGCTACAAGTTCGACTTTGGGAGGGGCGAGGCGATCGATGGGACGCAGGCGACAGTGCGCGCGGCGGTGCGCAGGATCCGCGAGCCGGGGGTCCCGGACAACGCGCACCTCAACATGCTCCGGCATGTGATTGAGAAGAGGCACCCCGCGGTGGGCATCCTTTCAATCCGCGAAGCGATACGCGCCAACCAGAGGGTGCGAGAGCTCGAGGCGATGGCGGTAGACCTGCTGGCAAAAGGCGAGGTCACCACCTACGCGGTGGGCACGCGCCCGGCATTCGACTCGAAGCCAGCACCCAGCCTAAGTCACTAACTCGGCAGGATTGGCCGGGTCTCCCCGGCCATAACTTTGTGCAAACCCCTCCAATGCGTTGCGAGGAGCGCTGATTCGTCATTAAATCCGATCCATACACCGGAAAGAGAGCACGACGGAAAACCATCCGGGTTTTCCTTCGTCTTTTAGCGGTGGTAGGACTCCTGGATGGCCCTTTCGTACACCGACTGATAGCCGTCCGCCATCTGCTGCGGACCGAAACGTTCAGTGGCTCGTTTCACGCACTGCTGTAGGTCAATCTCTCCGATCCGGCCATACGCCTCGACGAGGCCGTCGATGTCTTTCGCCAGCCAGCCCGTGACGCCCGGCTCGACGATCTCGCTCGCGGCGCCTCGCGCAATCGCGATCACCGGGGTGCCGCTGACCATCGCCTCGACCATGGCGATACCGAACGGCTCCTCCCACTGGATCGGAAAGATCATCGCCCTCGCCTTCGCGAGCAGCCGCGCCTTCTCCGTGCCCACGACGTTCTCATGCCAGGTCACGAGATCGCCGATATGCGGCTTTATCTCCTTCTCGAAGTAATCCCCCGAGTCGGGATCGATCTTGCCCGCCAGCACCAACCGCACGCCCAGCCTTCTAGCGACCTCAACCGCCAGGTGCTGACCCTTGGCCGGGCTGATCCGCGCCAGCTGCATCAGGTAGTTCTCTTTCTCCTCGGGGCACACGGGGTGGTACTCGGCCGGGTCGACCGCGTTGTGAACCACGCGGCGCCACTTGACCCCGGCTACCTGCGCCTGCTGCGCGCGGCTGATGGCGACCAGGTGCACCTCGTCATCGACCTCACCGAGGAAGTCGCCCTCGGCCTCCGTGAGCGCGCCATGCAGCGTGGCGACGACCGGAGTGTCCAGACCGCCCGTGGCCGCCACGAGGATGCCGGGCAGGCCGGAATGGTCGTGGATGACATCGAACGCCCGGCGGCGCACCACGTGGTAGGCCCGGTCAAGGAACAGGCATTCCCGGGCCTGCTGGTCCCGCGTTCCCAGCTGGGGCGTCCAACTTTCAGGCGCGACCGCGATCGTCTCGAACGGCCCCTTCGAGCCCTGCTGGCCGATCACCGCCACCTCGTGGCCCCTGCTCTGAAGCTCCCGGGCCAGGGTGTCGGCCATGAGCTCGATGCCGCCATACCCCTTCGGGGGCACGGGGTACCAGGGGCTCACGATCATTGCAATGCGGCGATGGACCATGCAATTAGAACTCCCCGCGGGGTGGCGGCTACCCTAGACGGTCATCCAGGCGGGGTTTCCAGTGACCACCTGAAGACCCGCCGGCGCGTCGGATTGGACCGTGCACGACCCATCCGCTTTGCGCAGCACGCTCAACCCGAAGCGGTGGGGACCCACCTGCAGCTCCTCGACCGTTAGCCGCGGGCACCACGGTGGCAGGGCTGGATTCACGTACACACGGCCGGACGGCATGTCGGGCTCGAGACCGAGGAGGATGCGGACCATCTGCAGGACAGCGCCGGCCGCCCAGGCCTGGGGAACGTTGGCCATGCGGTAAGGGACAGGAACCGCAATCTCCTCTTTCGGCAGGCCCGAGAACAGCTCGGGCATCTGGATATCCTCGAAGCACATGACAGCCGCGAGCAGGCCGTCGATCATGCGCCAGGCATGCTCGTCCATGCCGTAGCGGCGAAGCCCCGCGGCGGCGATCACCGTGTCGTGCGGCCAGACCGAGCCGCGCTGGTAGGAGTGAGGGTCGTATGAGGGGTGCTCTTCGGACAGTGTGCGAAGGCCCCAGCCGCTGAACATGTCGCGCCGGAGAAGGCGTTCGCCGGCCATCCGGCCGCGCTGTGGATCGAGAATCCCCATCCACAAGCAGTGGCCGGGGTTGGAGGTCACCGTGGCGATGGCACGCTTCTTACCGTCGATGGCGAAGGCGAGCTCGCCGGAGGATTCGAGCCAGAACTTTTCTTGAAAGCTCTTCTTCAGCGCGGCGGCCTCAGACCTGAGTCGCGCCGCTCGCTCGCCGTCGCCCCATGCGTCGAACAGGGGCGCCATCTGGACCTTGGCCCCGTAGACGTATGCCTGCAGCTCGCACGTGCCGATGGGCAGCTCTGGAAAGACGCCCGCCTCATCGAGCACGCCGTCATGCGCGTCGCGCCAGGCCTGGTTGCGGTATCCCGTTGGCGTCCGCGGCGCGTATTCCTGGAATCCGTCGCCGTCACGATCGCCGTGCCGGTCAATCCAATCGAGGCAGCCTTCCGCCACCCGTTTGAATGGCGCCAGCGCAACGGCGTCGCCGAGCCATCGGTGGTGCTCCGCGAGCAGCAGCAGGTAGAGAGGAGTGGCGTCAGCGGTCCCGTAGTACGGGCGGTGTGGCACCAGACCGAAGTGTGCCCACTCGCCCACGCGCAACTCGTGCGGAATCTTTCCCGGCTCCATGTCGCGAACCGGGTCGTCGGCGCCGGCCTGCCACCGCGCGAGACTCTCCAGGGTTCCGTTGGCCACTGACGAGTCCGCGATGATCGCCTGCATGGAGGCGATCAACGAATCCCGGCCGAACAGGGCCATGAACCACGGCAGGCCGGCCGCCGGCATCCAGTGCTCAGATGTGTCGCCGAGGTCGTGCAGGCGCAGCGCGGCAAGATCTTCGATGGCCCGCTCGTAGGCAAACTGGAGGCGGATGTCGGCGGGCTTGACGCGCGTGACGGAGTCCTGCCATTTGCGTGCCTGAACCTGGGGCTCGTCCTGGCCCTCGAGCTCAAACTCGCATCCAGTG
>DASXNH010000231.1:0-1834 GCA_036495195.1 Candidatus Dormiibacterota bacterium
CACCGCGCGTGCTTGTGCGGGCGGAAGCCGGCGAACAGCAGCCCAAAGCTGGGAATGAGTCTCGGCTCTTATGGTTTGCCGCTCGGGATCATCCACATCCGCGCCGAGAAGGCAAGGCAAGTCTCCTGGGTCGATGAATACCGGCCTACGTACCCGGATTGTGTCAATCGCTAAGTTGCGCGCGATAACGGTCAACCAGGCCGAGACGGTTCCTCGGGCTGGGTCAAAAGTTCGAGCTTGCCGCCACGCTCGTTCAAACGTCTGCTGAGCCACGTCCTCGGCCAGCGTTCTGTTTCCAACCACCGCGAGGGCCACCCTGAACACCTTCGCCTGGAATCGGCGAACGAACGCTACAACGGCCTCGGGGCTGTCAGTCGCCGGTTCGGCTAGGAGTGACGCATCAGTGAGGTGGTCGGCGCGAAGGCTCACTCCGCTATCCGACCTACTCATGGCAACGCCTCACTGCGCACGGCCCGCTGCGCTGACCGAGCATCGAGAGCTGCTATGACTTCATCGGTCGTTGCGAGCTCAGCAATTTTGGGGAAGATGACGTTGAGGCTGTTGGTGTGCGCACCGAGGTCGGTGTCGGTCACCGCATCCGTGACGATGGTCAGTTGGTAGTCGCGTTCGGTGGCCGCCCGAGCTGCGGACTCGATCCCGACGCTGGTCGAGATTCCCGCAAGGACAATCCCGGTGATCCCACGGCGTCGCAATTGGAGATCGAGCTCTGTGCCGTAGAAGGCGTTCCATCCTCGCTTAGTGATGAGTATGTCGTCTTCATTTAGCCGAAGCTCCGGGCGCATTACGGTCCCTTCCTGTCCGAAGGTGACCATTGGGGTGTTGGCCGCCGTCCGGGTTCGGACTATGTCCCCACCATCTGCGGAAAATCCGACCCGCGTCGCGACGACGGGGAGGTGACGCTCCCGGAAAGCTGTCGCCAGAGCTGCGCTGCACCGGACGACGTCATCCGCAGGATGCGCGGTCGGCAGCGCGGTGATCCCTTGCTGGAGATCGATCAGGACCAGAGCAGTAGCTGGGTCGAGGGTAGTCGGCATGGCGTTTCTTTCTGAGGGCGGATCGAGGGAACTTTGACCGGCCGTCAGCCGAGGGCTGATGCGACGGTTGGAGTGAGCAGTGCCGTCAGCTCGGAGATGTCCTCGACTCCTTCGAGGTTGAGCACGGTGTTCTCGATCTTTCTTTGGCGCTCCGCAGAGATCACCGTGCGGGTCAGGCTACGGTACTTCTCCACAATGTCGGCGTCGGAGAGTGCTCGATCGCCGGTTCCGCGGGGGTGGGCCACGACCTTTTCGCGCGTGCTGCCATCCTTGAGCGTGAGGCGCACCCGCGTGGTCAACTGGTCCTCAACGGGCAGCTTGTCGTAGGACGTTTCGTGGTGGACGTCGGTGCGGTCGATGAGGTTCCACACGTCGTCAGAGTTGATTCGCTTCTCGGAGAACTGGGCGATAAGTACCGCGTCGTCGAGGAGCGCCACCGCCACTGTGTAGGCGACGCTCATCTGAGCCCCGATCGGCTGCAGCGGGCGCACCGCCTTCCATCCGCCGTGCTGGTAGCCGGCTTCGGGCATGTCGATCTGAATGTGTTGGATCTGATCAGCGGTCACCTTGTCCTCCGAACGCAGATCAAGAGCGGCGTCGATGGCGGCGTGCAGGAGGCCCATTGCGGCATAGGGCTTGATGGAGTACACCTCCGTTTGCCAGACGCTTCCGAGGCCGGCGTAGATCTGGGTCGCGTCCGTCGTGTGGCAATCGCCGAAGGTGGACAGCCAGCCGCCAAATTTGCGCTCGAAGACGCGCTTGATGCCGACATAACCCGA
>DASXNH010000232.1:0-3701 GCA_036495195.1 Candidatus Dormiibacterota bacterium
ACCTTGCTCTACCGGCTCACCTACACCAGCGCCATGAAGGGTGGGAAGCCTGCGACGCTCAAGGTGATGTCGGCCAGCACCTATGTCCGCCGTAGCGGAAAGTGGTGGAGCGTCCTCTATCAGGAGACACCGAGCCCATGAAAATACTCGTGATCCACGGCGCCGGCATGAACATGCGCGGCAAGGCCCAGGTCGAGGTCTTCGGCCCGATGACCCTGCCGGAGTACGACGCCAGGATCCGCGCCTACGCCGCCGAGCTCGGCGTCGAGGTCGAGATCTTCCATTCCAACATCGAGGGCGAGGTCATCAACCGCCTGTTCGCGGCGCACGACGAGGGCATCGCCGGGGCCATCATCAATCCCAGCGGCTATACGCGCGGTTACCCGGCGCTGGTCGCCGCCATCGGCCAGGTCGGCTACCCCACGATCGAGGTCCATATCTCCAATCCGGCGCGGCGTAGCGCCAGCTCCGAGGTGGCGACGAGCTGTCTCGGCACCGTGACCGGCTTCGGCATCGCGGGCTACGCGCTGGCGCTGCGCGGCCTCAAGGACCGGGCGAAGGCCTGACTCCCTGCGATTTCCTCCCCAGCGAAGCTGGGGAGGTGTCGGCCTCATAGGCCGACGGAGGGGTCGGAAGCTTCAATCATGACTCATGACCCCTCCGTCGGCGTAGGACGCCGACACCTCCCCTTGCTTGCGCAAGGGGAGGGAGGTCGTATTCAGTTCGCGCGCGTCCTATTCCGCCGCCTTGGCCGCCTCCTGGAGGCGCTCGATCCATTGATCGTCGGGCTCGTAGCCCAGCTCTTGCAGGGCATCGGGAAAGCGGTAGACGAAGGCCTGCGCCAGCTTCGGCGTGAATTCCCGTTTCCACTGCGCGACGTCGCCCGAGCGAACGTGTCGACGATCGAGGCCGGCTGCCTTTCCGAACAGGCTGTTATGCCAGATGCATTCCTTGCAGGATTTCTGCTCGCTCTCGTCGAAGCCGAGGAAGGTCAGGATTTGCGACCACAGCGCCAGCGAGCGATCCAGCCTCAAGTCCTCGTAGCGGATCTCCAGGCAATTGGCGCGGTCGTAGCGCCAGTCCAGCATGTCTTCGATGGTGCTGCTGGACGCGTTCTCCATTTCGAAAAGATACTGCTCGAAGGCCGTGGCGAACGAGTTCAGCTTGCGCTGGTAAGGGATGTCGTCGCCGCCGGGCACCGTTTGATGCAGCCAGGCTTCGTCCGAGGTCTTGTGGTAGTGCATCGCCGAGATGAGGACGTCGCGCGGATCCCGGATGAGATGAAGAATGCGCACGTCTTCCCGCGCCAGGACGCCCGAGTGCTGGCGGAACGTGGAATCGTAGTTGAACAATACGAAAGGCGCCTTGAGCAGGGGATCGAGCCGCCCATAGTGCGACCAGAAGTCGATGTAACCTGCGCCCAGTGCTTTCGAGATCGCCTTGAAGACGGACGACATCCAGATCGTGCCTGTCTTGTGGTGGGTCGCCACGACGACATTGAATTTCATTCAGGGCGGGTCCTTCGGCACCGCAAGGCAAGACTAGCAGATTGGCGGCGCTGCCACCCCGCGATCCAATGCCGCTCGCGCAGCAAAGCCATGCAGGGCGGCCTTTTCCGGGGGCGTCGCCCCCGCCTGGTCTGAGCTCAGGCGACGATGATCTGGGATCAGGCGACAATCATGCGCGAACTGGTTGCGGTGCCGGAAGGCGGCGCGAAATATCCCAGTTCGATGCCCAACGAGCCGAGGAGCTCCAGCGCCTCGCGGCGGAGGTCGGGGTCGAACTCCGCGCGCAAGGCCTCTTCGCGGCCATCGCCGTTTCGGCTCGTGCGACGCCGGCGGCGCGCGCCGTCGAGCGGTCGCCCGAGCTCGATCTCCACTGCCCGCAGATGCTCCCGGCGCGCGAGGTCGACCGCGTCCCCGATCATCGGCCAATCGCGCTTGCCCGTCAGATGGGAGAGCATCAGGGTCAGCGTCTCGGTCGGACGCGCGAGCAGTTGCTGCTGCGGCACGATGCTCACCGAGCCGGGCACTTGAGCCGCCATGGCCTGATACGAGAGGAAGATCTTGGCGTACGACGGCAGCGCATGCAGGAACAGGTAGTCGCGAAAATTCCAGTCCGCCAGCCGCCGACCATCCAGCATGTTGTACGCCGGTGCAACGTGCTTGCTGCAAAAGCTGAAGTAGCAGGCCGCCTGTTCGAGCGGATCGGGATAGACCAGAACGGCGCGCTGCCGGGGCTCCGTCCACGCCGCGGCGTCGAGGCCCTTCACGGAAACCGGGACGGTGGTGTGGGGCGCCATGTCGACCGGAACCTGCGTGTAATCCAGCCCGTCATGGAAGTAGTCGAACCCGGGCGCGCAGAACCGCGTGTCCTGCCACCACGGACACCCTGCAGCTATCTTGTCGAAGCCGGGACAGACCGCGTGGCCGATGAAGAGATGGCCCGAAGCGATGAAATGGGGCGCCCACAGCAGCGGCCCTCCGGCGAGATGGTCGAAATTGAAGGGCCGGCCTGCTTCATTGCCCACGACCCTCCCGCGCAGCCGGTCGACGATCTGGCCGCCCTGGGCGAGGTGTTCGAGGAACGCGATGGCGAAGCGAAAAAACCACACCTCGGCGCCCGGAATGCAGCCGATCACGGGAACGACGTTTGCGGCTTGTCGGGCCTGGCGCGGCGCGGCGCGGCTGCTCCGCGGCATCAGGCGGAAGCGGCCACCTTTCAGGAGATCGGACAGCGCCATGCTACGACTGCTCCTCTGCGCAGCCGCTGCGCATGGTACGCGGTACAAATGTCCTCATCTGTCCTTGGCTTGCCACGATGGCCAAACCGAGGCTAACAGATTTCGCAGGATATGCGTGCGGCCGCGCGTCGCCCTCCTTCAGGGGGCGGGCTCCCCATCGCCTCGTTCTATCTTTGCCCCCGCGCGACCGTCAACTTTGACAGGAGTGGCGGCGGGGCTATGTTCCCCCGACATATTCACACCCCCAACGGTTGCGCGGCGCGAGGCGAGCGGATGGCCAAGCCAAAGGACCTGATCGCGGTTCACGTCCCGACCGAGGACCTCGGCGACTACAACGTCACCGAGATCGGCTGGTACGCCACCGACGATGGCGGGAAGGTCGTGCTGGGGCCGTTCGACAGCCTCGCCCAATGCGAACGGGCGATCCGCGACCGCCTGCAGCGCACCGCGGATCCCAAGCCGGAGATCCCGATCTGATTCTCCTCCCCTCGTCTTACGAGGGGAGGTGCCCGCGTGAGTGCCTTCACAGGCGCGTAAGCGGGCGGAGGGGTCATGAGCACCACAAACGATGCTCATGACCCCTCCGGCCTGCGGCCACCTCCCCACTTCGTGGGGAGGAAACGAACGGCCTCAGTTGCCCGGGCCGCGTTCCATCGAGAAGGGCTGCCAGCGCTCGAGCTTGGACTTCTCCAGCACGGTGGGATTGACGCAGGCACGCGGCCATTTGCCCGACAGCACCAGCGACAGCTCGGCGCCGACCCGGCGCTTGCGGGCCTGGTCGAAGCGGCTCGAGGCCGAGGCGACATGCGCGGTCAAGGTGACGTTGTCCATGCCGAGCAATGGATTGTTGTGGCCGACCGGCTCGGTCTCGAGCACGTCGAGGCCGGCGCCGGCGATCCAGCCTTCCTGCAGGGCCTTGATCAGCGCCGTCTCGTCGACCGTGGAGCCGCGGCCGGTG
>DASXNH010000233.1:0-2316 GCA_036495195.1 Candidatus Dormiibacterota bacterium
TCTGTCGAGTCGAGGACCTGGTTTCGGAGACCGCCCTAGAGACTTTCGGGCCGCCTACAGCCAGTTGAAGCGCTTCAGCATCCACAGCAGGAACCCGGTCACACACAGCATCACCAATCCGGCGATCGCTGATCCGTGGGAGTTCTCTTCGAGAGGGAGACCTTTGAGGTTCATACCATAAAAGCCGGAGATGACCAGCGCGGGCAGCGCGATGGTGCTCAGCACGGTCAGAACCTTCATCACCTGGTTGGTGCGGTTGGCCACGCTCGAGAGGTAAACGTCAAGCGTGTTGTTCAGCAGATCGCGTAGAGTATCGATGGTGTCCGCCAAGCGCAGCAGGTGGTCATAGACGTCGCGGTAGAAAGGGTACAGCTCGGCGTCGACGAGGTTTCCGGAGTCGCGCTGCAGGTGCATGCCGATGTCGCGCGTAGCCACGATGATCCGGCGCAGGTCGATCAGTTGGCGCTTGTATTCGAAGATCTTTTGCAATATCTTCGGCGACGGGTCTTCGAGCACGTCATCTTCGATCAGGTCGACGCGGTCGTCGAGATGGTCGATGGCGGCGAAATACGCGTCGACGACGGTGTCGAGGATGAGGTACAGAATCTTGGCAGGCGGAGTTTCGGACCCAGCCCGCAAGGCGCGTTCCATCGCCTCGCGGACCGGTGGACACTCGAGGTCGGCGACGGTGATACAAAAATCGCGTCCCACGAAAGCATGGAGCGGCGACTCGGCAATCTCCCCATCCACAATGTGGAGAGGTTTCAGAGTCACGAAGAGATAATCCGGCATCATGTCGACCTTGATTCTGCCTTCATGGGTGCGGCAGTCTTCGACATGCACCGGATGCAGGTTGAACTTGCCCGCCAGCCGGTCCAACTCCGAACTATCTTTGGTTTCCAGCTGGTTCCAGGCCAAACGTCCTCCCAGGACTAGAACAGGTCGACTTGCCCGACCTTGTTTCTTCAGCTTTATTTCTTCACAAGCTCTCCGGACTCATCACGGATCTCGATCGGGCCCAGGTTGAGCTTTTCCAAGCCGGACTCGATCTTGGCGCGGTCGCCGACGGCCACAACGATCAGATTTTTGGGGTGGACGTACTCGATGGCGGCCTTCTCGACCGCATCCGGCGTCAATTGCAGATACTGCGACGGCAGCGTCTGATAGTAGGTCTTCGGCAGGTTATAGGAGAAGAGATCCGCCATGAGATCGGCGGTGTAGTAGTCCGTCTCAAACTGACCGGGCAGGGAATGCAGCTCGCTGTCCTCGGCAAGCTTAAGCTCCGCGGGAGTCGGCGCATCGGTGTGAATTCGGTCTAGCTCGCCAAAGAGCTCCTTCGCCGCCGGCGCGGTCACGTCGGTGCGCACCTCGGCCCCGCTGTAGAAGACGCCGCCGTCGCGATAGTAATCAAACTGCGAGGACGCGCCGTAGGTGTAGCCGTTCTTTTCGCGGAGGTTCATATTGATGCGGCTGGAGAAGAGCCAGCCGAGTACGCTGTTCATCACATCGATGGCAGCATACTCCGGAGTTGAACGCGGGACGCCCTGGCCGAAGGCGATGAGCGCGGTCTGGGGCGCCCCCGGCTTGTCAACGATCACAACCTTGCGCGACGGGGGAGGCGGCATCGGAGGCAACGGAGCCGTGGCGGATGCGACGGTTGCGGTCCAGCCCCCAAAATACTGTTCGCCGAGCTTGCGGGCCTCGGCCTCGGTGATGTCCCCAACGACCACCAGCGCGGCCTTGGCTGGCGCGTAATGTGCCGACCAGAAGTCCGCAAGCTGATCGCGGGTGATCGCTTTGAGTGAGGCGGTCGTTCCGATATCGCGATAGCCGTAGGGGTAGTCGCCATAGAGCGCCTTGTAGCCAACGCGCAATGCCGCCGCGAAGGGTTGATCGCCCTCCTGCAAGATGGAGGTCAGTCGCTGAGCACGGATGCGTTCCACCTCCTCCGCCTTGAATGCGGGATGCAAGGCCACGTCGGAGAGCAGGTCGAAGCCCGCATCGACATTGTTGCTGAGCGCGTCGACCACCACGGCGGCGGCATCCATGCCGGCGCTCGAGTTTAATGAAGCGCCGATGCTGGCTATGTCGTTCGCAAGCTGAGTCGACGACCGCCTGGCGGTACCTTCGGTCAACATCCGAGAGGTGAATGCGGCGAGGCCAGGTTGGTCCTTCGGATTGGAGGCGCTGCCGGCGAGGTCAGTCAGCCTTGCGCTAAAGACGGGGAGCGTGTGGTCTTCTACGAGATAGACCTGCATTCCATTTGCGAGCGCGAAGGTGGCCGGCACGGGCAGTTTCAGCTCCGGCTGTTTGCCA
>DASXNH010000234.1:0-12024 GCA_036495195.1 Candidatus Dormiibacterota bacterium
GGCGCGGCCGGCGATCCTCACGTCGCCATTCCAACCGACAATGAAACCGCGGCGCAGTGGGCGCGAGTGCAAATGCCGGCATTCAAATCCGGCATTGCCGCCGGCGCCGATGCCGTGATGACAACGGCCGTGTATGCGCCAGGGCTCGGCGCGTCGCACGTTCCCGCCATGCTGTCCGGGGCTGTGGTCAGCCGGTTGCGAACGCAACTCGGCTTTCAGGGCGTGATCATGACCGACTCGCTGAGCATGGGCGGTGTCGGAGCCCGGTACTCCCTGCCGCAGGCCGCCGTTATGGCTGTGTCAGCCGGCAACGACCTCATCCTGCTCAGCAACGGCGACCCTGCTTACGAGGGCAAGGCGATGTCGGCGATCAAAGCTGCGATCAAGTCAGGTCGACTCGATCGGGCCAAGCTCCATGACTCCGCCGTGCGCGTGAACCAGCTGCGAGACACGTGGGGCTTGCCGCTGACGCCCTGCGCGCCAAGCCCAACGGCATGATCTGAGGCCCAACTCCTTCGCCCGATAGACTCGTTCGGTGAGTCCTCGAACCATCGCACTTCTGATTGTCTCCATGGTCGCCATCAGCGCATGCTCGAGCAGCGCGCCAACCGCCATCCCATCGACGCCCGCAACCCCTTTGGCTGGAAGGATCGCGTGGACGAGCTGCGGCGGAGGCTTTCAGTGCGGCACAGTCCAGGTCCCTCTCGATTACGCGCATCCCGCTTCGGGCACGATCGAAATCTCTCTGAATCGTAAGCCCGCCACTCGGCCGACCCAGCGCATAGGCTCCCTCCTCGTCAATCCAGGCGGACCGGGTGCTTCAGGAATCGACTTCCTTGTCGCTTTCGCACCAGCGCTTGCTTATCTGAACAGGACATTTGATCTGATCGGCTTCGACCCAAGAGGTGTCGGACGAAGCGCACCCGTGCGCTGCCTCGACGGCCCACACCTGGATGCATTCTTTGCTTTCGACGGCGTCCTCGACGACCCGCAAGAGAAGGCGACCGCCATCCAGGCAGACCAGAGCTTTGCTGCCGGCTGCGCGCAGTTGAGCGCAAAAGTCCTGCCTTTTGTCGACACCGCCAGCGCCGCGAGGGACATGGATGTCATGCGTGCGGCGCTCGGCGACGCCAAGCTCACATACCTTGGCTTCTCCTACGGCACCTACCTTGGCGAGCACTACGCACATCTTTTTCCGACACACATCCGCGCGATGGTGTTCGACGCCGTGCTCGATCCGTCGCTTTCGGCCGATGACCTCAACATTTCCCAGGGTGCCAGCTTCGACCAGAACCTAAAGGCATTCCTTGCGGACTGTGCTGCCCATATCTCAGCGGCTCCGAAGTGCGCCTTTGCCCAGTCTGGTGACCCGACCACGAAGATCAACGCCCTGATGCAGGGCCTGGACACCACTCCACTTCCCGTCGTCAATCGGGCGCTCACGCGAGCCCTGGCACTCACAGCCGTGGCCGCGGAACTGTATGACCAGAGCACGTGGCCCGACCTCGATCAGGGGCTCACCCAGGCGGAGAAGGGCAACGGCGCCCTTCTCATGGGCTTCGCCGACTCATACCTGAAGCGCCATCCCAACGGAACCTACGACAACGAGATCGAGGCCAACTACGCCGTCAATTGCCTGGACCACCCGGCCCCGACGGACATCGCCGCCTACGACAAGCTGGGGCCGGCATACGCACAGGCGGCACCATTTTTCGGACCTTCGTTTCAGTATTCGAACCTACCCTGCGCGTACTGGCCCGCCAAGCCGACCGGACACGCGGGCCCGCTGACCGCGGAGGGCGCGCCTCCGATCTTGATGGTCGGGGGAACCAATGATCCGGCCACGCCGTATGCCTGGGCGGTGGCGGCACACAAGTCGATCGCCAACTCGATCCTCGTCACCCGTAATGGCAACGGCCACGGGTCCTATGGCGTGAGCGTCTGCGCCACAGTTGCCGAGATCAGCTACCTCGTCAACCTGACCCTTCCCGCGGATGGCACCGTCTGCAGCAGCTGATCGCAGGCGCGACGGCGCTTCGCCGCCGAAGAGGCATGACTCACGCAGCGGCTCGCCTCGTCGCCGTCGATGACGCTTGCTTGCATTCGCGGGCGCCAAACTGGGTCCGTAATCTTGACTGCATGCCCGAGTTGCCAGAGTTGGAGGCGCTACGAATCCGCCTCGCTCCACGACTTGAGGGGAAGCTGATCACGGCGGCGACAGTCAATCCGAAGAAGGCCCATATGCTCCGGTACCCCGTCGAAAACTTCGCGAACGAGCTACCCGCTCGTCGCATCGTCTCACTTGTCAGGCGCGGTAAACACCTGGTGTTTGGCACCGAGCTCGGGGCGGGCGGTTCGGCGAGGTGGCTGGTGATCAATCCGATGCTCGGCGGCCGTTTTCAGATGGCCGACATGTCGGCACCGGTGCCGGCGACCGAGGTGTTCACGATCCGGGTCGAGGGCAAGCAGGAGATGCGCTACCTCGATTTTCGCGACATGGGCAGGATCTACTGGGCCAGCGACCTCGATAAGGACGTCCCGGGTTGGTCACTGGTCGGGCCTGAGGCGGACTCGGTGAAAGATATGGGGCTCGACGTTTTCCGCAAACGCCTGCGGCGATTCCGCGATGAGCTGAAGGACCTGCTGCGCAACCAGGAGTTTCTCGCTGGCATCGGCAACGCCTACTCGGACGAGATCCTGTTCGAGGCCAGGCTGCTGCCTTTGCGGCGGCGCGCGTCGCTGAAGCCGGAGGACGAGGTGGCCTTGTTTGAGGGCATCCCTAAAGTGCTGGCGCGGGCGGTTGAAGCGATCCTCGCCAACCCTGACTACGAGGAGTCGAAGCAGGACCGCTCGTTCATGGCGGTCCACATGAAAGGAGGCAAGACCTGCCCGCGATGCGGACACCGGATCAGCCAACTCGGCTCAAACCGAGAGCCCCTGAACTTCTGCCGAGGCTGCCAGGTCTAAAAGGGCACACCTAGCGCGGGCCCTCCCTCTCCACCACCAGCTTGCCGGTCCTCCCCCGCCGGCCAACCGTGGTCAGCGTATGGGGGCCACCAACCCTGCTTGTTAAGCGGTGCGGCGGGCGGTCAGGTTTCCCGAGATCGTTTCGAGAAGGCGCTGCGACACAACCGCGATCTCGTCTACCGCTCCCTCGAATGCCACCTGGTGCTTGCTCGAGGGCTCACGAAACCCGCTCACCTTCCGCACGAACTGACGGGCGGCGGCACGGATCTCCTCGTCGGTGGCGACGACGTCGGCATGACGCAGCGTCTTGATGCTCCGGCACATGGCGACAACGATACCGGTACCGGCTACTCCTCCTTGTGCGCCGGCAGCTCCGGCAGGTCCGACGGCGCCAGCCGGCTCGGATCAAGACCCGCCCGTTCAAGCATCGCGTTGGCGAGCCGGTCATAACGGCGCTCGGCGATGTCCCCCACCGGGTCCGCGCTCGCAGACATCAGCTGGCGAAAGCTGAGCGTGGACACGGCCCTGTAAGCGAGCACGGCCCGTGCCTGGTCCGCCCGCCCCGTCAATGACGCGATGCGCACAAACGCCAGCGCCGCTCCGATCTCCCGCATGTCCCGCCACCTCCAGGCCCCATAGGGGACCAGCACCAGCAGGATCGGCGGCAGCGCCACCAGCACCGCAAGCACGATGGCGAGCTGAAAAATCGCCTCATGAATCTGGTGACCGGCCGACACCAGTGGATCCCCCGAGAACCGCTGCAGGGCGGAAGCGGTGTCGAGCAGAAACTGCGTCACGAAGGGAATCCCACCCGGCACCGCGTTGCGGAACGAGGCGATCCACGCATTGAACGTCGCCCCCGTGCTCGTGATGCCGTCTGCGATCGCCTGCAAACCCAGCACCGTCTTGTAGATCAACCAGCCAAGGGCGGCCCAGCCGACGGTCCACGCAACGGCAAGCAGGTCGCCCAACACACGCATGAAGGCGGGCATTGGCCGGTCCGGGTACGCCTTGATCATCCCGCGACCATAAGTCACGCCGGGGAGAACGTCACGGCTTTGGGTTCAGCTAGACTCCTAGCCACAGTGCCCCTTGACCTTGAGTTTCCGGCGCATCGCCGCCTGGAGTTCCCGCACTGCTTCTGTACCCGGTAGGTCGCTAGACCCCGGGCGGTCACGCCCGGTCCGATAGGCGACCGCTTCTTTCCACCAGCCGCTGCCCTATCCGGGCGCCTGAAAGGAGATCCAATGGCAACAACATTACTTAGACCCGACCCGACCTTTTACCCCTCGCCGCACCTCGCCGGGGAAGCCCCCGTCGAGACGCTGGCATACATGGTCACGTTCGATCCAACCGCGAAAAAGCCCGACGCGCTGGTGACCCTCGACGTGGATCGAAAGTCGAAGGGCTTCGGCACGCAGGTTGGCCGCGTCGAGATGCCGCATGTCGGCGACGAGCTGCACCACTTCGGATGGAACGCATGCAGCTCGGCCCTGTGCCCGTACGCCCCGCACCCGCACGTCGAGCGCCGCTACCTCCTGGTCCCAGGCCTGCGGTCGTCGCGGATCTACGTCTTTGACGTCAAGCCCGACCCCCGCAAGCCGAAGCTCGTGCACACCATCGAGCCCGAGGAGATCGCCTCGAGGGCGGGATACAGCCGCCCCCACACGATCCACTGCGGCCCTGACGGCATCTACGTCAGCGCCTTGGGCGCACCGGATGGCAACGGCCCGGGCGGCATCTTCATCGTCGACCACGACAACTTCTCGGTGAAAGGGCGCTGGGAGCTCGACCGCGGGCCACAGGAGCTGGCCTACGACTTCTGGTGGCACCTGGGATATGACACGGCGATCACGAGCGAGTGGGGCACGCCGAACATGGTCGAGGGCGGCGTCATCCCCGACATCCTGCTGGCCGGCGGCTACGGCCACAAGCTCCACATCTGGGACCTCCCCAAGCGGCGCCACAAGCAGGAGATCGACCTCGGCAAAGAAAACCAGATGGTGCTCGAGCTGCGCCCCGCCCACGAGCCGACGAAGGCCTATGGCTTTGTCGGCGTGGTCACCAGCTTGAAGGACCTCAGCGCCTCGATCTGGGTCTGGCACCTCGACGGCTCCTCATACAAGGTCGAGAAAGTCATCGAGATCCCGGCTGAGCCGGCTTCCGAAGATGAGCTCCCGCCCCTCCTGAAGGGCTTCAAGGCGGTGCCCCCGCTCGTCACCGACATCAACCTTTCGCTCGATGACACGCAGCTGTACGTCTCGGCGTGGGGTACCGGCGAATTCCTGCAGTTCGACGTCAGCGATCCGTTCAAGCCCAAAAAGACCGGCAGCGTGCACCTCGGTGGCATCGTGCGCAAGGCCGCGCACCCGAAGAGCGGGCCGCTGAACGGTGGCCCACAGATGGTCGAGGTGAGCCGCGACGGCAAGCGGATCTATCTCACCAACTCTCTGTACGCCAGCTGGGATGAGCAGTTCTATCCGGAAGGCGTCAAAAGCTGGGCGACCCTGATCAACGCCAAGCCCGGCGGCGGTCTGAGCCTCGACGATGGATTCTTCACCGAGTTCGACCAGCGAACCCATCAGATCCACCTCGAAGGCGGCGACGCCTCGTCCGACTCGTACTGCTACCCGTGAGCAACGGCTGGTGGCCCTGGGCAGCGCTCGCGCTGCTCGGGGCCTATCACGGCCTCAACCCTGGGATGGGGTGGCTGTTCGCCGTGGCGCGCGGCCTGCAGGAGCGCAAGCGCGAAGCGGTATTGAGCTCGCTGCTGCCGATCGCGCTGGGACATGAAGCTTCGATCGTCGTCGTCGTCATCGCCGTCTCGCTGACCGAGCAGTTCGTGCCGCCATTTTCTGTCAGGCTTCTGGCCGCGCTCGTCCTCGTCAGCTTTGGCGTGTACAAGCTCGCCAAGCCCCTCTCCCACCCGAAGGGATTCGGCATGAGAATCGGATTCGCCGGCCTGGCAGCGTGGTCGTTCCTGATGTCTTCCGCGCATGGCGCCGGCCTGATGTTGGCCCCGGTCCTCCTGGGGATGCCTGTCGCCGCCGCGTATCACACCCTCGCCGAGATCACCATGCAGGCGGTGTTCGCCGCGTCGATCCATGTCACGGCGATGCTGCTGGTGATGGGCATCGTTGCCATCGTCGTTTACGAAAAGGTGGGCCTGCGCATCCTCAGGCGCGGCTGGCTGAACATGGACCTGGCCTGGAGCCTCGTCCTGATCGCCAGCGGCGCCATCACCCTGTTCACCGCTCTGTAAGGCTTCTCACTGCCCTTCAGATAATCGTGAAGTCCACCTCGACCGTGATCTGAACGTCAATCTCACCGACGGGAATCTGGGTCGGCGCCGCTGCACCAGCTCGAGCGTCGAATGCCCCGCCATACATCGGCACGGCGCCGTATGAAGCCACGTCGGTGACGCGCATGACCTGGCCGAGCCGGACGCCCGCCGCGTCAGCCATCGCCTGAGCCTTGGTCTTCGCATCGGCGATCGCGAGCGCTCGAGCCTGCGCCTGCGCCACCTTCGGGCTGTCGAGTCCGAACCCAACGTTGACGTTGGTCGCGCCGCCCGACTGAACGAGCGCGTCCACCGCGGTACCGGCAGTGTTCACGTTGTGCCACTTGAGCGACAACTGCTCGGACGCACGGTAACCGTCAATGGTCGAGTTGGACCCGACGTAGTTCGGGCTCACCGAGTATCCGGACGTTGTGATGTCCTTGTCGGCGATTCCGAGCGCCTTGGCCCGAGCGATGAGCCTTGCGGCCTTGGCCGCCAGGTCGCTCTGAGCGCCAGCTGCAGTTGGCTTCAGCGATTCGACGCCGACACTCAGAAAGGCCGTGTCGGGCTTCGTCGACACCTTGGCGTCGCCGCTGGCGAAGACACCCGGCGTGAAGGTCGACGTCGATTGCGGTAAGGCGGCAGGAGCCGCCACCACCACTTGTGGCCGGTTGCCGGAGACAACCGCCAGCGCCACGGCCACCGCGCAAACTGTCGCGATGGCGCCTGAGAAAAGGACGGGGCGAGCGGAAGGCGTCATATCTTTTAAGTCCATGAAGCGCAAACGACCGCTTCCGCCTGCGGGTAACAAGAAGCGACCCGCTCCAAAAGTCACACGCATCACGCGTGAGCGTGCGCGCCAGCTCGCGGTGATGGCCCAGATGCTCGACTCGCCGCGACCACGCACCATCACCCAGGTCGTCGGCCAGCTGGGATTCCTCCAGCGCGATCCGACCGCGGCGGTGGCGCGAACCGAACACCTCGTGCTCTGGAGCCGGCTGGGCAACAGCTTCAAGCCCGCAGACCTCGCACGGCTCACTTACGTCAAACGGTCTCTCTTCGAACACCGAGCCTTCATCTACCCGACTGCCGACTTCCCCGTGTACCGGGCGGTGATGGCCGTCTGGCCCCCCGGACACTCCATCTGGTCTGGCCGCATCCGCGAGTGGATGACATCCAACGCAGAGTTCAGGGCATACCTGCTCAAGGAGCTGGAAACGCGCGGCCCGCTGCGGTCCCGCCAGCTCGAGGATCGCGCCGCCGTAGCCTCCTGGCCCTCCTCAGGATGGAACGACGGCCGCACCACGGGCCAGATGCTGGAGTTCCTGTCGGCTCGCGGCGAGATCGCGATCTCGGGCCGCGAAGGCAATGAGCGCACGTGGGACATCGCGCACCGAGTGCACCCGAAGGAGGCACCCGTCCTCAGCACCGAGGACGCGATTCGAATCCGCGCCGAGCGGCGTTTGCGCTCGCTGGGCATCGCGCGGCCGGCCGCCCTCGGCCGTAACTTCTCGATGGCCGACTATCTGGGCACAGCAAACACCCCCACTCCGGGCGCAATCGAGGGTGTCGGCGTTCCCATCGAGGTCGAGGGCGTCGCCGGCAGATGGGTGGCCGATCACAAGCTGCTAAACCGGCAGTTCGAGGGCCGCGTGGCGACGTTGTCGCCTTTCGATCGGCTCATCCACGATCGGCGGCGCCTGCTCGACCTGTTCGGCTTCGACTACTCGCTGGAGATCTATGTTCCGCCGGCGAAGCGGCGCTGGGGCTACTACGTGCTCCCCGTGCTCGACGGCGACAGGTTCATCGGCAGGTTCGACGCCAAAGCCGACCGTGAATCGTCAACACTGCGGGTGCCGGCAATCCATATGGAACCCAACACGATTGCCCGGGATGTCAAGAAGATCGACGATCAGCTGCAGGAGCTGGCGGAGTGGCTCGGTCTAGACAAGGTCGTGGTGCAACGCAGGACCAAATAGATGGGCGGCGCTACGCCGGTACCTAGTCGATGAGGACCTGATGCAAAGGCGCAACTCCGTCTACTGGCGAGCAGGGAGCGTGACCAACGTCGGGCACGATCCGGCGGCTTGGCCTAAATCACCACCGAGGGCATGAACGCTCACCGGAATATTTGGTTGCGTGCGCAAGTACAAATTCGCTCAGCTCCTCGGGGAGGGCTGCTCGCCGCGGAAGATGGCGGCATTACGCTTGGCAAACTCGTCGAAGCTCGTCGGCTTCCGCCCGAAGACCTCTTCGATGGTCGGCCACACGGTGGACTCCTTGCCCTTGCGCCGCTCGGCGAAAAGCTCGTCCAGGCCTTCGGCCAGATACGGAGGCATCCCCGCGGCGAGCCGAGCCTTGCTGGCCTCCTCTGGCGGCACGTCAACGTACCGGATGGTCTTTCCGATGGCAGCCGAGAGCTTCTCGGCGACCTCTGCCATCGATAAGGATTCGGGTCCGGTGAGCGGATAGGTTTTGCCCTCGTGCCCACGCGAGGTCAGTACGGCGATGGCGACCTCGGCGAGGTCCCCGATATCCACCGACGCGATGCGAGCGTCCGCCATCGGCAGTGCCAGGACGCCTCTGCCGACGATCGATGGGACCTGGCGAAAGTAGGACGGCATGAACTCGCCGGCGCGTAGGTGGGTGTACGCCAGCCCCGAATCCTCGAGCCGCTTTTCGATCTCGGCATGCATGCGTGCGAAGCGAAAAGGAGAGTCGAGCTCGGGAATGATGCCCGAGAGTTTGACCACATGCTTCACGCCCGCCTTTTTAGCAGCGTCGATGAAGCCGGACTGGGTCTCGACCATCGTCGGATCAGATGAGGAGATGAGCATGGCTCGGTCGACCCCTCGAAGCGTGTCGGCCAACGAGTCGGGCTGGGCCATGTCGCCCACCACGACCTCGACATTCGGCAGTGATTCGAGAGTCTTCGCGTTGGCGAGATTACGGACGAGGGCTCGCGAGGCGATCCCCCTTGCCGAAAGCCGTCGAACGAGCTCAGATCCGTTCAGACCGGTAGCCCCGGTAATCAGGATCACCCTGCGTTCAATTCCGCCACGACCGGGATTACCTCACGTCCCATGATTTCAAGCGGTGTGATTTTGTCCACTCCCACCACCCAGCCGAAGACCGACTGGATGCCCATGCTCGCGAGCCACCGGAGCTTGCCGATCACCTCACCCACCTTGGATCCGTCCGGGCCAACATCGAAGCCGAAGGGAGCCGTTTTCTCGATCTCGTCATAGTCGCGGCCCTCGGACTCGCAGAGCCGGCGAAGCAAGTCGAGCTGACGGGGGATCTCCGGAGACGGGCGCAGATTGCAAGCGTCGGCGTAGCGGGCAACGAGAGGCAGCGTCCGCTTCTCCCCACTGCCGGCAATCAGGATTGGCGGGTGCGGGCGGCTCAAGCTTTGGGGCAGATTGAGGGCGCGTTCGATTCGTACGTGCTTGCCAACGAAAGGCCCGTCGGCGCCCTGGTCGCCTTCCCACATCCGCAGGCAGGCCTGGACCGTCTCCTCGAGCAGGTCGAATCGCTCGCCCAACGGTGGAAACGGCAAGCCGAGGCCGTGCGCTTCGCCTTCGTAGTCGCCCGCACCGATGCCGAGCATCGCCCGACCGCCGGACAGGACATCGAGGGTTGTCACCATCTTCGCCAGCAGCCCCGCGGGCCGATACGACACCGCAGTGGCCAGAGCAAGGAGGCGCGCCCGCTGCGTGTGGGCAGCGATGAAACCGAGCGCCGTGTACGCCTCGATCTGGCTCGCTTCAACTCCGCCTGTCGCGGGGTGTCCCCAGAGGTGATCTGATACATCGATAGTTTCGAAGCCGGCCGCCTCCGCGGCTTGGACGACCTGGGCCAGCGTTGCACCGAGTCGACTGGCGCCGCCCGCCCATGTTGTCGAAGGGATGTGCAGGCCGAGCTTCATTGGATCTCCCTGTCATGCGACGACCAAATTTGGCGGAGGGGCAGGTGTCTGAGTCCACAACATAAGCGACCCGACCCTCAGCGCATGTCTCAGGACATAGTGGACTCCCACTCAGCTCTGTTGGGCTGGCCCCACTCACGATTACCGCCTCCAGACTTCCCTCGCGATCCTTCGGAATCGTCCGCGGGCCGCGCCTACCTACTCCACGATCTTCCAGTACGAGTCCTTCCTGCTGATCTTGCCGCGGTCGAACTCAAACAGATCGCAACCCCTGACCCTGATCTGCTTGCCCTCGCGAGTGGTGCCAGTCAGAAGCCATTCCGAGACACCGCGCTCCGCAAACCATGTGGCGATCGTCGCTGTAGTGGACGTCCGGGATGCCTTCAAATCGAGTTGCGAGCAGCCTTCGTACCTCTTGTTGCCCCTGTGCATGTCTTCCCCATGGCTCAGGCCCTCGCGGCATTTCAAGCACAGGATCGTCAGCGAAGAAGGTCATCACCTCGTCTAGGTCGTGATGATTGAAAGCCTCCAAGAGAGACTTCAGGAGATCGGTACCGACTGCTTGCCCGCTGGCCATTCTTTCGACCTCCCCTTCGCACGGACGGAACTCGATGACTCTACTGGTAAGCAGGACGTTGCTGTGACCCTCATGACACACCTTCAAAGGCCTGGCTGAGACGCGGACTGGCTCGGCCTCGACAAGGTCGTGGGCCAGCGCAGAACCAGCTTCATGTCCTGTCCTGACAAATTGGCGGAGGGGCAGGGATTTGAACCCTGGATAGGCTTGCACCTATAACAGTTTTCAAGGGCGCCTCGCGAGGGTCCACGTAAGTCCGCCACGTGCCATTCTGTATTCACAATCGGGCCTGGACCGCCTTGCTAAGTCCACTGTATACCGCCAGAGTCCGCCGGCTTGGCAGTCAAGTTGGCAGTCAACCGTTTTCGGCAGCGATTTTCCTCGACGTCGATTCAGCACCGCCGCGGCGTGTGAAACGGGTCCGAAAACCGAATAACGATTTTTGGAACCGACGCTGTGTCTCACGACAACACGACCCCGCCCAGAAGGGTTTCGTCGCGCATGCACGATACCCCGCTTTGCGATGCCCTGCAATGTGCCCGATTCGCGGGCGGTTAGCAGTCAGTTTGGCAGTCGGATCGGTGGCCTCCAGCGCTACGCAGCGCAACACTGCTCACTCCGTCGGCTGGAATGGCAGCCTGACCGCATGTCGGTTTGACCCGCCGTGCATTCGAGGGTATGTTTCAGGTTCATGGACGGCGCGATCCTCGCAGTCGCTTGGCTCGGCGGGATCGTGTGCGGATGCGGGCTGACGTTTGGATTGATCGACCTCGTAACTGGCGGAGTGGTCCTGAAAGCGGCTCGGCCTAATTTGTCTAGAGGTGAGATTAGGGTTGCAGGCTTGGTCGCGGCAGTCTTCTCCCTGATGGCGGCTGGCTACGTTCGGGTTGGCTCACTCGTACTTTCCTCAGGGTCGGGCCCGAACTGGAGGGCGCCAGTTGGTTCAATGTCATGCACGGCTTGATGCTTCTACTCGTGGTGACGATGTTCGTGACGAGCCTAAGGACTGCTGTATGGCGCGACTGGACGACTCACTGACCGGGTCGTTTCGGTCTCCTTTCGTAGGTACGATGCCGATTTCGCAATGCTGCTGCAAATCCCCGCAATAAGTAGGGCTACAGCGAGGATCGCTACCACGCCCACGACCGTCAGGCAGGTTGTGTGGGTGACGCAACCGACCGAGTTAGATCGTGCTAGTTGCATCGGCACCCATTGGGAGGCGTCGGAGCGCTCATGTCCCGAAGTGTGGCCCGAATACTCAGTGGACCTCCC
>DASXNH010000235.1:0-6688 GCA_036495195.1 Candidatus Dormiibacterota bacterium
GACTGGTAGTCGACGGTGTCACGGACCTGGGCGGCGCCGAGCACACTGTCATTCCCGACTATCTCGAGGCCGGTACTTATGCGATTGCGGTGGTTGCCGCGGGCGGCGAGCTGCGGCTCGACTGCAGCCGGCCCGAAGACCTCAACGTGGTGCTGCTCAAGCTCGAGCTCGCCGGCGCCCACGTCGAGGTGGGGGATGGCTGGTTTCGTGTGGGCCGCGACCCCAAGACGCGGCTCAAGCCGGTCGATATGTCCACCTGGACCTATCCCGGATTTCCAACCGACCTGCAGGCTCAGTACATGGCGATGATGACCCAGGCCGACGGCGAGACGGTGATCTCCGAGTACGTTCACGAGAATCGATTCCAGCATGTGAACCAGCTCGCGAAGATGGGTGCCGGCATCAACGTGGAGGGTCGGCTGCACGCGATAGTCCACGGACCGGCACGCCTGCGCGGCACTGAGGTCACGATCCCCGACATTAGGTCGGGGGCTGCGCTGGTGATCGCGGCGCTGTGCGCGGAAGGCGAGAGCGTTCTCCACAACGCGTGGCATGTCGACCGTGGGTATGAAGACATGCCCGGCAAGCTGGCGTCGGCCGGCGCCAGGATCACCAGCGAGAAGGTCGAACCGGACGCCGGCGGTCCGGACCGTACCTACGAGTGAACGGGGCGGCACGCTCCCCGGGGGCCACCACCTGCGCGCGCTAGGGCGCGCTCTGTCCTCCCCGCTGAACGGGGAGGTCGACGGGCCGGCTGTTTGCCGGCCCTAGGCCTGCACCTGGCCGTCGACGGGTCTGGGCTGAGCCGGCCCCGCGCGGGAGTTGGCGTCTACACAAGGGAAATTCTTCGCGCGATGAGCGTCGACCGGCCCGACTGTCGATTCACGGTCTACCTCCCGCCGGACGCGTCGGCCCCCAACCCTGGGCCCCGCACCGGCTACCGGCCCCTGCCGAGCACCCCCTTTATCGGGCGGCATCTGCAGTGGCCCCCGCGTATCCGGCGGCTCAGGCCTGATGCCTATTTCGGACCGGCCGGCGTGTTGCCTCTAAGAAATGTTGGCTGCCCCTCCGTCATCACCATCCACGACCTGGCCATCTATCTCAATCCGGGCTGGTTTCCCGGCCGCCAACCGCTGAGCACTCGGCTCGTGGTGCCGCGATCGCTGGCACGCGCCGATGTGGTCGTCGCCGTATCGAACCACACAGCTGATGACATCAAGGAGCTGTTTGGCGTTCCGGCCTCGCGGATCAACGTCGTGCCACATGGCGTATCTCACCTGTTTCGTCCGATGGACCGCGAGGACCTGGATATCGTCCGCGCCCGGCTTCAGCTCCCAGAGCGATTCATCCTCTTCGTGGGCACCATCGAGCCGCGCAAGAACCTGACCACGCTGCTGGAGGCATGGGCGATGATGCGGGACCGGCCGGATCTAGTGGTCGTCGGCGCCTGGGGCTGGAACTACGAGCCGATCCAGGATCGGCTGGGACGCCTGGGTCCGGGCGTCCACCACATCCAAGGGCTCGATCCCGCCGAGCTGCCGGCGGTCTACAACCTGGCGCGGGTCCTCGCGCATCCCGCTTGGTACGAGGGTTTCGGTTTCCCGCCGTTGGAGGCGATGGCGTGCGGCACGCCGGTTGTCGTCTCCGATCGGGCGAGCCTGCCTGAGCTGGTTGGAGACGCGGGCTTGATCTCGGCGGCGGACGACCCCGACGCCTGGCGGAAAGCCCTGGAGCGCGTCATCGGCGATTCGGACCTGGCCGCCGACCTCAAGCGGCGCGGCATCGTGCGCGCGGCGCAGTTCAGCTGGTCGCGTTCGGCCGAGCTCACGTGGAGATCGGTCGAACGGGCTGTGAGACCGGCGTAGGTCGAACTCAGACGACCAGTTCGCGAATCACCTCTACGACACCCGCGGCGCACCGGTCCCAGGTGAACTGAGTCGCCCGCCTTCGTGCGGCCCGCACGAGCTTGGTGCGCAGAGACTTGTTCTTGAGCGCGCTCTCCAACGCTTTCGCGAAGGCTTCGGGATCGGCGGGATCCGCGTAGAGGACCGCATCACCGCCCACCTCGGGCAGCGATGACGTGGGCGCTGCCACCACCACCTTGCCGCGCGACATCGCCTCGAGGACGGGCAGCCCAAATCCTTCGTACAGGCTTGGCACCACCACCGCCGCGGCGTGCTTGTACAGCAGCTCCAGGGTCGTCGGGTCGACCCGACCCAGGACCCTGGCGTTGGGAGATGCGCGCAGCTGGGCTGCAATCGCCTCGTCTCGCTCGGGGCCTGCGATTGCAAGGGTCACGCCGCTCAGCCGGTCGACCGCCGCGAGGGCGGCGAGCTGGTTCTTTCGAGGCTCGATGCGGCCCACCTGCAGTACGAACGCCCCATTGAGGCCAAGCTCGCCGAGTCGCGACGCTGGCGCGATCGGTCGCTCGCAAGACTCTCCTCCACCCAATGGCACCACACGAATACGTTCCGGCTTCACCCCATAAAGCGCGACAAGATCCGACTTCGTGGATTCCGAGTCAGCGATCAGGAGACGACATCTCTGCGTCGCCCACCGCGTCGTGAGCCGAAGATAGGCCCGCTCGGAGGCGGAGTATGCCTGGGGGTGGCGCTCGAAAGCCAGGTCATGGACAACGGTCAGCGATTTCCCCGGCCACGCAAACGGAATCACATGTGAGGGCACGAAGAGCAGGTCCGCGCGTTCGCGGGTCAGGGCCAATGGAAGGCGCACCTGCGACCACAGTCGCGGGAACGGAGTGACCATCACGTCGACGCCGAGACCGGCCCGAGGCCTCGAGGCGAAGAATCGCCATCGCAGGTCCGGCGCGGCGGCTTCAAGGCGGGAGCCGACCTCACGAGCGTAAACCTCGGTGCCCGTGACCACAGCGCGGGTTGCCGGGTTGAGATCGACGGCGACAGTTTTCATCGTCGGGTAATTGATGGAATCCGGTTTGACACCCTCTTAAGCTAAGGCTCGGGCACGCAATCCTGCGGAGCGGCGGCGCTGAAATTGTGGCTTTGGCGGTCAGCACGATGGTCGCGTGGTGCGCGCTGCGTTGCTCGCGTGGGCGATTCCGCTCTGGTCTCTCGGTCGGGGCGGTTCAGTGCAGAGGTGATCGTCGCGCCGCTGGCGATGAGTTATCGGTCGGCGGTGAATCGACAAGCGCCTGCCGCCGATAATCACTCGCGTGAACCAGGCGCGGGTCCTAGGCGTTCGAGTCGACTGTCTGGACATGGATGCCTCGCTCGAACGGATCGAGCAGTTCGTGGACGCCGGTGGGCATCACCTCGTCGCGACGGTCAACCCCGAGTTCGTGATGCGGGCGCGGGTCGATCGGGAGTTCGCACGGGTGCTCGAGTCGGCCGGCCTGTGCCTGGCAGACGGCAGCGGAGTCGTCTGGGCGGCCCGCCGCCAGGGTTGCGCGATGCGCGAAGCGGTGACGGGCGTCGATCTCATTCCTCCACTGGCCGCACTTTGCGCGCGCCGGCACTTCCGCCTCTTTCTACTTGGCGCGGCGCCAGGCGTGGCGGAAGACCTTGCCACGAGGCTGCGTGCAGAGCATCCCGAGCTCGAAGTGGCTGCTCATGCCGGCTCGCCCGCCGCATCTGACGACGCGGCGACCCTTGCTCTCATCGGTGCCCACCGGCCGCATTTGCTCCTGGTTGCTTACGGCCATCCCAACCAGGAGCTGTGGATCGACCGCATGCGCGACTCGCTCGGCGTCGCGGTCGCGATGGGCGTGGGGGGGTCGTTCGATTACCTGACCGGGCGCATTCCCCGCGCTCCAGCCTGGATGAGGCGCGCGGGGCTCGAATGGCTCTTCAGGCTGGTGCGACAGCCGTGGCGAATCCGCCGAATGGCAGTCCTCCCGATCTATGCACTGCGAGTGCTGCGCTCGAGCTGACGTCACCGGCGTGGCGGGGTTGTCAATTTCGCAATTGGTCCCAAGCGGTGACCGGCTAGAGAGCAGAGCCGGCGGCGGAGCCGCATGCTCGGTGAGAGGGAACCATCCGGGTTCCCTCTCACCCCGTTGCTACGATTCGCAGCCATGGCGCCCGCGCTCAGCATCGTCATCCCCGCTTACAACGAGGAGCAGCGGCTGCCGCATACCGTCGAGCAGATCGAGCGCTATCTCGACGGCCGGCAACTTGACTACGAGCTGATCATCGTCGACGACGGCAGCTCCGACGGCACCCGGAAAGTGATGGCCGCCGCCGCCGCGCGCAACCCCAAGATTCGACTCGAAGCCCTGCCGGCGAATCGCGGCAAGGGCGGAGCGCTGGCGGCCGGAGTGGCGGTCGCGCGCGGTGAGCAGGTGCTGGTCACCGACGCCGATCTCTCCACTCCAATTGAGGAGCTGGAGAAGCTCGTCGCCGCCCTGAAGGCGGGCGCCGGCGCAGCGATCGCCTCCCGCGCCGTCCGTGGATCGCAGATTGAGGTGCCGCAGCCGGTTTATCGCGTGCTGATGGGCAAGGTGTTCAACCTGATCGTGCAGGCCGTCCTGCTTCCGGGCATCTGGGACACCCAGTGCGGGTTCAAGCTCTTTCGGGCCGATGTCGCAAAACCAGCCTTCGCGGCGCTTACGACGGACGGCTTCGGCTATGACCCGGAGGTGCTCTTCCTGATCAAGCGCAGGGGCGTGAAGATCGTGGAGGTGCCGGTCGTATGGCGGCACTCAGCGCCAACCAAGGTGCTGCCGATCCGCAGCTCGATCGACATGTTCAGGCACGTGGTGAGGGTCAGGTTCAAGCGGTGAGCGTGGGGGAGAGCGGGGGCGGTGCGCCGGGATCTGGCTCTGCCGAGCCCGCCGCCTCAAGGGGGGACTTCCTCTCTCCCAAGGCCCCGCCAACGGAGGTGCTCGTCGTCCTGCCCACCTTCAACGAACGGCTGAACCTCGAGAAGGTGGTGGCCGGGGTCAGGCGCCTGGGACACGACGTGCTGATCGTCGACGACGCGTCGCCGGACGGGACGGGAGAGCTGGCGGACACCCTGGCCGCGGCCGATTCCGGCATCCGTGTCCTGCACCGGCCCCGCAAGCTTGGTCTCGGCAGCGCTTACGAAGACGCGTTCAGGATCGGCTTGGCCGGAGGGTCGAATCTTTTCGTCGAAATGGACGCCGACGGATCGCACCTCCCCGGCAACCTGGATGCGATCGTGTCCGCCGCCCGCTCCAGTGGAGGCATGGCGATCGGCTCGCGCTACATCCGGGGCGGGGAGGTCGTGGGCTGGCCCTTTCATCGCTACCTCCTCTCGTGGGCGGCCAACGTCTACTGCCGCGTGCTTCTGTGGCTCCCCACGCACGACTGCACTTCCGGCTATCGCTGCTACACCCGCGCCCTGCTGACGCATATCCAGCTCGATGACGTGGTCTCGCAGGGCTATTCATTTCAAATCGAGATGGTCTATCGCGCCCGCAAGCTGGGATACCGGGTGGTCGAGACGCCGATCCGCTTCGAGGACCGGGTGGCCGGCGCTTCGAAGGTGTCGCAGGGCGAGGTCCGAAGAGCGCTGCTGACCGTCCTGCGTTTGAGTGTGAGGCGATGGACGCAAAGCGGGTAGAGAGGGTCGGCTACCGCCCCGCCGCATCGTGGCGCGACTGGCAGGTGCCGCTTCTGACAGGTCTCGGGCTAGCGGTCGTCACATCGGCGCCTTACCTCTACGCCTATGCCGTGCAGCCACACAGCCAGGTCTTCATGGGCTTCTTCTACCTGGGGGATGACGCGAACACCTACTTGGCCAAGATGCGACAGGGATGGGAGGGCGCGTGGTCCTGGACCAATCGCTACACCACCGAGCCCAGCCCCACCGTGTACCTGTTCATGTTCTGGATCGCGCTCGGCCACCTCGCGGCGCTGATCGATCTGCCTCTGATATTCGTGTTCCACCTGGCGATGGTGGCGGCCGCTTTCGCATTGATGGCTGCGATCTGGGCTTTCGTCAACCACTTCATCGCGGACCGCTCCGCGCGGCTCTTCGCGTTCTTCTTTTGCGCGATCGGCCTGGGCATGGGGTACGTGATCCAGGCGCTCGGCCACCCGGTGATCTTCGGCAGCGTGACCGACACGCTCGATTGGCGCATGCCGGAGCTCACCGCCTTCTACTCGGTCCTCGCCCTGCCGCATTTCGCGTGGTCCGGCGTGTTCGCTGCCGCCGGCACTGTGCTCACCCTCAAGGCGATCCAGCGCGGGAGCCTTACCCTTGCGGTTCTCGCCGGGGTTTGCTGGCTGGGACAGGCGTCCATCCATCCGCAGATGCCGATCCTCATGGGCGGCGCCACCGCGGTGGCGCTGCTGCTGCGGCCCGCCTCGCCGCGGGGCTGGCTCGCAGCCATCGTTGCGTTTGCGATCCCGGCGCCCTACATCCTTTATTGCTATCTGGCGTTCATCGGCAATCCGCAGGTGCTGCGCTGGACGTACCACTCGAAGAATGCGCTCCCGCCTGAGGCCTTCAGCCTGTTCTTCGCACTCGCCCCGCAGCTGCTGCTGGCCCTGACCGGGCTGCCAGTCGTGCTCAGACGGCGCAGCCGGGAGGACATCTTCCTGATCGCCTGGCTCGTGCTGCTGGCAGTCATCCTCTATGTGCCGAACCCGGCCGGCGACCTGCGCCGGCGTTTCCTGGACGGCCTTTACCTGCCCCTCGTGGTGCTTGGGGCCATCGGCATGTACGAGACGATCCTTCCACGCCT
>DASXNH010000236.1:0-6058 GCA_036495195.1 Candidatus Dormiibacterota bacterium
CATGTCGAGGATCGTGTCGCGCTCGCGGAAGCAGTACATGAGCATCGACATCGCGCCCAGCTCGAGGCCGCTGGTGCCCATCCACACGAGATGAGAGGAGAGGCGGGTCAGCTCGGACATGATCACGCGCAGGACCTGCGCCCGCGGGGGCACCTCGACGCCCATCAGCTTTTCGACCGCCAGCGCGTATGCGAGGTTGTTGATGGGAGGAGAAAGGTAGTCGTGGCGATCGGTGACCACCACGCCTTGCTGCCAACGCAGCGCCTCCATCTGCTTCTCGATTCCCGTATGCAGGTAGCCGATCACCGGCTTGATGCGGCGGATCTGCTCGCCGTCGAGGTCGACGATCAGGCGCAGCACCCCGTGCGTCGACGGGTGGTGCGGGCCGAAGTTGACGGTGAGGATCTCTCCGCCGAACGCGCCTGTCTCACCGGTCTTGGTGATCGTCACGCCCTGGGCGGTGCTCATCAAGCGTCCTCCGGGGCGGTCTGCCACTTCTCGTGCTCCTGCGAGAACTCGACAGTCTCGCCGCCGACCGGGTAGTCGCGCCGCAGCGGGTGGCCCACCCAGTCGTCGGGCATGAGGATGCGGGTCAGGTCGGGGTGGTTGTTGAAGACGATGCCGAAGAGGTCGTAGGTCTCGCGCTCGTCCCAGTTGGCGGGCGGATACATGTCCTGGACGGAATCGATCTTCGGCGGATCGCCGTCGACGAAGGCGCGGACTCGCAGCTGCTCCTTCGAATCCAGGTTGCGCAGCTGATAGACGATCTCGAATCGCTTCGGATGATCACCAGAAGGGTCGGCGAGGTGGTCGACGCAGGTCATGAAGGTGAGCAGCCGGTAGCCTTCGGACCGCAAGCCCGCCAGCGCGTCCCGAACGCTCTCGGACGGCACAGTTATCCAGGCATCGCCGGCGCTGACGCCGCGCTCGATGATCAGGGTGTCCGCGATCACTGGCGAGGTTTGATTCCCTGGGCCTTGATGCGCTCCTGCAGGATCATCAGGGCGTTGAGCAGGTCCTCAGGCCGAGGAGGGCAGCCGGGGATGTAGACGTCGACGGGCACGATCTTGTCCACGCCCTGGAGCAGCGCGTAGTTGTTGAACACGCCCCCGGTCGACGCGCAGGCGCCCATCGAGACGACCCACTTGGGCTCGGGCATCTGGTCGTAGACCGTGCGCAGCACCGGCGCCATCTTTTGCGATACGCGACCCGAGACGATCATGAGGTCCGACTGTCGCGGAGAGGCGCGCATCGCCTCCGATCCAAAGCGTGCAATGTCGACGCCGGCGGTGGCCGTGGCGATCATCTCGATCGCGCAGCACGCAAGTCCGAACTGGGCCGGCCAGACGGAGTTCCCACGTCCCCATCCGACGACCTTGCCGAGCGTCGTCGTCAAGACGTTCTGTCCCAGGGGGTCGAGCATCTCTTCTATTCCCAATCGAGGCCCCCCTTGCGCCAGATGTGAGCGAGGGCGATGAGAAGGATGCTCATGAACACGAGCATCTCGATCAGGCCGAACCATTTGAGCTGCCGCATGATCACCGCCCACGGGTAGAAGAAGACAGCCTCGACGTCGAAGATGATGAAGAGCATCGCCGTGAGGTAGAAGCGCACCGAGAGCCGCCTGTGAGCGGGTGTGTCGGTGACGATGCCGGACTCGTATGGGGCGAATTTCGATTTGTGGGGCTTGTTGGGTCCCAGCACGAAGCTGAGGGTCACCAATGCGCCAATCAAACCGAGAACTATCAGTACGAAGATCAGGAGCGGGATATAGCTCTCGAGCAAGTTTCCGTAGCGGCCTCAGTCAACGGGGGCTTTGGGGAACGAGGATTAATTCTATTCGGGTGTTGAGAAAGGCCGTTGACTCAAGCCGGCAGGCCTCCGAGCTCAGACCACGTCACACCATTCCAGCCCCACGTGGTCACCGGGTCGGCGCTGCCGGATGGAAAGCCTCCGGCGAGCACCACCAATGAGCGACCCGCGTCGTACGTCAGCCCGTATCCGTCCCTCGGCGGAGGTGAAGCCGCCGGCGTGAGTCGCGTCCAGTTGCTGCCGTTCCAGGTCCACGTGTCCATCGAAATGTCGGCCGTCGATGCCGAATGCTTGACGGCATCGACGAACACGACAACCTTGCGAGCGGCGTCGAAGACCATCGACTCGGGGAAGGTCGTGGCGTCGTCGAGCCCCGGCGGAGTCCTGGTTGGATGTCGCTTGGTCCAGTTGGCTCCGTCCCACGTCCACGTGTCGCTCAACTTGCCGAAGCCGCCATACAGGACCGCGTTTCCGCGCGCCGCGTCGAACGCAAGTCGCGCGAACTGGCGCGCCGGCGGCGAGGTGGCCGGTGCTTGCTCGGCCCAATCCGTTCCGTTCCATACCCACGTGTCGTTTAGCTCTCTGCCATCAAAGCCGCCGAACATCAATATCAAATGACGGACCGGGTCGTAGGTCACAGCCGCACCTGTCCGCGCGGACGGGCTGTGGGCCGGGCAGGCCGCGTGCCAGGCGCCGTTCCACAACCACGTGTCGCCGCGATACTCGCCGGTCTTGTCACCTCCGAAAAGCAGCACGACGTGGTGTGGGGGATCGTCGGCGAGTGCCGCGCCGGCGCGGGTTGAGGGCATGGCAATCGAGTCTTTTCGAGTCCACTGGTAGCGGTCCCAGGCCCACGTGTCGTTGCTGATGGTCGCGCCGAGCCCGCCGAAGAGGAGAACCTGGGACCGGGTCGAGTCGTACGCGATGTTCGTCGCGCGCGGCCACAGCGGAGCGCTCACCAGGCTCGAAGAGACGGGGCACGGAGTGGCGGTAGGGGAGGCGGGAGCGGACGGGGTCGGTGATTCGAGCGGGGTCGCGATGGGTGATGGGGTTGGGGTGGGAGTGGGCGTACTTGAGGCGAGGGGCTGGTTGTTGCCGCACGCTGCGCACAGGAGAAGGACGCCGACGAGCCCCAGTCGCTTCAGAGGTTCTTTCGCTTGTGCTCGATGGTGACCCCGTGGCTCAGGGTCGCGTGGATGGGGCAATAGCGGTTGCAGGCGAGGTCGATGGCTTCGTCCACCATCTTCTTGTCGAAGTCCCCCGACCACCCGGTGACGAAGGTGATGTCGATCTTGGTGAAGGCGCGCGGCCACTCCTTCTCCTGCTCGCCCTCCACCCTGACCTCCAGCGACGCGAGCGGCTGCTTGAACTTCTTCAGCAGGAGGACGACGTTGAGCCCCGTGCAGCTGCCGAGGGCGCCCAGAAGCATCTCGGTGGGTCGCATGGCGGCGTCGTCGCCGAAGATCGGCGGCTCGTCGATGCTGGCGGTGTGCCCGGATGCGGACTCGATATCGAACTTGACCTTGGTACCGGTCCAGCGGGCGGTTGCGTTCGCCATCTGTTTAGACGATAGCCGTATCTTGGCCAGCGGATGAGCAAGACAGCCGACCCGGACGGCGTCTTCGGCCTGTCGGCACGATGGCGCGTCGCCGGCGGCGTCGTGCTGCTGATCGTCGTCATCGTGGTGATGTGGCTGTTGATCGAGCACGATGCATCGGGCGAGCTGCCAGGTGCAGACCGCTCGATTGGAGAAATCCTGCGGGGGGAGGGCTACCTGGTCGGGTTCGCTCTCATCTACATAGAGGAGTCCGGACCGCCGCTGTTCATTCCCGGGGATGCCTTCCTTCTTTATGTGGGGCATCGGCTACCGCACAACTTCCCGGTCCTGTTTGCCGCCTGGCTTGGATTTACGCTGGCGGTCACGCTCGGCGCCACCAACCTCTATCTGCTGTCGCGCCGGTATGGCCGGAGGCTGCTGGAGCACCGCTTCGCGCGGTTCCTCGAGCTGACCCCCAGTCGCCTGGATCGCGCCGAGGCATGGTTTGCGAGGTGGGGAGCCTGGACTCTGATCTTCGGCCGCCATATCCCTGGATTTCGAGTGCCGCTCACCGTGGCCGCCGGCATTCTCAAGCTTCGCTATCGCATCTTCGCCATCAGCGTGGCGATATCCAGCGCGGCGTGGGCGGGGGTGTTTCTGTTGCTCGGTGTGCTGTTCGGCGACAGCCTGGAGCGTTCGATCCGGTCGAGCCCGTTCGTCTGGGGCGGTGCGGCGGCAATGGTCGTCGTGGTGGTTGTCGGCGTCGCGTTGCTTCGATCGCGGCGCGAGAGGTCAGGCGAGGGGCGGTCCTAAACTCAGCGCGTGCCTGAAGACGTACGCGCGCGTTTCGCTCCGGTCGCGGCGAACTATGCGAAAGCCACATTCCATACGTCGATGGAACGCCTGCGGGAGGTTTTGGACCTGGCGCAGCCAAAGCCGGGTGACCTGGCCCTCGACGTCGCGACCGGCACCGGCAACACTGCCCTGGCCCTGGCGCCGTTCGTCCGGCACGTCGTCGGGCTTGACCTGACCCGAGAGATGCTGGCGCATGCTCGCCGCCTCACCGCGGAGCGCAGCGTCGCCAACGCTGAGTGGGTGCTGGGGGACGCGTCGAGTCTGCCGTTCGCGGACGAATCGATCGATCTGTACACGGTCAGAGCAGCACCCCATCACTTCACGGATTTCGATGGTTTCCTTCGCGAGGCGTTGCGCGTGCTCAGGCCGGGGGCGGCGGCGGCGTTCGTCGATTGCGCTGCGCCACCTGCCGCACGCGACGTCCTGCACGAGGTTGAGATGCGCCGGGACCCATCGCACGTGCGCTCGCTCACGGTTGCCGAGTGGACCGAGAGGGTCGAGCGGGCGGGCTTCGTGGTCGAGGTGGCGTCGAGCCGTGAGATGGACTGGGACTTCGAGGACTGGATGGGCAACATGGCCGTGGAGCCGGCGCTGGCCGCGGAGCTGGCGGGACTGATCGAGTCCGCGGAGGGGGAGGCGCGAAGCCAGCTGCACCCGGAGCGCCGCGAGGGCAAGCTGTGGCACGCGTACTGGCACTGTCTGATCCGCGCCCGCAAGCCCGCATGACGGGATTCGCCGACGGTGACCTGGTGCTGCTCGTCGACAAGGTGGGCAGGAAACATCGGGTGCGGCTCAAGACCGGGGCGCGTCACTCGCTCCATTCGGGCGCCATCGAGCACGACGCGATAATCGGGCGCCCGGAGGGCATCGTGGTCACCACCCAGCTGGGCGCGCGACTGCTGGCGGTGCGGCCGACGTTCGCGGAGCAGGTGACCGGGCGCGTGCGGCAGGCGCAGCCGATCTACCCGAAAGATCTTGGGGCCATCTTGATCAGCGCCGACCTGCACCCCGGCGCGCGGGTTTTGGAGGCGGGGACCGGGACCGGGGCGCTGACGCTGGCGGCGTGGCGGGCGGTGGGACCGAGCGGCCTGATCGTCTCGTACGAGCAGCGGGAGGAGTTCCTTGAGGCGGCCACGCGTGCGATCACCGACACGTTGGGCTCGCTGCCGCCGAACCTGCTTCTCAAGCTGGGCGACGTCTACCTGGGAGTTGACGAACGCGACATGGACCGCGTCCTGCTCGACCTGCCCGAGCCCTGGCAGGCGATCCCATCGGTGGTCAGCGCTCTACGGCCAGGGGGGATCGTGTTCGCCCATTGCCCGAACGTGAGCCAGGTGCAGCGCTTCTTCGAGGGCCTGCGAGAGGCGCGGGGCTTCGGGATGCTCGAGGTGTACGAGCTGCTGCAGAGGGGATGGACGGTGCGGGGCAGGAGCCTGAGACCGTCCCACCGGATGGTCGCCCACAGCGGCTTCCTATGCTTCGCCCGCCGCATCGACGAAGGAGAGCTGTTCGAACCAGAGGGAGAAGGCTTCCGCTAGAAAGCGTCCGGAGGGGCGGGCACAAAATTGTCCTCCCCGCTAGACGGGGAGGTGGCGGCGAAGCCGCCGGAGGGGAGATCGACCTGAGTGGGCGAACAGCCGCCGGGGAGGTGGCCGCGAAGCGGCCGGAGGGCTCAATAAATTGCCTCCCCGCTAGACGGGGAGGTGGCGGCGAAGCCGCCGGAGGGGAGGTTGAACTAAGTGGGCGAACAGCCGCCGGGGAGGTGGCCGCGAAGCCGCCGGAGGGGAGGTCGAAGTAAGTGGGCGGACAGCCGCCGGTGAGGTGGCCGCGAAGCGGCCGGAGGGCTCAATAAAT
>DASXNH010000237.1:0-7190 GCA_036495195.1 Candidatus Dormiibacterota bacterium
CGTCCCGATCCTGGATTCCCAGAATGTGATTGCCACCTACCCCATCGTCGCGGTCAAGGGCACGAAGAACGCATCCCTCGCCAACGCCTTCATCGCTTATGTCCTGTCCGCCGATGGCCAGGCGATGCTGCAGTCGCTCGGCTTTCTGCCGGCCACCTGAGCCTCGCATGAGACGCGAACGTGTCCCGATCGGCGTCGGAATCCTGGCCGCGATTGGAGCGGCTTTTTTCATCCTGCCGCTGCTCGGCCTGATCGTTCGGTCTCCCTGGGGCGATGCGATCAAAGCGCTCACGGCGCCGGAGACGGTCGATGCCCTCAAGCTGTCGCTGGTCGCGTCGCTGTCGGCGACCGCGATCGCCCTCGTCTTTGGGGTGCCGCTGGCGTGGATCTTCGCCAGGGTGGAATTTCGCGGCCGCAACTTGCTGCGCGCCCTGACCACGTTGCCCATGGTCCTGCCCCCGGTCGCGGGCGGGATTGCGCTCCTGCTTGCATTCGGCAGGCGAGGTCTTGTGGGCTCGTGGCTGGCCAGCACCTTCGGCGTCACCCTTCCGTTCACGACAGCAGGAGTTGTGATGGCGGAGACGTTCGTGGCGATGCCGTTCCTGATCATCACCGTCGAGGCCGGCCTGAGATCGATGGACCGTCGCTATGAAGATGCGGCCCGCACCCTGGGAGCAAAGCGTTGGACCGTTTTCACGCGGGTCACCCTTCCACTCATCGCGCCATCGCTGTTCGCCGGCGCGGTCCTGTGCTGGGCCCGTGCGCTCGGCGAGTTCGGCGCGACCATCACTTTCGCCGGCAATTTTCCCGGCGTCACCCAGACGATGCCGCTTGCCGTTTACCTGCTGCAAGAGACAAACCTGGAGGCCTCGTACATCCTGAGCCTCGTCATGCTCGTCATCTCCCTGGCGGTGCTCGTATCGCTCAGGCATCGCTGGCTCGGCTCCGCATGAGCCTTGAAGCCAAGGTACAACTCGCGCTGGGCGCGCTCTCGCTCGACCTGGAGCTGAGTGTTGGTGAGGCTGAGGTGGTCGCCTTGCTCGGGCCGAACGGGGCGGGGAAGACCACCTTCCTTCGAGCCGTGGCGGGGCTTGTTCCACTGACCTCGGGATACGTGAGGTTGGACAGGCGGGTGCTCGAGGACGCCGCCACCCACAAATACGTTCCCACGGAGATTCGATCGATCGGCGTCGTGTTCCAGGACTACCTTCTCTTTCCACACCTCAGCGTCCTGGACAACGTCGCTTTTGGCCTGCGATCGCGCGGTATGCGGCCACGCGACGCGTCACAGAAGGCAGCCGAATGGGTCGATCGCGTGGGACTCAGCGCCTACGCTCAGGAGAAGCCGGATGCGTTGTCGGGCGGCCAGCGCCAGCGCGTGGCGCTCGCTCGGGCGCTGGCCCCGGATCCACGCCTGCTTCTCCTCGATGAGCCCCTGGCGGCCCTGGACGCGACGACTCGGGCCGAGGTGCGCCGCGACCTCAAGCGTCATCTCACCTCATTCCCCGGTCTCCGTCTCATCGTCACCCATGACCCCCTCGAAGCGGTGACGCTCGCCGATCGCCTGGTCGTCATGGAGGACGGGCGCCTCGTGCAAACCGGTACCCCGGCCGAGGTCACGGAGCGACCGAGATCGCAATATGTGGCCAACCTGGTGGGGGTCAACCTGCTCAGAGGCAAGGCCGACCACGGGTCCGTGCGCATGGCTGACGATTCGGTGATAGCGGCCGCCGCTGCCGAATCGGGTGAGGTGTTCGCCGTGATCCACCCCCGCGCCGTGGCGCTTCATCGGCGGCGCCCCGAAGGCAGCCCGCGCAACGCGTGGCCAGGACGCGTCAGCGGGATTGAGCTTCTGGGCGGTCGGGTTCGCGTGCGTGTCAAGGGAGACATCGCCCTGGTCGCGGAGGTGACACCCGCTTCAATCAGCGAGATGAACGTGGCAGAGGGGGGAGAGGTCTGGGTGTCGTTCAAATCCACCGACGTCGGTGTGTACCCCGCCTGATCCCAATGCGACCCCTTTCTCCGATGATCGTGGTCACGTTTCGCGGCGCATCGACGCAGGCTGCCGGAGGGCTGAATCTGTAGAGTTCGAGTGCCATGTCAGATAGCTGGAGCCGATACAAGCTGCAGAGACAGCTCTTCTCGATCGGCGAGGACTTCTGGATCGAGAACGGGCAGGGCGAACAGGTTTACAAGGTCGACGGAAAGGCGTTCAGCCTGCGCGAGACGTTTGTGCTGGAGGACCCCAATGGATCCGAGCTGCTGACGATCGAATCCAAGCTGCTGGCCGTCCGGCCAACGATGAAAATCCTGCGCCAGGGCGAGCTGTATGCGACAGTGACCAAGAAGCTTCTGACCTTTCTCCACCAGCACTAACGATCCAGGTGGAGGGCGGCGCCACGTACGAGGCGGAGGGCAACATCACCAGCCACGAGTACGAGGTCACGAGCGATGGTGCCGCGGTCGCCCATATCTCCAAGGATTGGTTCAGCGCGACCGATTCCTATGGCGTCGCCATCGCGCCGGGCCAAGAGCCGGCGCTGCTGCTGGCGGCCGCCATCTGCGTCGACGAGATCTCCGAGGAGCAGAGAGAACACCGCTGAGCCGGCGCGAGCGGCTGCGCAGGTGGACTGGTGCTCCGGGATCACTTCCCCCGAGAGGCTCGCTGCACGATCCTGCTGGGACCTCCCCACCAAGTGAGGTTTATTCGCGCTCGAGAGTTCGCATGCCCCGTGCTGGGCTCCAGGACTCGATGACCAGGCGATCTCCGGCTTCGTTGAGATGCGTGATCACCGCCTCCTGGATGTCGATGACGAAGCGGTGCGCGGGGTCAGCCGACCCGACCTCGGTCGCGGTGCCGGCGATCTTCGCCTCGCCTTTCCAGCTCGCCGGGCTGCCGGCCGGCGGATCTTCAGTCGGGCCGTGAATGGCGACGCGGGGGTCACGCCGAAGATCGAGAGCCTTCAGCGCGCGCGGCATCGATCCGATCCGCAAATGCCCGTCGACTAGCTCGACCTCGGTGCCGCTGATGCGAGGTGAGCCATCGCGCCGGAGAGTGGCCATCGTCAGGTGCTTGCGCGAGGTCATCAACAGCCGCAACCGTGAGGCGAACTCAGGTTCGGCTGCCTCGAACTCGTTCCAGCTCGCCACGAGATCACGATACGGCCCGCCGCTCAACGAACTCCGATCCGATCATGGGCGCGGTTCTAGGTGAGCGGGGTTCCGTAGCGCTCGGCCGATGCGACCTCGGCCGGCGGCTTCCGCTTCTTCTTGCCCTTGCCAAGCTTGCGTTTCGGATAGCCGAATGGGACGACCGCAAGGACTTCGTAGGTGTCGGGCAAACCGACCATGGCGGCTGCAGCGTCAAGGCCACCGAAGCCGGTCCAGTTGGAGCCAACGCCCTCAGCCCAGGCCACCAGGATCATCGACTGGATGGCGCGGCTGGCGTCCGATACCCCGTACTCGCTGTCACGCTCGTACGCGACGACGATCGCGGCGGCCGAGCCTGCGATGTAACGCCCCGTACTGATCAGCGCACCGAGCTCGCGGAGGCCTTCGCGGCTGGTGACCAGCACAAAGTGCCACGGCTGGAGATTCAGTGAGCTAGCCGTCAGGCGGCCGGCCTCAACGATTCGGCGCACGGTGTCGTCGGGTATCGGCTTGTCGTCGAACTCGCGGACGGCGAGTACGGTCCTCACAGTTTCATAGACCGGGTTGTCCACGTCTTGATTCTGCAGGAACCGATCGCCACCTGTGTACGGCAACTGCGCGATACCCACCGGGGGTATGCTTGATTTGTGGCAGGTTATGCGAAGGACAAGGCGAAGGTCCAGGCCCGCCTGCGCCGCATCCAGGGTCAGGTGCGCGGTATCGAAAAGATGGTCAGCGAGGATCGCTACTGCATCGACGTGCTGACTCAGGTCAGTGCGACGCGCGCGGCCCTAAAGAGCGTCGCCCTTCAGCTGCTCGCCGATCACACCGAGCATTGCGTCGCCGACGCCGTGCGTTCAGGTGGGGGAAACAAGCAAGTTCGCGAGCTGAACGAAGCCGTCCAACGCCTTATGACAGGCTAGCTCTTGGCATCCGTACTGAACGCCATCGGTCACGCCCTGCAGATCTCGCTGTTCATGGTGTGGGAGGTCCTGTGGCCGCTGGCCCTCGGTTTCTTGATCTCCGCAATGGTCCAGACGGTGGTGTCCAAACGGGCTGTGGCGAGCACGCTCGGACGGCCAGACTTCAAGGGCTTCCTCCTGGCATGCGGTTTTGGCGCGGCCAGCTCGTCCTGTTCGTATGCGGCCGTTGCGGTGGCTCGTTCCCTTCTGCGCCGAGGCGCCAGCTTCGTCAACGCGATGGTTTTCGAGTTCGCATCCACCAACCTGGTGTTCGAGCTGGGATTGGTCTTGCTGATCCTTCTCGGCTGGCAGTTCGTGGCCGCGGAGTTCGCCGGCGGCCTGCTCATGGCCGTGATCCTTTGGAGCCTCTTCAAACTGACGCTCCGCCCGCGGATGGTCGACCAGGCGAGGCGCCAGGCCGATCGGGGAATCGTGGGCTCGACGATGGAGGGCCACGGCGAGCACGACATGTCGATCACCGACGGGCCTTTCCTGTCGCGGCTGTTTTCGGGACGCGCGCTCACCGCGATCTCCCACTACTTCTTCATGGATCTCTACAGCCTGTACTTCGACATGGGCATCGGGTTCTTGGTGGCGGGAGCGCTCGCCGCGTGGGTGCCCAACAACTGGTGGCAGGCTCTCTTCCTCACCAATCAACCCGCTCTCAACGAGTTCTGGGGACCTCTGATCGGCCCCGTCATCGCGATGTTGACGTTCGTGTGTTCGGTCGGCAATGTGCCGCTTGCCGTCGTGCTCTGGAACGGGGGGATCAGCTTCGGCGGCGTGATCAGCTTCATCTTCGGGGACCTGATCATCCTTCCGATCCTCAACATTTACAGGAAGTACTACGGAGGCCGCATGGCTCTTTACCTGCTTGCGGTTTCGTACGTTGCTATGGCCCTGGCCGGATTCCTCATCGGCGGAGCGTTTCAGCTGCTCGGCTGGGTGCCGTCAAATCACCATGTGGCGCTGCTCGACACGGCCCCTTCGTGGAACTACACGAGCGTCCTCGACATCGCGTTTCTCCTCCTGATTGCGGTGCTCGCCTGGCGCTTCTTTACGACTGGCGGCCCCGATATGCTTCGTGCGATGAGCCATCCGCCGGCCGACCTGCCGACGTCAGCCATCGACCCTGTTTGTGGGATGGCGGTTGATCGGTCGACGGCGAAAGAGAAGATGAGCCACCAGGACACGACCTATTACTTCTGCTCCCCCGGGTGCAGGCAGAGCTTCGCCGCCGATCCGGCGAGGTACCTCGGTGGCGCGAAGGCCGGGCACGTCCACCACTAGGCCGCCCTGACCGGCGCATCGCTGGCGGCAACCTGACCTCGCCGAGTGATTCTTGACACCCTTTCGGGCCGCGCCTATAGTCCGATCGATCCATGGGCAGGGCCTATCGGACGGGTCGCCCGCCCATTGTCAACGCACTGTCGGCGGTGCTGATCGTGGCGGCGGTTCTGATCACCTCGTGCGGCAACCCCGCACCGGGCGTAGCCCCGAAGACGTATGTGGGCACCCTGACCTTCGCGAGCTTCAACCCGTTCACGGGCCCAGACGCCAGTTTCGGGCCCGAGATGTCCGCCGGCTGCGCTCCGGCGATGCGTCTGATCAACCAGGCGGGTGGCATTCTCGGCCACCAGGTCCAATGCTCGCCCGTGGATACCCATGGCGATCCAGCTGCCGCCGTACAGGCGGCCGAGAAGATGCTGGCGGCCACGACGAATCTCGTCGGCATGAACGGGCCCAGCTCCGACGAAGCCGTCGTCACCGTGCCGATAATCAACAGTGGCGGCATCCCGATGTTCGCGGATACCGGCCTATCGACCTTCGACCACAACACTTATGAGTATTTCTGGCGTCTGACCCCGCCTGACGACGCCGCAGGCGTGGCCATGGCGGTTTACGCGTATCGAAAGGGCTACCGGCGCGGCGCGGCAGTTTTCGGCAGCGACCCCAGCTCGCAGGGCAACGTGCCAAATCTGCTCTCGGCTTTCAGGACTCTTGGTGGGCAGATTGTGCTCAATCAATCGCTGGCCCTCGACCGCAGCTCCTACCACACTGAGGTCCAAGCCCTGATCGCGGCCAATCCGGATGTGATCTTCACCGAGGCCGACCCGCAAACCAATGCCGCCTACCTCAGCCAGCTGCAGAAGCTTCACTCGCTGATTCCGGTCATCGGAACGCAGCCGACGGTGCAGCCGCCCTGGGGAAAGGCGGTCGCGGGCGCCATCGGCAAGGCCAACCTGGCCCGAATCTACGCGGGTGCGCAACCCTTCGCTCCCTCGCAGGGACCCGCGTGGCAGATGTTCAACCAGGCACTCCTGGCTTCCGGGTCAGCCGTCCCGAAGCCCGATCAGTGGAGTCGGGACCCCTATACGGAGACCTACTACGACGCCATCGTGATGATGGCGCTCGCCATGATCATGGCCAAGACGCCCGACCCGACCTTTTACAACAAGTACATCCCGCAGGTGGTCGCCGACACGCCGGGCGCCACAGAGGTGCACTCGTACAGGGAAGGTATGGACGCGCTCGCGGCCGGCAAGACGATTCACTACGTGGGCGCCGGCGGACCGATTGTGCTCGACCAGTACCACAACTCGTCGGGGGCATTCGAGCTGGTTGGATATGCAGCGAGTGGCTCCTATCCGCAGCTCGATACGGTCAGCGCGGCCGAGATTGCCAAGCTCCACGCGTAGCGGGCAGCGTCCGAGCCCGACCTCATTGGCCGGCTTGGCTCAGGCCCGGATCGCTCGCATTCGCACGATCTTGTGAATGCCGACCACCGGCCCGGCGATGCGCAGCATCAAGGGGAGCTGAGCCCTCGCGGCAGAGGCTTCCACGACCACGGGCTCGACCAATCTGTAGTCGCGACCTCTGTAGCGCAGCTCGCATTCACCCGCGGCCATGACGTTGCGCGTCCATCCGGCGTCCTCGCCGAAAGCGAGCCCCATCCAGAAGAAACCGTCGCGGGGGAGGGCGCTGATCGGCGTCGTGTAAACCTGGCCGGTCTTGCGCCCGCGGTGTTTCAGGACTGAGACCGTCGGAGACCAGCGCGTTCCGGCCAGGCCCATGATT
>DASXNH010000238.1:0-26156 GCA_036495195.1 Candidatus Dormiibacterota bacterium
CTGGATCGCCGAGGAGATGTCTCCCAGGTAACCGCCCGGGCGGGCCTTGTCGATGCCGACGTACAGGGCCTGCTCGGTCACCTTGAGCAGGCGATCCGCCTCCGGAGTGATCTTGCCGACGCCGACGGTCACGCCGACGTCCGCCCAGAAGCCCTCGAGCACCAGCCCGAGATCGAGGCTCACGAGGTCGCCGGCGGCCACCTTGCGGCTGCCCGGGATGCCGTGGACAGCCTCGTCGTTGATCGAGACGCAGATCGAGCGGGGATAGCCGTGGTAGCCGAGGAAGCCGGGGGTCGCCCCGCCCTCCCGGATCAAGCGCTCGGCAATCCTGTCCAGCTCGATGGTCTTGACGCCCGGTACGCACGCCTCGCGGAGCGGAGGAAGCACTGAGGCGAGCAGGGTGCCGGCTCTGGCCATCAGCTCGATCTCGTAGGCGGTCTTGAGGTTGATCATTTTCGGGATACCTGGCGGTTCTGGCCAATTGCAGCCAGGACCTGGCTGCTTATCTCTTCAATGGTGCCCCTACCGTCGATCTCCGAAACCAGCTCCTCGGAGCGGTAGTGGTCCAGGACCGGGATCGTCTTGTGGAGGTAGATCTCGATCCTCGGCTGCACCGCCTCCTGCTTGTCGTCCTCCCGCTGAGCCAGCTGGGTGCCGTCGGACAGGCAGAGCTCGGTGCCCGGAGGATAGGTTCGCTGGCACTCGGGGCAGACCAGCCGGCCGGAAAGGCGGCGCAGCAGCTCGGCCAGGTCGACCTTCAGGTAGAGCACCCGGTCGAAGCTCTTGCCCAGCTGTTGCATCAGAACGTCGAGGGCTTCGGCCTGGGGGATCGTCCTTGGGAAGCCGTCAAGGATGAAGCCTTTCTCGCAATCCGGCTCGCGCAGGCGGCCGCGGATCATGTCGATCATGATGCCGTCAGGCACGTAGCCGCCCGCGGCCAGCAGCGGCTGCGCCTGGAGGCCAAGCTCGGACCCCCGCGCGATCTCGGCCCTGAGCATGTCGCCGGTGGCGATATGCGGGATGCCGAACTTCGACCGCAGCATGTTCGCCTGGGTGCCCTTGCCGCTGCCCGGGGCTCCGTAGAGCAGCAGGTTCATGTGATGAAGCCGCGGTACTGGCGCATCACCAGCTGCGTTTGCAGCTGTTTCATGGTGTCCAACGCAACGCCGACCACGATCAGGATCGCCGTCCCTCCCAGGTACATCTGTTGATGGGGTATGCCTGAGAAGGTCGCCGTCAGGATCGGAAGGATGACGGTGATGAACCCGAGGAAGGTCGCGCCGGCGAAGGTGACGCGGTTCATCACCGAGGCGAGATAGTCCGCGGTCGGACGTCCCGGGCGGATTCCCGGGATGAAGCTCGAGTAGCGTTTAAGGTTGTCCGCCACCTCATTCACGTCGAATGTGATGGCCGTATAGAAGTAGGTGAACCCAAACGTCAGGGCGAAGTACAGGGCGTTGTACGTGATGGCCATCGGAACGTTGGCGGTGTCAGGTGTGAAGTTGCCTCGGATCCACGCCGCGGCCTTGTAGTACCACGTGTCCGGCGGCGCGCCTGTGAAGTAGTTCGCGACGATCGTCGGCAGGAACATCACCGAGATGGCGAAGATGATCGGGATGACGCCAGCGTGGTTGACACGAAGCGGCAGGAAGCTCGCCCTGCTCTGCACCTGCTTCAAGCCGACGGTGCGCTGCGCGGATTGGATGGGAATCTTTCTCACCGCCTGCTGCACCTCGATGATGACCGCGGTCATGACCAGGGCGATCAGGCCGAAGATGATGAACGGGACGTAGCCGGCGAGACCGGCGCCGCTCGGGTTCGCGGCGCTGAACACCGCCGCCACGCCCTGCGGGCCGCGCCCGATGATGCCCGCGAAGATGATCAGCGACACGCCGTTGCCGATGCCGTACTCGGTGATGAGCTCACCGAACCACATCAACATGACGGTGCCCGCGGTCAGTACCAGCACGATCTGCAGGCGCTGGAACCAGTCGAGAGGGCCGAGTATTGGAGGGCTGGTGTTCTGAAACAGCACGGTGAACCCATACGCCTGGCCCGCTCCGAGCGCCACGGTCAGGTAGCGGCTCCATCGCGTGATGCGGCGCCGTCCCGCCTCGCCTTCTTTGGAGATCTCCTTGATCCGTTCGGAGATCACCGTCATCAGCTGCATGATGATCGTGGCGTTGATGTAGGGGTTCATGCCCATGGCGACCACGCTGAATCGCGACAGGCCGCCGCCGGAGAACAGGTCCAGAAGGCCCAGCAGGGCCTGGCCCTGGAACAGCTGGGCCAGCGCGGTCTGGCTCGCGCCCGGGACCGCGATGTTGGCGAAGAGCCTGAATACGACGAGGATCCCGCCTGTGAAGAGAAGCTTGTTGCGAAGCTCCGGCAGGCGGATGGCGTTGACCAGCGCCTCTATCAGGTTCAACTATCTATTCGTCGGGGGGAGCGGCCTCCCCAGGCTCTTCCTTCTCGGCTACAGGCTTCCCGGAGCCGCGCTTGGCGGGTTCGGGCTTTTCGGCTACCGGCTCCGCCTCTTCCGGCTTCGGCACTCTCTTGGCGGTCTTCGCCGCCAGTCGCCGGGGGCCGATCTTCCGCGGCTCGCCCAGCACCTTGACGCTGCCGCCACGCGCTTCGATCGCCTCGCGCGCGCTGAGGCTGAACGAGTGAGCCTCGACCGTGAGCTTCCGCTTGAGGTCGCCAGTGCCGAGGATCTTGATCTCCTCGCCGACTCGCGCGAGGCCGGCCTCGACCAGCACAGCAGCGTCGACGGTCGACCCGTCGGGAAAGCGGCTCAGCTTGGACAGGTTGACCACCGCGTAGGTCTTGTGAAACGGGTTCTTGAAACCGGGCAGCTTCGGCAGGCGCTGCGAGAGGGGCATCTGCCCACCCTCGAAGCCAAGGCGAAAGCCTTCGCTGCGAGCGTTCTGGCCTTTCTGGCCCCGCCCCGAGGTCTTGCCCCTGCCGGACCCGGTGCCGCGGCCGATGCGCCGCGACTTGCGGTGCGCGCCGGCGGCGGGTCTGAGGTCATGGAGCTGCATCAGTTGCCCCTCTGGCTCTTCTTGTTCGAGCGCGAGCGCCAGATCTTGTAGCGGCTCCGGTCGGGCCTGAGGTAGGGCTCGCCTTCGACCGCCACCAGGAAGTCGACAGCCTTCAACATGCCCCTGACAGCGGGGTTGTCGGGCAGCTCACGCGTCTGGTTCATGCGCCGAAAGCCCAGGGACACAACCGTGGCCTTGACCGAGGGGATCGCCCCGATCGAGCTCTTACGCAGGGTCGCCTTCAGCGTCTTGCCTTCGTCCCCGGGGGTCTTCGCGTCGCCGCGGGGCCTGGCGGTCTTGGTTGCAGCCACTACTTGGTTTCTCCATCGGTGGGTTCGGCGGCTCCGTTGCCGGCGCCAAGCTCGGCCTTGCCCTCTGCCTTGCGGTAGACGTTGGCGAGGCGCCTGCCAACGACCTGCTCGACCTCTTTGCCACGCAACTCCGCGATCTGCTGCACGGTGCGCAGCTGCTGGAGGGCGGCGAGCGTCGCGCGCACAGTGTTGATCGGGTTGTTGGTGCCGTGCGACTTGGTGAGAATGTCCTTGATGCCGGCGGTCTCGATGACGGCACGCATCGCGCCACCCGAGATGACCCCGGTGCCCGGTGCGGCCGGCTTGAGCATGATCTTCGCCGACCCCAGCTTGAGGCGCACCTCGTGTGGGATGGTCGTGCCGACCATCGGTACCGTGATCATGCTGCGCTTGGCGACGTCCATGCCCTTGCGGATGGCCTCAGTCACCTCTCGTGCCTTTCCGATGCCCGCGCCGACACGCCCGTTCATGTCGCCGACCACGATCAGCGCGCTGAACGAGAACTTGCGGCCGCCCTTGACCACCTTGGACACGCGGTTGACTCGCACGACCCGATCGGTGAGATCAGATCGTTCGCCGCTCGAGTGTGGATATCTGCTGCCCATCAGCTGCTAAAACTCCAGTCCGGCTTCGCGCGCGGCGTCTGCCAGAGCCTTGATTCTGCCGTGGTAGAGGAAGCCGCCTCGATCGAAGACGACATTGCTGACGCCCGCCGCCTTGCCCTTGGCCGCAATCGCCTTCCCCACCTCGATCGCCTGGGCCATGCCATTGCCCCTGGACTTCAGACCGACTGTGGAGGCGGCGGCCAGCGTGCGGCTGCCGTCGTCGTCGATGAGCTGCGCATAGACGTGATTGAGGCTGCGGAAGACCGCGAGTCGCGGGCGTTCCTTGGTGCCGTTCACGTGGACGCGCACACGCTTGTGGCGCTTCAGCCGGTTCACTTTGCGGTCGGTTTGCTTGATCATCCGGCTGCCTTCGCGCCCTTGCCGGCCTTGCCGGCCTTGCGCCGGATCTTCTCCCCGCGATACATGACGCCCTTGCCCTTGTAGGGCTCGGGCGGTCGCATCCCGCGGATGTTGGCGGCCACCTGGCCGACGTCCTCGATCGAGATGCCGTTCACCGAAAACTTCGTCGGATCCTGGACCTCGATCGACACGCCCTGCGGCGGCTTGAACCTGATGGGGTGCGAGTAGCCGAGGCTGAGCACCACCTCATCGCCCTGCTTGGCGACGCGATATCCCACGCCGACCAGCTCGAGGTGCTTGGTGAAACCGGTGTTCACACCAGTGACCATGTTGGCGACGAGGCTGCGGACCAGGCCGTGCAGAGCGCGGTGCTTGTAGCCCTCGGTAGGCCGCTCGAAGACCAGCTGCCCATTGGACTGCTTGACCGTGATATCCGCCGGCAGGGTGCGTTCGAGCTTGCCCTTCGGCCCCTCAACCGTGACGTGTCCCGGCTGCAAGGTGACCTTCACCGCGCCCGGCACGTCGATCGGCAGCTTTCCAATACGCGACAAGTTCCTTCCTACTCCTACCAGATGTACGCCAGCACTTCGCCGCCAACGCCCTTGCGCAGCGCCTGGCGCCCGCTCATGACGCCTTCGGCCGTGCTGAGAATGGCGATTCCGAGGCCACCGAGGACCCTGGGGATCTCCGTCTTGCGCGCGTAGACGCGCAGTCCGGGACGGCTGATCCTCTTCAACCCGGAGATCACGCGCTCACGATCGGGCCGGGACTTGAAGATGATACGCATGGTCTGAGATGCCCCGTCAGCCTCCACCTCGAAGCCGGCGATGTAGCCCTCGTCCTTGAGCACGCGGGCGATCTCGAGCTTCAGCTTGGAGGCCGGCACCTTCACCTCGGGGTGCCGCGCGCTGTTCGCGTTGCGAACGCGCGTCAACATGTCCGCAATCGGGTCGCTGATGACCCCAATCGGAGCTCTCTTCACGGGTTTTGCAACTGCCGTCGCCATCACCAGCTCGACTTCGTGATGCCTGGGATGCGTCCCTCGGCGGCAAGGTTGCGGAAGCAGATTCGGCACATGCCGAACTTGCGCAGAAAAGCGCGCGGGCGGCCGCACAGGCGGCACCGGTTATGGAACCGGACCTTGTACTTGGGGTGCACGAGGTCTCTCTTCCAGCGCTCTAGCGATGCTTTCTTGGCCAAGCTCTTACCTCTTGGAACCCCACAAAATCTGCGATTTTGCGGGGACCCCTTTTCTTGCTGCCGGCAGTCTTCTCGAATTCATCGTCTATCTACCTTTTGCGAAATGGCATTCCGAGCCGCGTCAGCAGGCTTCGGGCCTCGTCATCGGTGCGGGCTGTGGTGACGATCGACACTTCCAGCCCGCGGAGTTTGTCGATCTTGTCGTAGTCGATCTCAGGAAAGACGACCTGTTCGCGCAGGCCGAGCGAGTAGTTGCCGCGACCATCGAAGCCTTCTGGGCTTACGCCGCGGAAGTCGCGGATACGAGGCAGCGCGACGTTGAGGAGCTTGTCCAGGAAGTACCACATGCGCCGGCCGCGCAGGGTGGCCTTGATACCGACGGTCTGGCCCGCGCGCAGCTTGAACGCGGCCACTGACTTGCGCGCCTTGATGAGCGCCGGCTTCTGGCCGGTGATGATGACGACGTCGCCAACCGCGGCGTCCAGGGCCTTGTCGTTGTCCTTTGCCTCGCCGATGCCGATGTTCAGCACGACCTTGGCGACGCGCGGCACCTCCATCGCGTTGGCGTAGTCGAACTCTTTCGTCATCTGAGGAACCACCGAGTCGCGATACGCCTTCAGCAATCGCGGCGGTCCCTCGGCGCGGGTCGATGGGCCCTGCGACACCGCCGGCCTCGAGTCGGCCTTCTTCTTCTGTGGCGCCTGTGTGCGGACCTTGGTCTTGCTCACTGTGCCTCCGTCTTGCGAACGCGCTCGTACGGCTCGCCGCAGTGACGGCATGCGAGGGCGCGCGCGCCCGACTCGAGCACGATGTGCTTGGTGCGCGTCGGCTTTGAGCACGATGGGCAAAGGAGCATGACGTTCGAGTAGTCGAGCGGCGCCTCGAAGTCGACAACGCCACCCTGTGCGACGTTGACGCCGCCACGGGACTGGCCCGCTTTGGTGTGGCGCTTCAGGATGTTGACGCCCTTGACCACGATCTTGTGCTTGTCCGGCAGGGTTCGAAGAACCTCGCCGTGCTTGCCCTTGTCCTTGCCGGCCACGACGATCACGGGGTCGCCGGGGGCGAGGTCGAGCCAGCGACGCTTGGGTTGAACCTTGTTACGCAGCATTCCTTTAGAGCACCTCCGGGGCGAGGCTGATGATCTTCATGAAGTTGCGCTCGCGAAGCTCGCGTGCAACCGGCCCGAAGATGCGGGTGCCTCGTGGGTTGTTTGCCTGGGCGAGAAGCACCGCGGCGTTCTCGTCGAAACGGATGAGCGAGCCGTCGGGGCGGCGGTATTCCTTGGTGACGCGGACGACCACCGCCTTGACGACCTCACCCTTCTTGACCTGGCCGCCCGGCTGCGCCGACTTGACCGTGGCCGTGATGATGTCGCCCACCGAGGCGTACTTGCGATAGTGGCCTCCGGCCACGCGGATGCACAGGAGCTCCTTCGCTCCTGAGTTGTCCGCGACCTTGAGGCGTGTTTCCTGCTGGATCATTTGATTACTTCGCCTTCTCCACGATTTCAAGCACGCGCCAGCGTTTCTCTTTGGAGATGGCGCGGGTCTCGGTGATGCGAACGAGGTCGCCGATGCCGCATTCGTTCTTCTCGTCGTGGACCTTGAACTTGGTGCGTTGGCGGACTGTCTTCTTGTAAAGCCGATGGGCCTTGGACGTGCCGATCTGGACAATGACGGTCTTGTCCATCTTGTCCGAGATCACCGTGCCCAGCCGGACTTTGCGCTGGCCGCGTGCGGAGTCATCGACTGCGGCCGGTGCCTTTGCCGGCGTCGGTGTACTGACGCTCACGAGCTCTTCTCCGCTTTCGCTTTCGTCGCCTTGGCGGCGCGCTTGGGTTTGGGATCTTCGGCCTTGGCCGAGGTGTCAGCTGCCTTGGCCGCGACCTTCCTGGCCTTGGGCTCGGGCGCGCTGACGGTGATGGACTCGGGTGAGACCTGGGCGACGATGCCGAAGGCTCGCTCCTGGAGCACGGTCATGATGCGCGCGATGTCGTGGCGCACCTTCGAGATCTGGCTCGAGTTCTCGAGCTGCCCGACGGCGTGCTTGAAGCGAAGCTCGTAAAGCTCCCTGCGGGCTGCCTTGAGCTTGCCGCCAAGCTCATCGACCTCCAGGACTCTCAACTCGTCAACTTTCATCTGGCAGCTCCCGCCGCGGCCGAGTCCACGCTCACGAAGCGCGTCTTGATCGGCAGCTTGGATGCGGCAAGCTTCATCGCCTCCTTGGCGATCTCCTGAGTGACGCCGCCCATCTCGAACAGGACGCGACCCGGCTTGACCACCGCCACCCAGCCTTCAGGGTTGCCCTTGCCTGAACCCATACGGGTCTCGGCCGGCTTTTTGGTGATGGACTTGTCGGGGAAGACCCGGATCCAGATCTGACCGCCGCGCTTGACGTGGCGGGTCATGGCCCGGCGGGCCGCTTCGATCTGGCGATTGCTCATCCAGCACGCTTCCATCGCCTGCAGACCGAAGTCGCCGAACGCGACGGTGGCGCCGCGCGTGGCGATGCCCTTGCGGCGGCCGCGGTGCATCTTGCGGTACTTGACACGCTTCGGCATCAACATCAGCTCTTGTCCTTGGTCGTCTTCTTGGCGGCCGGCTTGGCCTTGGGGGCGGTCTTGGTATCGGCCTTGCCTTTCGCCGCAGCGGCGGTTTTGGCAGGAGCTTTGGTGGCAGTGGTGGCTTTGGCCGCCGGCTTGGTGGCGGCTTCTGCTTTCGCCCTGGGCGCACGCGCCTTCGGTTCCACGACGGCCGCGACGGTCGTCTCAACGGGTGCGTGCTTGGCAGCGGCCCTGGTCCGCTTCGGCGCGGCAGCTGTGGTTTCTGCCTCAGGCTGCACGGCGGACGCGGGCGCCGCAACCTGCGGTTCCGCGATCGTCTCCACGATTTCCGGCTGCGCGGCGATCACATCGGCGATCGGAGCCCCATCGGCGGTGACAGGCAGCTTCTTCAGCGGCACCGCCACGTCTTTGTAGATCCAGCATTTGACACCGATCGCGCCGAAGGTCGTGTTCGCCGTGGCGCGGCCGAAGTCGATGTTGGCGCGCAGAGTGTGCAGGGGCACCCGACCCTCGCGGTCCCATTCGCGGCGGGCCATCTCAGCGCCGCGCAGCCGGCCACCGCAGTAGATGCGGACACCCTTGGCGCCTGAGCGCATCGTTCGGAGGATCGCCTGCTTCATCGCACGCTTGTAGCTGATACGTCGCTCGATCTGGGATGCGATGTTCTCGGCGACGAGCTGAGCGTCGAGCTCGGGCTGCTTGATCTCCTGGATGGAGATGCGTACCCGGTTGCCAAAGCGCTTCTCGAGGTCCTCACGCAGCTGGTCGACCGACGCGCCGCCCTTGCCGATAACGATGCCCGGCTTGGCCGTGTGGATCGTGACCGTCAGCTGTGCGTTGGACGATCGCTCGGTCTCGATCTTCGCGATGCCCGCGTTGCGCAAGCGCGCCAGGATGACCCGGCGCATCTCCAGGTCCTCGTGGAGCATCTTCGTGTAGTCCTTGGGATTCGCGAACCAGTTCGCCTCCCAGGGGCGAAAGACTCCCAGCCGGAATGCGTTCGGATGGACTTTGTGACCCAACTATTTGCTTCCCTCTGCGCGGTCTTCGACGACCGCGGTGATGTGGCAGGTACGGTGGAAGAACTCGTGCGCCATGCTCCGGCTGACCGGCCGGCGGCGCTTGAACGTCGGGCCCTCGTCGATGAGGACCTGCTTCAGGACCAGGTCGTCGCGGTTGAGGTTGAAGTTGTGCTCGGCGTTGGCCGCTGCCGACTTGATCGCCTTCGCGACGTCGCGAGCGGCGTGCTTGGGCGAGAACTCCAGCTGCGCAAGGGCGTCAGACACCTTCATGCCCTTCACGGAGTCAGCGACGAGCCTCGCCTTGCGTGGCGCGCGCCGGACAAACCTCTGCACTGCTGAAACTTCCATCGTTGCCACTTATCTCTATTACTTCAGAGCCGTTGACTTTTCGGTATGCGTGCCGTGGCCGCGGAAGTGACGCGTCGGCGCGAACTCGCCCAGCCGGTGGCCGACCATGTTCTCGCTGATGAACACGGGCACATGCTTGCGCCCGTCGTGCACTGCGATCGTGTGTCCGACCATGTCCGGGTAGATCACAGATGCGCGCGCCCAGGTGCGGATCACCTTCTTGTCCTTGGTGGCGTTCATCTTGTCGACCTTGGCCTTCAGCTGAGGGCTGATGAACGGTCCCTTCTTCAGTGAGCGCGACATTACTTAGAGGGACCTTCCTTTCCCGGTCTGAAATCGCGGTGATGGGGTGCGGATTTCAGACCGAAGTGGACATAGTGCCAGGTGGCCTGGGTCCCCCAGGTCACCTTCACCGCCGCCGAGGCAACCGCCGGCCGCTCGGCGATAACCGTCGACATCTGCAACACAGGCACTATCTCCACGCTTACTTCTTTCGTCCTTTCTTTTCACGTCGGCGGATGATGAGCTTGTCCGAGGCCTTCTTCGGCTTGCGCGTGCGATAGCCGAGGGCGGGCTTGCCCCATGGAGTCTTCGGGTTGCCACCCGGTCCGGTCTTGCCCTCCCCACCGCCATGCGGATGGTCGCGGGGGTTCATCGTCGAACCGCGTACTGTCGGCCTCACGCCCAGCCACCGACTGCGGCCGGCCTTGCCGCCCGACTCGTTCTCATGCTCGATGTTACCGACTTGGCCGATCGTGGCCTGGCACCGGACGTGAATGCGGCGCAGCTCGCCTGACGGCATCCGCACCACGGCGTAGTCGCCTTCCTTGGCCAGGAGCTGCGCGGAGGCGCCTGCGGACCGGACGAGCTGGCCTCCACGACCGAGCGTCAGCTCGATGTTGTGGATGGTCGAACCGACCGGGATGCTGGCGAGCGGGATCGCGTTGCCGATGCGAACCGGCGCGTTCTCACCACTCTCGATCGGATCGCCGACCTTCAGGCCGAGCGGCGCGAGGATGTAGCGCTTTTCGCCGTCCTTGTAATGGATGAGGGCGATGCGGGCGCTGCGGTTGGGGTCGTACTCGATGGTCGCGACGCGGCCCTCGACGCCGTGCTTGTCACGCTTGAAGTCGATCTTCCGGTAGAGCTTGCGGTAGCCGCCCCCCTGGTGTCGGGTGGTGATGCGGCCCTGGTTGTTGCGGCCCGCGTGCGTCGGAATCGATTCGATGAGAGTCTTCTCAGGCTCGTCGGCGGTGATCTCGTCGAACCCGGAGATCGTCATGAAGCGACGGCCTGGGCTGGTCGGCTTGAACTTTCTGAGTGGCATCTCTTTCTATACGCTCCCGAAGAGCCCTTCGATCTTTTGGCCGGGACCAAGGGTCACGATTGCCTTCTTCCAATCGGCGGTGTGGCCGGTGGATCCGATGCGGCGCATGCTGCGGCGCTTCTTGCCCCGCATGCTCACCGTGTTCACGTCCCTGACCTTGATGCCCTGCGTCTCGTACTGCTCCTCGAGGGCCTTCTTGATCTCGGTCTTCGAGGCCTGGGCGGACACGCGGAACGTGTACCGGCCCTGCGTGTAGAGCTGATACGTGCGCTCGGTGATGACCGGGCCGATCACGATCTCTGAGGCTGCTCTTGTCGTCACTTGGATGCTTCGTCCTGTTCGTTGTCGGCGCCGTGATGGGCGTGGGCCTTGGACCGTGAGCGGGATTCCGGCCGGCCGAAGCTGTCCTCGAGCAGTTCCAGGCAATCCTTCGCCAGCAGGAGGTACGTGTGGGTGAAGAGGTCGCGAATGTTGAGGTTTCGCGCGAGGATGATCTTGGAGCCCTTCAGATTCTCGAAAGAGCGGCTGACCACATAGCTTGGCGCGGGAAGCACGATCAAAGTCGTGTCGTCGAACCCGATCGCCGCGATGAGCTCTGCCGCCTGCTTGGTTCTTGGTTCCTCGAAGCCGAAGCCGTCGATCACCCTGACGCGGCCCTCGATCGCCTTCTGCGAGAGAGCTGAGCGAAGCGCCAGGCGTCGCATCTGCTTCGGCATCTTCTGGCGGTAGTCCCGCGGATGCGGACCGAAGACAACGCCACCGCCCTTCATGGACGGTTCGCGGATGGAGCCGTGACGGGCGCGTCCGGTTCCCTTCTGACGGTACGGCTTCGCGCCGCCACCCGAGACCTCGCCGCGGTTCTTGGTGGAGGCAGTGCCCTGTCGCGCATTCGCCATCTGCCGCACGTACGCCTGATGCATCACGGGCGCGTTCGGTTCCTCGCCGAAGATATGCTCCGGCAACTCGATGTGGCCTTGCGACGCGCCGGCCGAGTCGAACAGCGCCGCCTGAAGCGGATTCGCATCCACGTCCTTCTCTTTGCGCTTGGCGGCTGCGGTCCTGGTCGCCGCGGCGGTCCGCTGCGACGGCTTCACGCGAGTCTTGGCAGCTGTCCTTGGCTTGGTGGCAGTCTTGCCAGCCGTCGCCTTGTTGGCCGTGGGTTTCTTGGCCGTGGGTTTCTTGGCCGCCGGTTTCTTGGCTGCCATCAGACCTTCCTTCCGGTTGGCTTGCCGGCGGGGCCCTTCACCTTCTGCGGCTTGGTCGACTGGCGGACGAGGACGAGCGCTCCCTTTCCGCCGGGAACGCCGCCTTCGACGAGCAGGAGGTTCCGCTCGGCGTCGACCCGTACGATCTTGTACGCGCGCGCCGTGGTCCGAACGTTGCCCATCTGTCCCGCCATGCGCACGCCCTTGAAGACGCGCGCTGCGTCGGTGGCGCCGATGGCGCCCGGCTGCCTGACGTTCATCGAGCCGTGCGACTCGGGACCGCGGCTGAACTTGTGCCTCTTGATGAGCCCCTGGAATCCCTTGCCTTTGGAGTGGGCGGTGACGTCCACGATCTCGCCGGCGGCGAAGATTTCGGCTTTCAGCTCCTGCCCCGCCTCGACACCGTCGTATCCACGAATCTCGACGACCTGGCGGTGCGGCTCGAAGCCCGCCTTCTTGAACTCTCCAAGCAGCGCCTTCGTGAATTTCTTCTCTGGCGCGACCTCGAATGCGATGCGTGCTGCCGAATAGCCGTCCTTCTCGGTGGTGCGCAGCCCGAGCACCTTGCAAGGGCCGGCCTCGAGAACGGTTACCGCTGAGGTGGTGCCGTCAGGGTTGAACAGCTGGGTCATACCCAGCTTCCGCGCAAGCAGACCTTTCACGAGGGGTCCCCGAAAAATCGAAGATGTTTTGGGGTTGTCACGACTTGATCTCGATGCTGACGCCGGCGGGAAGGCTGAGTCGCATGAGAGCATCCACCACGCGCGGGTTGGGCTCGAGGATGTCGATGATCCGCTTGTGAGTGCGCATCTCGAACTGCTCGCGCGAGTCCTTGTCGATGAACGGTGAGCGGATGACTGTGAGCTTTGAGATCTCGGTCGGAAGAGGGATGGGGCCCGCGGTGCGCGCGTTCGTACGGCGTGCGGTGTCCACGATCTTGTCCGCAGCCTGATCCAGCACTCGATGGTCGTAGGCCTTGAGCCGGATCCGAATCTTTTGCGCCACTTCGCGAACCCTTTCCCCTTCTTTACTTGATGACTTCCGTGGCGACGCCGGCGCCCACGGTCTTGCCGCCTTCGCGGATGGCGAAGCGGAGTCCCTGCTCGATGGCGATCGGCTCACCGAGGGTGATCTCCATCACGACGTTGTCGCCGGGCATGCACATCTCGACGCCGTCTGGGAGCTTGACCTCGCCTGTCACGTCCGTCGTGCGCATGTAGAACTGCGGGCGATAGCCCGTGAGGAACGGCGTGTGACGACCACCCTCCTCCTTGGTCAGCACGTAGACCTGAGCCAGGAACTGGGTGTGCGGCTTGATCGAGCCTGGCTTGCAGAGCACCTGGCCACGAACCACGTCCTCGCGCTTGACGCCGCGCAGCAATGCACCGACGTTGTCGCCCGCCTGGCACTCGTCCATGTCTTTGTGGAACATCTCGATCGCGGTCACGACCGTCTTCGTGCTGTTCGGGTGGATTCCGACGATCTCGATTTCCTCGTTCCGCTTGAGCCTGCCACGCTCGACCCGACCGGTGGTGACGGTGCCCCGACCCTCGATCGTGAACACGTCCTCGATCGGCATGAGGAACGGCCTGTCGACCGGGCGCTCCGGCTCGGGGATGTAGGTGTCGACCGCGTCCATCAGCTCCATGATCTTTGGGCTCCACTCGGGGTCGCCCTCGAGGGCCTTCAGCGCGGAGATGCGAACGATGGGGATGTCGTCACCGGGGTACTCGTACTTGGTCAGGAGCTCACGCAGGTCGAGCTCGACCAGCTCGATGAACTCTTTGTCATCGACCATGTCGCACTTGTTGAGGGCAACAACCAGGAATGGCACGCCGACCTGGCGCGCCAGGATGATGTGCTCCCGAGTCTGCGGCATGGCGCCGTCGTTGGCGGCCACGACGAGGATCGCGCCGTCCATCTGGGCGGCGCCGGTGATCATATTTTTGATGTAATCCTGGTGTCCCGGGCAGTCCACGTGCGCGTAGTGGCGCTTCTCGGTCTCGTACTCGACGTGAGTGATCGAGATTGTGATGCCACGAGCCTTCTCTTCAGGTGCCTTGTCGATCTGGTCGAATGCCTGGAACTCGGCCAAACCTTTCTCTGACAGAACCTTTGTGATGGCAGCCGTCAGCGTCGTCTTCCCATGGTCGATGTGACCGATGGTCCCGACGTTAAGGTGAGGCTTGGTCCTCTCGAACTTCTTCTTCGCCACTGTTTCCTCCTAACTAACTTCGCGACGTGGTGCGGCGGCCGACTGCTTCGGCCAGGTTTCCGGGCATCTCCGCGTAGTGACTGAACTCCATCGAATAAGTCGCGCGCCCCGAGGTCATAGACCGAAGTTCGGTAGCGTAACCGAACATCTCAGCGAGGGGCACGCTCGCCTTCACGTTCTGCGACGTTCCGCGTCCCTCCATGCCGAGGATGTGACCGCGGCGCGAGGAAAGATCGCCCATCACGTCGCCGAGGTGCTCTTCGGGCATGACGACGTCGACTTTCATGATCGGTTCGAGCAGGTATGGCTGAGCCTTGTGCAGGGCGTCCTTCACCGCCATCGAACCGGCGATGTGAAACGACATTTCGCTCGAGTCGACCGCGTGATAGGAGCCATCGACGAGCGTGACGATGATGTCGACCACCGGGTAGCCGCCGACGACGCCGGACTGGAGAGCCTCCCTGATGCCCTTCTCGACTGCGGGGATGTACTCGCGCGGGATGCGTCCCTGCGTGATCTTGTCCTCGAAGACGAAGCCGCTTCCGGTCTCGCCAGGACGAACGTCCACCTCGGCGTGGCCGAACTGTCCCTTGCCGCCGGACTGCCGGATGAAGCGCCCGACGCCATGTGCCGGTCGCTTGATCGCCTCTTTGTAAGAGACCTGCGGCTTGCCCTGGTTGGCGTCCACCTTGAACTCCCGCATCAGGCGGTCGATGATGATCTCGAGGTGCAGCTCGCCCATGCCGGCGATGATCGTCTGGCCCGTCTCTTCGTCGGTGTGGACCTTGAACGTCGGGTCCTCTTCCGTGAGGCGCTGCAGCCCGATGCCGAGCTTGTCCTGGTCGACTTTCGTTTTTGGCTCGATCGCCACCGAGATGACAGGCTCAGGGAAGGTGATCGACTCCAGCAGGATCGGGTGGCTCTCATCGGAAAGCGTGTCGCCGGTGGTCGTGTACTTGAGACCGACCGCCGCCGCGATATCGCCGGTAAACACCTCGTCAACGTCCTCGCGCCGGATGGCGTGCATCCGCAGGATGCGGCCGATCCGCTCTTTGCGTCCGTTGGAGGCATTGAGCACGCCGGACCCCGCCTTCAGGCGGCCTGAGTAGACGCGGAAGAACGTGAGCTTGCCCACACCCTGGGGGTCCATCTGGATCTTGAAGGCGAGGGCGGAGAAAGGCTCCTTGTCCTCGTGCTCGCGCACCACCAGGTTTCCGGTCTTGGGGTCGGTCCCCTCGACGGCCGGCACATCCGCCGGCGAGGGCAGGTAGTCGATGACCGCGTCCAGGATGGGTTGCACGCCACGGTTCCGCAGCGCCGCTCCGCAGAGGACAGGCACCAGTTGCCCAGACACCGTTCCGCGCCGAAGCGCAGCCATGATCTGCTCCTCGGTGGGCTCCTTCTCGTCGAGGTAGAGATGCATGATCGCGTCGTCGAAGTCGGCGGCCGCCTCGACGAGATCGTGGCGGTGCTGCTTGATCAGCTCTTCCATGCCGGCCGGGATGTCGAGCGATTCGGTGTTGGTCGTGCCGAGGTCGTCCGTGTAGACGATGGCCTGCTTTGTGATCAGGTCGACGTAGCCGATGAAGGCATCCTCCGACCCGATCGGCAGCTGGACGGGCACGGCTCGGGCTCCAAGCCGCGTGCGGATGGAGTTCAACGAGCCGTAGAAGTCCGCGCCGATGCGGTCCATCTTGTTGATGAAGGCGATGCGGGGCACGCCGTAGCGATCGGCCTGGCGCCAGACGGTCTCGGACTGCGGCTCCACGCCGGCGACAGCATCGAAAACCGCGACCGCGCCGTCCAGCACGCGCAGGCTGCGCTCGACCTCCACCGTGAAGTCCACGTGCCCGGGTGTGTCTATGATGTTGATCGTGTGGTCGCGCCACATCGCTGTGGTGGCGGCCGACGTGATCGTGATCCCCCGCTCCTTCTCCTGGACCATCCAGTCCATGGTCGAAGCCCCTTCATGGACCTCTCCCATCTTGTGGATCCGGCCGGCATAGAAAAGAATGCGTTCGGTCGTGGTCGTTTTGCCCGCATCGATGTGGGCCATGATCCCGATGTTCCGGGTCTTCTCGATCGACACCGGCCGCTCCGCCATCTTCAGTGCCACGCTCATCTCTCTTAACTAGTACCGGAAATGGGAGAAAGCTTTGTTGCTTTCGGCCATCCGGTGGGTTTCTTCTTTGCGCTTGACGGCCCCACCCGTGTTCTGGGAGGCGTCAAGGATCTCGAACGCAAGCTTCTCAGACATACTTTTCCCGCCACGCTGGCGCGCAAAACGCACGATCCAGCGACGCGCGAGCGCCAGGCGGCGCTCAGGCCTGATCTCGACGGGCACCTGGTAGGTGGCGCCGCCGACTCGCCGGGGCTTGACCTCGAGCAGCGGGGTGGCATTCCGAAGCGCGGACTCGAACACCTCGAGCGGCTCCTTCTTGGCCTGCCGGCTGGCTCGCGACAGCGCGTCGTAGACAACCTTTTCGGCAGTCGAGCGCTTGCCTTTGTTCATGACCACGTTCACGAACTTGGCGATCGCCTCCGACTGGTAGACAGGGTCGGGCGCGATTACACGCTTGACAGGACTGTTTCGACGAGGCATCTAGGCTGCCTTGGCCTTTTCCCGCTTGGCGCCGTACTTCGAGCGGGCCTTCTTGCGGTTCTTGGTGCCGGCCGTATCGAGGGTGCCGCGGATGATGTGGTACCGCACGCCTGGCAGGTCCTTGACCTTGCCGCCCCGGATCAGCACCACCGAGTGCTCCTGGAGGTTGTGTCCGATGCCAGGGATGTAGGCCGTCACCTCGATGCCGGTGGTCAGCCGCACGCGGGCGACCTTCCGGAGGGCGGAGTTCGGCTTCTTGGGCGTCTGGGTGTAGACGCGCACGCAGACTCCCCGCCGCTGCGGCGAGCCCTTCAGTGCCGGCGCCTTAGACTTCGTCCTGGCCGCCTTACGGCCGGTGCGGACCAGCTGCTGGGTTGTGGGCAAATGCGTCTCCGAATAACGGCTCAAATCCCATGCGGCAATAGCCGGCTGGGCGACAAACGATGAGTATACCCAAACACCGACCCCCCCTAGCAAGTCATGCTCTGCGCTCCCGCTCTGCCGGAGTCCCGGCCAAGCACGCCCACTACTCCGACGCCCTGCCCCAGGTCGAGTCGAAGCGCCGCACCCTCCATCTGCGAGCCGGCGACGTCGAAGTCGAGCTCCAGGCCGACAGGGGCGTCTTCGGTTCGCGTGCCATCGATCTTGGGACTCTGACCCTGCTCAAGGAGGCTCCCCCTCCCCCCGCCGAAGGCGAGCTCCTGGATCTCGGCTCCGGCTACGGCCCCATCGCCATCGCCCTCGCCAAACGCTCCCCGGCCGCCAGGGTGTGGGCCGTCGACGTCAACGAGAGGGCGATCGAGCTGACGCGGGCAAACGCCGCGTCCGCCAGGACACCGAACGTCGTCGCGTCGCTACCCGACGACGTCCCCGCCGACCTGAGGTTCGCGGCCATCTACTCGAACCCGCCGGTTCGTGTTGGCAAGGCCCCGCTGCACGACCTGCTACAACGCTGGCTGCCGCGACTCGCACCAGGCGGCAAGGCGTACCTGGTCGTGCAGCGCAACCTCGGCGCCGATTCCCTCGCCACCTGGCTGGAGGCGCAGGGCTACCAGGTAGAGAGGGTGAAATCGAAGAAGGGCTACCGGGTGCTGGGGGTCAGCGCCGGCTAGGCGTAGTGGCAGGCCGCGATCTGATCCTTGCCGACAGGACGAAGCAGCGGCTCCTCAACGGCGCACCGGTCCGTGGCGATCGGGCAGCGAGTTCGGAAATGGCACCCTGAAGGCGGGTTGATCGGGCTCGGAATATCGCCCTTGAGCACCGTCCGCTCCCGGTGGGCATCCGGATCTGGAATGGGCACCGCGGAGATCAGCGCCTTGGTGTAGGGGTGCTTCGGGTGGCTGACCAGCTCCTCCGCCGGGCCCACCTCGACGATCTTGCCCAGGTACATGACCGCGATGCGGTCGCTGATCTGCTCGACCACCGCCATGTTGTGGGCGACAAATAGATAAGTGAGGTTGAACTCTTTCTGCAGGTCGCTCAGCAGGTTCAGGACCTGGGACTGGATGGAGACGTCAAGAGCCGAGACAGGCTCGTCGGCGATGACCAGGTTTGGCGTCAGGGCCAGGGCCCTGGCAATGCCGATGCGCTGGCGCTGGCCGCCGCTGAACTCATGAGGGAACCGCCCCCGGTGCTGGCCTCGCAAGCCGACGATCTCGAGGAGACGGTTGACAGCGGCCTCGCGCTCCCGCGGCGACCCGATGCCATGCACCACGAGTCCCTCCGCGATGATCTCGCCGACCGGCATCCTCGGATTCAGGGAGCCGTAGGGGTCCTGGAAGATGATCTGCATGTCGCGGCGGAGCTTCTTCATCTCGCCTCCGGACGCCTTGAAGACGCTCTTGCCGTCGAGCAGCACGTCGCCGCTGGTCGCGGGGATCAAGCGCATGATCGTCCGGGCCACGGTCGACTTGCCCGACCCGGACTCGCCGACCAGGCCCAGCGTCTCGCCTCTCTGGATGTCGAAGCTGACGCCGTCGACCGCCTTCACCCAGGCGACCGGCAGCTGGAGCAGGCCACCTCGAATCGGGAAATGCTTGACGAGATCGCGAACTTGCAGCAGCGGCGCCTGTTTGCCCGTCGACGCGGCGTCGACCTCCGCCAGCAGCTCCTTGCTCATTTCGCGACGATCTCCTTGTCTTCCAACTTCTGCACCTCGGGATACAGGAAGCACGAGACCAGGTGATCAGGCGCGACGTTCGCCAGAGAAGGCAGGTACTCGTCGCACGGCTCGAACCGCTTCGGGCAGCGCGGATGGAACGAGCAACCGGGTGGGATTGTCAACGGGTTCGGCACGTTGCCGCGGATGACGTGCAACCTGTCCTGCTTGTGGTGCAGGCGCGGGATTGACTCCAACAGGCCCACTGTGTAAGGGTGCTTGGGGTTCCTGTAAATCTCTGTGGTCGGCGCGTGTTCGACGATCCGGCCTCCGTACATGACCGCCACGTCGTCACACATCTCGGCGACCACGCCGAGGTCGTGGGTGATCAGCAGGATCGCGGCCCCTGTCCTGGACTTCAGGTCGCGCATGAGCTCGAGGATCTGGGCCTGGATGGTGACGTCGAGAGCGGTGGTCGGCTCGTCGGCGATCAAGAGATCGGGGTCGCATGCGAGCGCCATCGCGATCATGACGCGCTGCCGCATGCCGCCCGAGAGCTCGTGTGGATACTCCTTCGCGAGCCGCTTGGCGTCGGCGATGCCGACCATGTTCAACAGATTCATCGCCCGCTTTCGAGCCTCGGCGCCGTCTGCCAGCTGGTGGATCTCCACTGACTCCGCGATCTGATCGCCGACGCTGAACACGGGATTCAGGGCGGTCATCGGCTCCTGGAAGATCATCGAGATGTCGTTGCCTCGGATCTGCTGCATCTCTGGCTCGGGGAGCGCCAGCAGGTCCTTGCCGCGGAACCTGATCTCGCCTCGGGGGACTCTCGCGTTCTTTTCGAGCAGTCGCATGATCGAGAGGGCGCTGACGCTCTTCCCGCAGCCAGACTCGCCGACCAGCCCCACTGTCCGGCCCGCGGGGATCGTCAGGTTGAGGCCGCGCACCGCCCGCACCAGGCCGCCGTGCACCTTGAAGTTGACGTGCAGGTCCTTGATCTCAAGGACCGTGCCCCCTTTCACGACTTTCCCCGGCTGACCGGGGAGGACTTGCGTCACCGCTGCCGGGGATCTAGTGCGTCGCGGATTCCGTCGCCGACCAGGTTGATGCAGAGGGCGGTAAGCACGAGGGCGCCGGCTGGGAAAGCGATCAGATACACCTGCCCGCGCAGGACGAAGTCGTTGTAGTCGCTCAGCATGTTGCCCCAGCTGGGCTCCGGTGGCGGGATGCTGAGTCCAAGGAATCCGAGCGCCGCCTCCAGCAGGATGATGCCGCTGACGCCCAGGGTGGCCGACACGATGATCGGCGCGAGCGAGTTGGGGACGATGTGTCGAAAGATGATGCGCGCGTCCGAAGCGCCGAGGGCGCGGGCTGCCTGTACGAACTCGGACTCCCTCAGAACGAGAAACTGGGCGCGCATGAGCCGGCCGATCTCGAACCAGCCGAGCAGCGCAATGACCCCTACAAGCACGGTCAGGCTGACACCTCCGAAGGCGGCCGTCACGGCGATGACGACAAGGATGAAGGGCATGGCGATGATCACATCGGTCAAGCGCATCAATGCGTTGTCGATCCAGCCGCCGTAGTACCCCGCAAGAGCTCCGAACAGGCCGCCGATGATGATGTACCCGACGGTCGCCAGGAGGCCGACGGTCAGGGAGACGCGGCCGCCGCGAATGAGCCGCGCCAGCTCGTCGCTACCCAGACCATCTGTCCCGAAAAGGTGGTCGGACCATGGAATCGTGACGCTGAGCCCCACGGGCAGCGAGATGACCCGGGACTGGAACTGAAACGGCGCGCCATATGGGTGGGTGTAGTCCTGGGTCCGGAACAGGTTGCCCTGGAAGATCGGGACGATCACCGCGGCGAGGATGATGATGGCCAAAATCACCAGACTCACGGTCGCGGCCCTGTGGTGGAGGAAGCGCATGACCGACAGCCGCCAGAACCCAAGCTCGCTCGGCTCGGCCACCTCGGCGACAACGAGGTCTTCTTTGGCCGCCGCCTTCCGCAGCGCGCCCTCGGAGGCAAGGACGCTCGCCAGCTTGGTCCCCCCAAGCATGGACTTGAACTCCTGGGGCGCTTTCTCCAGCGGCTGGTCGGCCACTAATCGTCAGTCCCGGCGCGGTGGTCTGCCTGACTGTGACGGGCCACCTAGTAACGAATCCTCGGGTCGACGACGGCGTACGCGACGTCGGCAAGGAGGTTGAACAGGATCGTCAGGGCGGCGACCAGCATGACCACCCCGAGTATGACGGGGTAGTCGCGAGTCAGCGCGGCCTGGAAAGCCAGCAGGCCCATGCCGGGCCAGCTGAAGATGCCCTCGGTGATGATGGCGCCACTGACGAACTGGGGCGTCTGCAGCGCCACCAGCGTGACGATCGGAAGGATCGCGTTACGCAGCGCGTGCTTGTAGTTCACGCTTCGCGCCGGTAGTCCTTTTGCCTTGGCGGTGCGCACGTAGTCCTGGTGAAGCACCTCCAGCATGCTGGCGCGCATGAAGCGGCTGAAGCCCGCGACGCTCAGGATGGCCAGCGACGTCACCGGGAGCACCATGTGCCACACGAGATCGCCCAGATCCGTGGTCGATGCGTTGAGATGCATCCCAAACAGCGGGAAGTAGAAGCCACCGTTGGTCACATGCCGAAGCCACACTGCGCCACCGAGCAGCAGGAAGATACCGAGCACGAAACTGGGCACGGATATCCCTACGTAGCTGAGCACGGACGTGGTCGTATCGACCTTGGAGTACTGGTGAGTTGCTGCGAACACTCCCAGAGGAATGGCGATCAGGAGTGACACGATCAGCGACACTCCGAGCAGAAGTACGGAGTTTGGTACGCGCTGCCAAAGCAAGGTGGTGACTGGCACGTTGTTCACGTACGAGTCGCCCAGGTTGCCGTGCACCAGTGCGTTGAGGTAGGCGGGGTATTGCTGATACCAGGGCTGGTCGAGGCCCAGGTTGTGGAGCCGGCGATCAACGAGCTCCTGGTGCGCCCTGGGGTTCTCACCCGTGCTGAACGGCGGGCCCGGCGTGAGGCGCGTGAGAGCGAAAAAGGCAGCTGACATGAAGAACAGCAGCAGAATGCCTATGAAGACGCGCCTTATGACGTAAAACGTCACACCCTCATCCTACCTTTCAGTCGCTCCGGACAACACCCGCTTCCGCGAACAGGGTGAGGGAGGCGGCCCGGCCGCCTCCCTCCATCGTTTGACTAAACGCTTACTTCGGAGAGACGAGGCTCCACTGGGCAAAGATCTGCACGTTGCGACCCTGGTCCGCGTAGTTGAGGCTGTCGTTGTTGCCCGTGACAACCCCGTTGACTCCGTTGAATGCCATCCCGACGTTGTCGGCCCACAAGAAGTAGGAAACGACGTTGTCGCCGAGGATGTGCTCGATCTTGGCGAAGTCCGCCTTCCGAGCGGCGAAGGTCTCGGCGGCGGTCGCCTTCAGATCATTCCGCTGGGCGGTGATCGCCGCGTCGAGCTCTGCGTTGACGAAGCCGGTCCAGTTGCTGCCGCTGCTGCTGTTCTCTGGGCGGAGCTGGCTGGAGCTGAAGGTCGTGTAGTCGTCCGGGTCCAGAGTGAGGCCGAACCCGGCGAGTGCCAGGTCGAAGTTGCCCGCCTGGATTGGCGCGTAGAAGACCTTGAAGTCGGTCGGCGTCGGCACGAGGTCCATGCCGAGGTTGGTTCGCAGCTGCTCGGACATGATCTGAACAGCCTTGACCCGCTGGGGCTTGTCGGCGCGGACGAAGAACTTACCGGAGAACTTCACGCCGTTCTTGACCCGAATACCGTCGCTGCCGACGGTCCAGCCCGCGGCGTCCATCAGGCTCTTGGCCTTGGGGATGTCCTGCTGGTACTTGACGACCGCGGTGTCGTCGTAATACGCGGATGCCGGCACGATGTCGCCCCACATTGGGGTGCTGTGGCCGTCAGTGGCGGCCTTGACGAGTGCGTTCTTGTCGAGGGCATAAGCGAATGCCCGGCGGACGTTGACGTCACCGAACAGGGTGGCCTTCGACTTGTTGACCCACATCGCGCGGTCGTTGAAGCGGACGTCGAAGTACCCGAGGTCGGGATAGGTGTAGCTCTGAACCCCGGTCGCGGCCTTGACGGTGTCGATCGCGGCGCCTGTGATCTCGGGGTCCCAGTTGACGTCACCGCTGATGACGGCCTGGGCGGCTGCTGTCGAGTTGGTGATGATTTTCAGGACGACCTTGGCGAAATGCGGCTTGCCGAGGTAGTAGTTGGGGTTCGCCTTGTAGTCGATCTCTGAGCCGGCGACGCGAGTGTCAAACAGGAACGGGCCGCCCGTGACGGTCGGCTTGTCCTGCTGGAACGTACGCATCTTGGTCGGGTCTGCATTGGCGTAGACCGAAGCCGGTGCGACGTAGCCAACGAGATTGTTGGCGTAAAACGGCGCAAACGGATTCTTCAGTGTGAAGACCACGGTCGAGGCATCTGGAGCGGTGACACCCGACACGGGGTCGGTGAGGATGCTCCAGTCGTACGAGGCGTCGGTGTCGAGCTTGGCGTTGGCCTGCATGTGAACTGTGGCCACGACGTCGGCGGAGGTGATCGGCGACCCGTCACTCCACTTGGCGTCGGTGCGCAGCTTCACGGTCCAGGTCTTGAGGTCGGTGGACACGGTCGGCGGTCCGGCAGCGAGGTCGGGGACCACGGACAGGTTCTTGTCCGCCTGATAAAGGTTCGGCCACAAGAACTGGTTGGCCCTGATATCCGGAACGGTGGACGTTTCGAATGGGTTGAAGGTCACGGGGTCGGAGTCGAGTGCATAGACGAGCGTGCCGCCCTCCTTGATGGTCGAGCTGGGAGTGCCGCCCGGGCCGCACGCGACGATTGCAAACGGGATGACCGACGCGAGCGCGACCGCTCGTAAGCGACTGCCTAGATGCATAAGCGTCTTACCTCTCTTGACTGATGACCCTGCTGACTTCTTCCCGGAATCGCTTCGATTTCGGGGCGAGAGTGCGCCGGCAGCAGGTCTTACTCACACACAGCCTCTTCGGCTAAGACAAATTCTCTGGCTCCTCGCCCTTGAGTGTCAAGTATGGGCCATCGCTAATGGGAACGGGCGTTCGGGCCCCTTATCTCGGAGCGATGTAGATCTGAGTTGGGAATAGCGCGCCCGGCCACTCGTCGACCGATGTCGGAGTGATGCCCTTGACGTATGGCCGGACGAGGTTCCAGCTGACGGTTTGCGCCAGGAACGCTACAGGTGCGTCGCTGACCAGCATCGCCTGAGCCTGCTGGTACTCCTGGTCCCGCCGGTCGGGTTGGATGTCGCCGCTGGCCGCGCGAACGAAGTTGTCGTACTGAGGATTTTGATACAGGCCGACATTGCGAAAGCTCGTCGTCAGGAAGACCGGGTACCAGTCAGAGGCATCCGGATAATCCGCCGTCCAGCCGCGAGGGCCCGCCATCTGGAAATTGCCGCTGGCCAGTCGCGAGTTGAACGTGTTGGTGTCGAGCCCCTGCAGCGTGATGTCGACGCCGAGATTCGCCTTCAGCTGTAATTTGACGAACGCGGCGGTGGCCTTTTGAAAATCGGACGAGCGATCGTACGAGAACTTGATGCCGGCCAGCTGCCTGACGCTCACGCCCGACGCCGCGAGCGAGGCACGGGCCGCAGCGACGTCCGACCTCTGAGCATTCCCCCCCACTCCAGGATCGTAGCCATGCATACCTTGCGGAATGAAGGTCTCGGCCGGGATCGCCTGGCCCTGGAAGACCTGGGAGACGAAGGCGGCTCGGTCGATCGCCTTCGCAATCGCCCTGCGAACCCTGACGTTGTTGAGGGGCGCCGAGGTGACGTGAAACGCGAGCCAGAAGACGCTCAGCGATGGCGCCTTCATGAGCTCATGGCTCAGCTTCGCGTCGGCTGCTACGCCGGCCGCCTGGGCCGGCTGGACGTCGATCACGTCGACCTGACCGCTCGTGTATTTCGCCAACGCGGCGGCGCCGTCGTTGACGATCAAGAAATCGATCGACGTCAGGGTCGGGTGCGGTCCCCAGTAGTGCGAGTTCTGGATCACTTTGATGTGATCGGCCGCGACCATCTCCGCCACTTTGAATGGGCCGTTGGTCAAGAAGGTGTCGGGTGACGCCGCCCACTTGTCGCCGGACGTCTTGACGATGTCCTGACGAATCGGCGCGCCGGCAGGCATCGCAGCGAGCCAGAGGAAGGCCGGATCTCGGTGCGACAGGGTCACCTGGAACGTGTAGTCGTCGGTCGCCTTCAGACCGAGTGACGCGACGGCAGCGCCGAGCTTCGACGCGTCACGCCTCGGATCCAGAAGCGACACCTTGTCCCCGTTCAGCACTGCGCCGGCGAAGAATCCCTCGCTCGGCGACGCCAGCCGCGGGTCGATGAGCCTCTGCCACGCGAAGACAAAGTCCTGGGCCCTCACCGGCGTGCCATCCCAGTACTGCGCGTTCGGTCGAAGGTGGAAGGCGTAGATGGTTCCGTCCGAGGACACGTCGACGCGCTCGGCGGCGGCCGGCGTCAGTCCATTCATGTCGGCGGCCGGCCTCATCAGGGGCTCGGAGACGGCGCGCAGCACTGAGGTTTCGTACGGGTACTGCGTCTGGCCGGGATCGAGCGAGGCCGGCTGGTCGGCGATCAAAACCCGCAGCGACTGATCCTTGTCGAGCTTGGCCCCCTGGGTAAGAGAAGGAGCGCTGGGAGTGCAGGAAAGGCAGGCGACGAGCACGAGCGCAACCAGCGTCAGGGCACGAGTGCGCATTGGGCTCGGACTCATCTTCGGATCATACCCAGCGTGGCAGTCAGGCCTGGAGGGAGAGCCATGAGGGGGATCCTCGGTTTCCTCTCAGACAATTGAAGGGCCACCCGAGTGGCGGGCGACCCTTGTGCACGTACCGCTGACTGTAACTCAAACCATCGCGTTTGGGCCGGCCATCTGAGCCGTCCGCCAATCCTCCCAACCCACTCCGATGTCGCGAGGAGTGACTGCTCAACAATCCCATCCCCGGAGGGGTGGGTCATGGGAGGGAACCCGAGGTTCCGAGCATCCGCTAGCCCGTGCGTGGCCGGGAGGCCTGGCTCAGCCAGGCCGTCCGCCAAACCTCCCAACCCACTCCGATGCCGCGAGGAGTACTCCGTGGCGGGTAGGTCTGGCTCCGCCAGGCCGTCCGCCAAGCATCCCAACCCACTCCGGTGTCGCGAGGAGTAACTGTTGAACAATCCCATCCCCCGGAGGGTGGGTCAT
>DASXNH010000239.1:0-5717 GCA_036495195.1 Candidatus Dormiibacterota bacterium
GGCGGCCTCCTGCTGCTCACCCTCGTCCTGGACGACATCTTCAGCGGCGTCCTGGGGGCGATTCACCTCGGTTTCGACGTCGCCGGTGTGTCGCCGACGCCCATGCTCCTCGGCTTCATCGCAATGTTCGGGGTGGGCGGCCTGTTCGGCCTCCACGGCATCAACGCCGGGGTCGGGGTGGCGACGCTCACCGGCATCGTGGCGGGCGTCCTGGGGTCGGTGGTCGTCTTCGCCGCCTTCAAGGTCCTCAAACAGGCCGAGTCGTCCGACACCTTCAGCCTCGAAGAGATGATCGGTTCCACCGGGCGAGTCTCGGTCGGCATCCCTGCCAACCGCTTTGGTTCGGTGCTGATCAGCTTCGCGGGGGGATCGCACAACCTGACCGCCACGGCGGATTCCGAGATCGCGTCCGGGCGCACGGTCAAGGTCGTCGGCGTGGCCGGCGGCAACATCGTCGTCGCCCTCCTCCCGTTAGTCACCACCGAAGGAGCACGTCCGGATGCCTAGTTTTGTGACCTCGACACCATTCCTCGCCGTCACCGGCGTCATCATCCTCATCCTGCTCATCGCCTTTGTCGCGAGCCGCTACAAGGTGGCGAGCGCGAACGAGGCGCTCATCGTCGCGGGCTCGCGCGGCGCGAAGGTGCGCGACGAGAAGGGCCAGGTCATGTCGAGCCCAGGAGACCGCGGCGTCAAGGTGGTGGTCGGCGGAGGCACGTTCATCCGTCCGCTCCTCGACCGGGTCGGCAAGCTCAAGCTCACCGCCCGCCAGATCAACGTGCAGCTCGCCGACGCCGTGACGAGCCAGGGCATCAAGGTCCAGGTCCAGGGCGTGGCCACGTTCAAGATCGGCCGCGACGTGGAGTCGCTGCGCAATGCCGCCGAGCGATTCCTCGACGCCAAGCCCGAGCAGGTTGACTCCATCGTGAAGAACGTGCTCGAAGGTTCGCTCCGCTCGATCGTGGGAACGCTGACCATCGAAGAGCTGATCCGGGACCGCCAGAAGTTGCTCCAGCAGGTGCAGGACGCGGCCAAGGGCGACCTTGCCACCAGCGGTTTGCAGATCGACGCCTTCACCATCCAGAGCTTCTCTGACGAATCGAACTACATCGAGCTGCTCGGCCAGCAGAGCGTGTCCACCGTCACCCGCGACGCGCGCATGGTGAAAGCGACCACCGACCAGGAAGCCGCGGTTCGAGAGGCGGAATCGCAGCAGGTCAAGATCAACGCCGGCCGAGACGTCGCCCTGCGAGAGGCGGAAACCAAGACGCAGGTGGCCGCGGCCCAGGCGCGCGCCGACCAGGCCGGACCGCTCGCCCAGGCGGAGGCTCAGCAGGAGGTCGTCCGCAAGCAGACCGAGCTCGCTCAGCTCGAGGCCGACCGGAAAGAAAAGGAGCTGCTCTCCTCGACCGTCAAGCCGGCGGCTGCGCAGGCGCAGGCTGTCATCGCCAAGGCGGAAGGCGACAAGCGTGCCAAGATCGCGTCCGCCGAGGCCGACGCCGAGACGACGCGGCTGGAAGGAGGCGCCGAGGCCCAGATCGTCCTCACCAAAGGTGAAGCCGAGGCCAAAGCGCTCGCGATGCGCGCGGACGCCTACAAGCAGTTCAACGAGGCCGCCATCATTCAGACCGTTCTGGCGGCGCTCCCCGAGATCGTCCGCGCGGCGGCCGAGCCGATGGGCCACATCGATTCGCTGACCGTGATGAGCGCCGACGGCGCATCCGACATCGTCAAGAACGCGACTCGGGCCATGATCGAGTCGACGACCGCGATCAAGGGCCTGACCGGGCTGGATGTTCCCAGCTTGATTGGGGGTGCGATGGGCCGCGGCTTTGGTGAGCGGCTGCGCACTGGCGACGGCGCCGGCGGCAGCGAATCTGGCAGCGCCGCGGATCGAATCAGCGAGATCGCGGGGGAGGGCCTCTCCACGCTCAAGGCTGCCCGAGCGGAGGCCGCGGCCAAAGCCGCCGAGGCAAAAGAGGAGACCGAGGCCGCCGCGCAGCAGGCTGAGGCCAAGGCTGCTGCAGGTATGCAGAAGGCGGAGGAGGAGGCGGCCAAGGCTCAGGCGATTGCGGGCGCCCTGAAGACTGCGGGCGCGGCCAAGGTGGCGACGGCTGCGGACAAGGTCACAACATCACCTGCGTGGGGCGTCGTTGCCCAGGGGAAGGCCGACGCGATGCAGGGCGTCGGCCCGAGCGCAGGCAACGTCGAGCAGTGGGCGCAATGGATGGCCGCCCAGCTGGCGCAGGTTCCACAGATCCAGGTTTACGGAGCGCTGCGGCTCTCGGACCTGGCCGAGAAGGGTCCGGCCCCGGCGCGTGCCGTCTGGCAGACGGCTCAGGCGGTGTTGGGGAAGGACTATGGCGCCACCACGGTGAGCGACCTCCTCAACCGATTCCGCCATTAGGCCAGACGGCGGTTGGGGCGAACTGGCCATAAAAGCGGGAAGCCCGCTTGCGCGAGCTTCCCAAGGCTGGGGTGGGGGCGTGGAGTCGAATTGAGTGGCCGGCTTACCGGCGGACGATATGGTAGCACAGAGGTCCGCCGTCCACAAGATATAGACAACTGGGGACAAATCGGTTGAAAACCCCCATTCCCATCGACATGGAGCCGATGCTCTCGGCCCCCTCCGAGACCGGCATCCCCAAGGGCGAGCGCTGGGAGTACGAGCCCAAGTGGGACGGATTTCGCACGCTCGTTTACCGCGATGGCGATGAGGTTGCCCTGATCAGCCGAGGCGCCAAGTCGATGACGCGCTACTTCCCGGAGGTGCTGCCGGCGTTCCAGGCGCTGCGTCCGAGCAAGCTCGTCCTCGACGGCGAGCTCATCGTCGTGGGGAGGGGAGGGCTCGATTTCGGCGCCCTGCAGCAGCGCGTCCATCCCGCCGAATCGCGGGTACGGATGCTCAGCACCGCCACGCCGGCGTGGTTTGTCGCTTTCGACCTGCTGGCGGAAGGCGACGAGGATCTGCGCCCGCTGCCGTTGGGGGAGCGGCGCAAGCGCCTCGAGAAGCTGATGAAAGGTGCGACGTCGCCCATCTTCCTCACGCCTTACACCCGAGACGTCAAGACCGCAGAGAGATGGTTTGAGCAGTTCGAGGGTGCCGGCCTGGACGGTGTCATCGCGAAGTCGTGGGATGGCGCATACGTTCCGGGCAAGCGGAATTGGGTGAAGATCAAGCACCAGCGCACCGCCGACTGCGTCGTCATCGGCTGGCGCAAGTCAAACGACGGTCAGTCGCTGGGGTCTCTCCTGCTCGGCCTGTATGACAAGAAGGGCTCGCTCCATTACGTCGGCCACACCTCCTCTTTCAGCGCCGCCGAGAGAAAGGAGCTGATCGCAAAGCTGAAACCGTTCACCACCGAGACGCCCAAAGAGTGGTCGGAGGCTGAGGGCCGGATGCCCGGTGGCGTGAGTCGATGGTCGCGCGGCAAGGAGGCTGAGTGGGTGACGGTGAGGCCCGAGCTCGTGTGCGAGGTCGCTTACGACAAGCTCGAGGCGGGTCAGCGCTTTCGCCACGCGACGCGGTTCCTGAGGTGGCGCACCGACAAACCGCCGCGCAAGTGCGGTTTCGACCAGATCGAATCAGCGGTTGAGTTCGACGTGCGTGGCATCTTCGGCAGCAAGTAGCAGAGGCCTGGCCCCGGCTCCGCCTGGTCCGTAGTACTTCATCGCTGCGTGGCCGAGCGCGGTCACCGCGAGCCAATCAAAGCCGGCGCCTGCGGCCACACCGACACCCATCGGCACGACGCGCGCCGCGAGCTTCGCGGCCCCAGTGCTGGCAAAACGAGCGAGGATGCGACCGAGGATCCGCCCGCCACCGTGCGTGAGAAGGATCGCCGGCACCCGGCGGACCGCGGCAAGTGCGACCCGCTCACCTCCCGCGACCAGGACATCCTCGCGAAGCTTCACAGCACCGCTCGTGATGCCGACCACGACGAGAGCTTCGAGGACCCGATCGTCGGAGCTGCGGAGCTCGTGACCGTAGATGATCGCGATGGCGAGGACGAGCTCGATCTCCTGTTCGAGGGCATACAACGCCTGGCTCGTCAGGGTGCCGACCGCCAGCATGGTGCCGAGGCCTGGCGCGATCGACACCGCGCCGCTGAGGGCGCCGGTCGCGGCAACCCGCCTGCGGGTGGAACGTATGAGCCGCCGCGCCAGTTGCTCACTGGTGAGGTGCGGATTGGCTTCCTGCAGCTGCTGGACCCGAGATCGAATTCCCGGCTCACGGCTGGTCACGGCTCGAGAGAGCGTGTGGAGGACGGTGCGCAGTTGCGGCGGCAGCTTGTCGAGGTCCATCTGGGAACAGGTTACCCGGCCCAGCCCGCCCTCGCATGTGAGAGCGGTTCGCAGCTTTCGGGAGGTGATTTGAATACGTAGTTGCGACTTAGTCGCGATAAGGGTTAGGCTGCCGGTATGGCTTCGATGACTGCTCTCTTCCGGCAGTCGTTCGACCGTGGAGAGCGCAGCCGCCTGGCGGCTTTCTTCGGTGGCGTCGGCCTGCTTCACCTCGCCGGCTGGGGCCTTCTGATCTTCTACGGGTCCGGTCACCCGACGATCCTCGCGCTCGGCGGCCTGGCCTACACGTTTGGGCTGCGGCACGCCTTCGACGCCGACCACATCGCGGCCATCGACAACACCACGCGCAAGCTGCTTCAGGACCGACGCCGGCCGGTCGGGGTCGGATTCTTCTTCTCGCTCGGTCACTCTTCGGTGGTCTTCCTGATCGCGGTTGCGCTGGGCCTTGCTGTCAAGTGGATCGTCGAAGGCGTTTCAGGCAACGGAGGAGAGCTGAGGATCGTCGGAGGCCTCGTCGCGGGCATGGTTTCCGGTGGGTTCCTGGTGGCCATCGGGCTCATGAACCTCGTGATCCTGCTCGACATCGTCCGGGTCTATCGCCGCATGAAGAGCGGCAGGTACGACACCGCATCGCTCGAGCACGAGCTGACGGCCGGCGGCTTCATGACCCGGATCTTTGGACGCCTGTTCCGGGTGATCAAGCACAGCTGGCAGATGTACTTCGTCGGATTCCTCTTCGGCCTCGGCTTCGATACCGCATCGGAGGTCGCTCTCCTGGCCGTTTCGGCAGGCGCCGCCGCCAATGGCATCCCGTTTGGGGCCGTGATCGCGCTGCCCCTGATCTTTGCGGCGGGGATGTCGCTTATGGATACCGCCGATGGCGCGTTCATGGCGAAGGCTTATTCGTGGGCTTTCGCAAGCCCCGTCCGCAAGGTGTTCTACAACCTGACGATGACGAGCCTGTCGGTGTTCGTTGCCCTTTTCGTCGGTCTGGTGGAGCTGCTGCAGGTCCTCATCCATGCGCTCAACTTGAAGGGCGGCATCTTCGGCGCCATCGCGGGCTTCGACCTCATCGGCAGGGCTGGGTATTTCATTGTGGCGGCCTTTGTGCTGGCGTGGGCAGCCGCATTCGTGATCTACAAAGCACGTCGCATCGATGAGCGATGGGCCGCGCTCGTGGACGAGGTCGCTTAGCCGGCCGGCGACAGGCCGTAGACGCGGATGGCGTTGCCCCCGAACACCGCATCGCGTTCCGCCGTGTCGATATCGCCGATCGCAAACTTGAGCGCATGGACGACGCGCTCATAGGGCGCCGCCAGGAGGCAAACCGGCCAATCCGAGCCGAACATGCATCGCTCAGGTCCGAACCAACCCAAGGCTCGATTTACGTACGGCTTCAGGTCATTTGGCGTCCA
>DASXNH010000240.1:0-1966 GCA_036495195.1 Candidatus Dormiibacterota bacterium
GACGGCCGCCAATGCGGCCGCTGAGTCGAGCGCTCCCGCGTGAAGTTTTGCCTCAGCTGCTTGAAGGGCTCGCACAGCCCGGCGCTCGGGATCGCTCGTAAGCCCGACCGACCGCTCCAGGAAGGCGCCTGCGGCGGCAAAACCCCCACGCGACTGGGCTCGTTCGGCCGACGCTTCCAGCTCGTCGGCCACACCCTTGTTCGGACGGATGGTTGCCTGCGCAAGGTGCCATACCCTGCGATCGGGGTCTGAATTCCGATCCGTCGCTTGACCCAAGGCACGGTGCACCTCTCTCCGCTCTCTCGGGGTTGCGGTGTTATAGACCGCGGACCTCACTAGTGGGTGGTGAAACACCACTCTTTCGCCGAACTCGATGAGCCCCTCCTTTTCGACGGCCTCCGCCGCCTCCTCGTCAATCCCGAGTTCGTCGGCAGCGCGCCAGATGATCTCGGGGTTGCCGGTCGGGTCCGCTGCCACGATGAGGAGCAGCCGTCGTGACTCCACCGGCAATCTCGCGAGTCGGCGTCGATAGCTCTCCTCGATCTGGTCGGCCAAAGTGACGGAAACCGGGAGCCCGAATCCTCCCGCGAGCTGTGCTGGCGAGAGCCCCTTTGGAAGCTCGAGGATCGCAAGGGGGTTGCCGTGAGTTTCTGCGATCACACGATCTATTACACGATCATCGAGCCGATCTGGAAGTACGGTTGCCAAAAGTGCCCTTGCGTCCCGGTCCCGCAAAACACCGACGGCGAGCTGCGGCAGTCCGCGGATCTGGTCTGTAAGCCTTCGAGCCGCGAAGAGGAATGCAACAGCATCCTTGGACGCATGCCGCGCGGCGAATCCGATCACCTGAGCCGATGAGGAATCGAGCCATTGTGCGTCGTCGACGATGCACAGAACCGGGCCCTCAGCGCTCAGCGCGGACAGCACATTCAGCAAGGCCAGACCGACGACCATTGGGTCAGGTGCTACTCCCGCCTGACGCCCCAAGACGATTTCAAGCGCCTTACGCTGAGGATCAGGAAGCTGTCCTAGTGAGCTTGGGTCTGGACGAAAGAACTCCAGCAGGCTCGCATAAGCAAACTCCGTCTCCGCTTCGGTACCTGCAGTACGAAGCACCCTGAAGTCACTCGCGGAGTCGACGGCATAGTTGAGAAGTTCAGTTTTTCCGATACCAGGCTCGCCGTGCAAGCAGATTGCGCTCGCATCCCCTTCGCGTGTCGCCGCAAGCAACGCGTCCAGTACTTGGGATTCGTTTTCCCGGCCGTACAGCAGCCCCGACAAATGACGACGTGGGTCAAGGGTCATTCCGGCCTTAACCGGCAGAGGTCTCTGTCCGACCGTCAAGTGAGTCAGCCTACGGGTTCTCCCCTCGAGGCGCGGTCCACACCGGCATGTCGTCCTTCGGCCGAGCGTTCGTCGAGGCCAAACGGTTCAACACGAGGCTCAGATCCCGAGATCGGCGGGACGGACCTCCGAACTAGGGGTTTCCCGGATGCGACTCCGGGCGGATCGATTCAGCATCGGACCAACCCCACCAGGAGGCGTCGCCCGTGTCAAAGCTCCAAATCATCATCGGAAGTACTCGACCCGGTCGGGCTGCCGACTTGGTCGCTCCCTGGGTCATCGACCGAGCGAAGAACCACGGAGAGTTCGAAGTCGAGGTTCTTGACCTTCGCGACTGGCCGCTCCCGATGTTCGGCGAGACGTTTCAGACGATAGGTGACTTCAACGATCCCACGTACTCGTCGCCTCTCGTCCGATCGTGGAACAAGAAGATCGCGGAAGCTGACGCCTATCTCGTAATCACCCCGGAGTACAACCATTCTGTACCGGCGGTGCTGAAGAATGCGATCGACAGCGTCTTTGTCTCCTTCGCATTTCGCAACAAGCCGATGTCGGTCGTCGGGTACAGCGGCGGGATCACGGGGGGTGTGCGTGCAATCGAACATCTCGCGCACATAGCCGT
>DASXNH010000241.1:0-3579 GCA_036495195.1 Candidatus Dormiibacterota bacterium
GTTATGGCCTCGATCGTCGCCGGCGCCGGCTTGGGATCTGGGTTTCTGGGATCGATACGAGCTGTGAGTCAGCTAGCTGAGCCCCACGAGCGCGCCGCGCTGCTCTCCGCCGTGTACGTGGTGACCTTCTTGGCGTTCAGCGTGCCCGCTCTATTAGCAGGCGTACTCGCGACCCATATCGGGCTCCGGGATACGTCGTTCGCGTACGCGGGTTTCGTCGCGCTGGGCGCGGCCGCTGCCGCGGCCCTGCAACGGTTGAACCACCGGCAGCGGCCAGACGCTACATAACTACTGCATCCACGCCCCGGTACTGGTGATCTCATTACGTCCCGACATGCGACTACCTCCGTTGAAGCTGCGCACGGGGTAGCGACCGATCCTCGAATCGTGCATACGCGGGAACCGTGGATACCGATCCTCGAATCGTGTATACGCGGGAACCGTGGAACGACCGGTAAGCCGCTTCCGATCCCGAAGGCGAACGCGAGGCTGGCGTACGTTTCGGTGTCATCTCCATCGGACCGGGGTGTTCTCACAGAGCGTCATCAAATGTGACTGATGACGTGAGTCGAGGACCTTCGCATCGATTAGCCAACAGCTTCCTTATTCGCTGTTTGGCCACAAATAATGAAAAGGAGCACACATGAATATCCACGGTAGCGAGAGCGACGCGACCCCTACAACGAGGAGGCTCTCTCGAAGGAAAGTCCAGCAGGGAGCGATGGTCGGAGGCTCGGCCCTCGCCGCATCCACACTCTTGCCAGCTCGGGTCGCGTCAGCGGATGAATCTAAGCTGACGAGCGGGCCATTTCAAGTACCCGGGGTGGATGCAGACGTCGACACCTGGCACTCCACGGCTGCGGTTGCCAGATTGTTCTCGAGCTTCTTCCGGACCAAAAGTAAAGCAAATGTTGATGAGACGATGTCTTATTTCTCTCGAGCGAAGCTCACCTATATCGACGCCACTTTGGGGTTGGCGAAGTACGACGGGCAAAGTCTGCACGATCAATTCGTCGAGTTTATGCTTCACTGGCCGGCGGGGTCGGCATCGTACCCTTCGCGGATCATGGGCGACGCCAGCAGCGCGGTCGTGTTCTTTACCACCGCGGGCCCCTTCGGGCCGTCCGAGATTCGCGCTGTTGGTGTCGTGAACTTCGAGGCCGGGAAAGTCGTCAGGTGGGTCGACTATTGGGATGGGCGTCATTTCGGTCTGGCGAACCTCAATGCGTTGAAGGTGCCGAACAGTCAATTTCCAACCAATTTCGAGGAGGACACCGTACGCGAGGCCAATTCGGAGATACTTGAAAAGGTCGCCCACGGACTGGCTGGTGCCCTGCACGAGCAGGACTACGCCAAGGCGGTCTCCTACTTTGCACCAGACGCGGTGCTGACTGACCATCCCTCTCACCTAGCGGTCACCGGAACCAAAAGCATCGGCTCGTTCCTCTCCCAAGCAGGCGGGCTACTGCCCTTCGTCGGACCCGGAACCGCCGTGCGGCACGTCGTCGGGAGCAGCGCAGGGGGTGCTTTCGAGTGGACAGCCGAGGGGGTCGTGCCTCGAGGAGTCAGCACTATCGAGCTTGACGCCTGGGGAAACATCAATCGATTGGATACGATGTGGGACGGCGCGCTCGCGGACAACGACACCTTGCTGGGTCTGGCAAGTTCGGCAATCGAGCACTAGGTGTAGCGCCTTTAGAGGCTCGATGCGGCCGCAGACACGGCAGGGCCAAGGCCGCTCCCGCAGCTTCAGGCCCGGACGCGGCGCAAGGCAACTCCGCGTAGGCCCCGGACCGCCTCGACATCCAGCCACGAGCAGCGGAGACCTGCGAATGCTTCTTCGAGTTTCCCCCGATCTGTCAGAACTCGTCGTCTGCGCCGAGCAGGCCGAGCAGGAGACCATCCTTGGTGCCAGCCAGGGGGTGCCCGCGCCGCTTGAGGTGTGGCGTTGCGAGCGGCCCGTGCTGTTGACTGACACCGCCCGTATCGCTGCGCTCGAGCCCCGCCTGCGCGACGCCGTCCTCGCCCTGTACGAGTCCTACCCGCGCACCGTCAGCTACGACGGCACGTCCTTGTCTTGGTCCCCGACGGAATTTCCGCGGGTCTGGACTGCGAACATCGACACGTTGTTCTTCGCCAGGACGCTGCGCCATCACCTCGACGGCGTGCGCAGCTTCGCCGAGATCGGCTGCGGGTCGGGTTTCCTCACCAAGTACGCGCTGATGCGCGGGGTCGACATCGAGCGTGCTTTCGCCTCCGACATCAGTCTCGCCGCCATTCGCTGCACCTCCGCCACGATTGCGGAGGTCTCCCACCGGGCGTCAGTCTCGCTCGTGTGCCCGCAGGCCGACGACGCCGGCTTCAGCATCGCCGGACCATTCGACCTGGTCATCTGCAACCCGCCGTACATTCCTCGCCCAGGCGAGGGCCACGACAATCCCTACGAGGGGCTCGCGCTCATCGCCAGGTTGGCGTAGCGCGGCCAGGGACTCCTGGCCGACGACGGCCTCCTGCTGCTGAACATCTCAACCCTCGCCGGCGAGCGCCCGCTTGCCTGGTTCGACGACCATGGCTGGCATCTCGACATGCTCAATCGGATGCGCGTGCCGCTCAAGGTGAATGCAGTGACCAGCGGCGTCACCCCGGAAGCGCGCGCCTGGTACGAGTATCTGAGTGGCCGCGGCGCCGTTCCCGCCGATGGAGAGCACGGTTACCCCCTCTGGCACGAGCTGCGAATGTACGCCTGCCGCCCGCAGCACTAACCAGCCCGGTGCGGGGCGGCAGTGTCGTGTCACTTTCGTCGACCAGCCCTCCCTCCGGCGGGCCGGCGACGGATGACCTTCTCCAAATCGGACTAGATCATGGCACAGAGGCGAAGGCGCGGCCTTAAGGCGCGACGGTGATGGTGGCCTCACCACACCAACGGCGGTCCTCGCGGCGGTCGTGATCTTCGCTCTGGCCCTCGGCGCCGCCAGCGCCACGACCTCGACGCTGCTCCTCGGTCCGATCGCACCTTCGCCCCGCCCGCAGTGGCGGTGATCGTCCAGCGCGACCCGGGCCTTCCCGTCACCATCCCCGCCAGCCTCCCCCTGGCCGGCCCCACGTCTTTGGGAGGCCGAGCTGGGACTGCAACTCCTCTATCTGCTGACAGGATCGAAGGTTGGGACAGGCGTTGCCGCCTCGTCCCCTACGACGAAGCCATCTGGTGGAAGTCCTGAGCCCGCTCGTGTAGTCCGAAGCCAAGTCGAGGTAGTGACTCCACGCGACTTCGTGCTCGCCCACGGCTCCCGTCGCAAGGAGCCACCCTCGGGCTTCGCAACGCCAGTCGGCCACGAGCTCCGCCGCGAGCGAAAACCAAGTCCGGACGTCGACCGGTGAGCAGCGAGGTTCGCGATGGCTACCTGCTTGGCGCTCTGGCACTCGAATCACGGTTCGGTCCTGACCTTCTGACCATGTGCCCGATCGCCACCGAGCCGGTCCGGCAGGTGGGCAAGCGCGGGAGCGGATGCGTTGACGGGCCGGGCTGCCCCATATCGCTCCTTCAAGCCGTCCCCATATCGCGTGGAGCAGATGACCCTA
>DASXNH010000242.1:0-14169 GCA_036495195.1 Candidatus Dormiibacterota bacterium
CGCGTCGTAAAGGAATGCGCGTCCGAGCCCGATCGTGTCGATGCCGTGGTGCTGGTAGAAGCGTTCGTCCTCTGTCGCCACCACCGCCTGCGCGAGCAGGGCAGGGACATCGTCCTCGCCCAGCAGCACGACGCCGTGGGCTCGAGTCGCAGCCAGGACGCGCTCCTGGATGTCGCTTGCCGAGGGGGTCGAAACCCACAGGGTGAGGACGCTCGGCGCCGCCAGGGCCGCGATGATGGCCACCGCCGCGGCCAGCCGGCGCGCTGGCACCGGCAACCGGCTCATTCCGTACCCCCCACTCGCAACAGAACGGCAGGCCCCGCGAACTCGTTACGGGTTTGCCGCGAGGGGCACGCGCCAATGTTGCCCGTGCGCTCGTTTACCAACCGGTTTAGACTCAATTTGAGATCGAAACGCGGCGGGTTCAAGCGGAACCATGGTAAATCGGTCAGGTCGGCGCGTCGTCGGCGAGCTGAAGGTCAGCGTGCTTGGCGCCCTGGACATCCACGGCGTGGACAAGCATGCTTTGGGCAGCCGCAAAGCGCGAACCCTCATCAAGGTGCTTGCGGTGGCGCGCGGGCAGCCGGTGCCTGTCCCACGACTTGTGGACTGCCTGTGGCCTGGCCGTCCCCCGGCGAGGCCAGCTCAGCAGATCTCGGTTCTGATCAGCCGGCTGCGATCGGTCCTGGGGGCGGAGCGGCTGCCTCGTTCCGACGCCGGCTACCAGCTTCTGGCGGACTGGATCGACCTGGACGTCGCCAACCATCTCGCGACTGCGGCCGCCCGAAGGCTGGCGCAGCAGAACTACGCGAGCGCGCGTCTCGCCGCCGAGGCCGCGCTGGCCCTGATGCGCGGAGAGCTGCTGGCGGATGAGCCGGATTCTCCGTGGGCGGACGAGGAGCGGGCCGCGGTGACGAAGCTGGGCGTCGACGTGCGCCGGACGGCCGCGCGCGCCGCGCTCGCGATCGGCGACTTCTCGGCCGCTCGGGAGATGAGCGAGGCGGTGGTGGCGTCCGATCCTTATGACGAGGGCGCGCTCCAGGTCTTCATGGCGGCGCTGGCGCACGGCGGGCAGCCGGGAACCGCGCTGGCGACGTTTGCCCGCGCTCGCAAGCGTCTGCGTGAAGAGCTCGGTGTCGATCCGTCGCCGGCCACCGACGCGGTCCACAAGGCGATCCTTCAGGGAAAGCCGATCCCTGGCCTGATGATTGCGGTGGCAACCAACCACAGCCGCGATGCGGGCGCCCTGCTGCCCGCCCAGGAAGCTGCGGGCAGCGGGCTCGCCGGCAGAGATGCGGAGCTCGTGGTGCTCGATGCAGCGCTATCCCAGGTGACCACCGGTGGGATCAGGCTGGTGGTGGTCGAGGGTGACAGCGGCATCGGCAAGACGCGTCTGGTCACACATTGGGCAAACCGAGCAAGAAGCGATGGAGCCACCGTGTTGCTCGCGAGCTGCGCCGGCCTCGACCGCATGGTGCCCCTGCATCCTTTGATGGCGGCGCTCGAGCAGTTCGTCGAGAGCGATCGCCGGCGGGCGCAGGCCCTGTTCGGCCCGCAGCCCGCCTTCCGGGCGCTGCTTGACGTGCCCCGCGAAGAACCCGCGCCAGCGGTTATCGCTCCTGCGCTCAACGCGAGTGTGCGACGGCGAATGTTCGAGATCATGCTTGGCACCTTTGCGCACATCGCGACGGCTGGGCCGACGGCGATCGTGCTCGACGACATTTATCTGGCAGGGGAGCTGGCCCGCGCGTGGGTCGAGTTCGCCAGGGCGCGTCCTTCCGGTTTACCCCTCCTCATCGTGGTCACTCAGCTGCTTAACACCAAGATGCCGAGCCGGGTCGATGATCGGATCACACTCGGTCCGCTGGACCTGGCGGCGGCTCGTGTGATCGTCGGCAGCAATCGCGCCGAAGAGCTCCATGCACTCACCGGTGGCAACCCGCTGTTCCTCCGTCAGCTTGCGATCGCCGATCAGCACGCCAGCCTGCCTGCCACCATCCGGCAGGCGGTCGACACCCGGTGCGATCAGCTGGGTCCCGCCGCCCGGACGCTCCGCACAGCGGCGGCCATCGGACCGGTCATCCACCCTGATCTCCTGATGGAAGTTTTGAACCTTCATCCGGTGGATCTCTTCGCTCACCTCGAAGCAGGCGTCAAGGCGCTGTTCCTCGATGAGGGCGCCGGCGCCTTCACTTTCCATCACGAGCTGGTGCGCGAGGCGCTGGCGGCGGGGCTGACGGGGCCGTGGCGGGCCCATGTCCACAGGACGGTGGCTCGACTCATGGAATCTCAGCAGGCGCCAGACGCCATCAGGGTGGCGCACCACGCGCGACTTGGCGGCGATGTCACCCAGGCGGTTTCGACGCTGATGGTCGCTGCCCGCACGTGTTTCCACCGCCGGGACTATGCGGAGGCGGAGCGCCTTCTCACAGAAGCCATCGATCTCGAAGATAACGCCGACAGCCGTCTGTTGCGGTCCGAGGTCCGAATCACGATGGGCCATTTCGCGCGCGCCGCCGAGGATGCAAGGGCGTCGATCGTGCGTGGAGCAGGGGCCGCGGGGATGGAGACGGCGGCGTGGTGTGCGTACTACCTCGGCGAGTTCGGTTACGCGCTGACGCTGGCGGAGGAGGGAGCGGCGCTCGCCGACAATCCGGGCACCAAGGCTCGTTGTCTCGTGATCGCCGGGCGCCTGATGCACGCTGATGGGCAGCTGGAGGAGTCCGAACGGCGCTACGCGGATGCTCGGAGGCTGGCGGACGACAGCCGCTTGACGACTCTCGCAGCTGTATGGCTCGCGGCCCTCAGGTGCGACCAGGGGCGCGCCCGCGAGGCGCTGGAGCTGCTGCGCGTCGGCCCTCGCGCTTCTGATGACACTGACCAGCCGCTGATCAGGCGCCATCGCGAGCTCGCGCTGGCGCGGGCGCACATGATGCTGGGCGAGGTGTCTTTGGCCATGGGCGCGCTCGACCGTCTGGCTGCCGACACTGGGTCGACGGAGGTCGCGCAGGTTGGACCTGATGGGGCCAATCTCCGGGCCGCCATCCTGGTCAGCCTGGGCCAGCTGGAGGCGGCCGACCTCATCAACCTGAAGGAGCTGGAGGCGGCGCGGGCGGGCCACCTTCGCCCGCAGCTGGAGGCGAGCTTGATCGGGCTGGGTGAGAGCAGGCTGGTCGCGGGGGGGAGGCGGTCCGCGATGCGGTACTCGGGCGAGGCGGCGCGCGCTCGGGTCGCGCCTTATCCGTTCAGGTGGCAGCAGAGGGCCCGCAGCCGGTTGCTGCAGGGGCGCCTCGAGCTGGCGGCGGGTCAGATCGAACGCGCATTGACTGTGGCCAGGGACCTCATCGCCGACTCCAACCGATCGGGGGATGCGGTGCGGGCGGTTGCCGCCAGGTTGCTCGAGGCCGAGGTCCTGGCCACGTCGGGGGCTGGGATCGACACCAAGGCCATTGGGGAGTTGCTCAAGCGGGCGGGGGAGATGTTGGGGGCTGAGACGTGGCGTATCACGGCGCGCCTGGCTCGCCTGACGGGCAATGCAGCGTGGGAGGCGCTTGCTGAGCGGCAGCTCGAGCATGTGATCCAGGGCAGCGGCTCGCACGCCGCGGGGCTTCGCGCTTTTGCGCAATCGCAGCGGAGCGCGCCCTAGCAACAAATCGGCACGGGTGAAAGGGCTGCAAGGGGGCTGCAGCGGGGGTGGCTAAGCTCTCGAGATGGGACTCGGGCACTTTGCTTCGGGCACGCCCTCGAGCGGGTGCTTGTCAAGGTCGGCCGGTTGAGCGACCGGGAGCCTGGTTTTCCGATCAGCACCCTCGTGGCCAAGTTCATCGAGCGCCTGACGAGGCTTTCGGCCGTCGAGTGGGAGTCGATCCAGCATGCGATCAGTGCGGGAGGAACCAACATCGAGATGATCGAGGCGAGCAGGAACGCGGCCGTGGCGCTGGCGGTGCGGGACCTGATCTCGGGGGAGCAGTTCGACATCCTTTACGCCCCGTTCGTGATGGCGATCCCGATCGAGTCGCTTGACGAGCCGGCGGAGGTGGACTAGGCGGCTCGCCGCGCTGCGCGGCCTTAACAACCTGGATTGTCGGGCCCCCGCATCTCCCGTAACTTCGACGCCAGGTTGTGCGGGCGGGGGAGGGGCCGGCAAAACTGGCGGAGGCGAGGGAGGGCCCCGGTGCGGGGTCCAGGTTTCTTCTGATCAGTTTGGGGTGCTGACCGCGCCGCCTATCCTTTACGTTCGTGGCCATCATCGTCGCTCCGCAACCTCAGGCTGCCGAGATCGGTTTGGAGGTGATGCGGCGCGGCGGCAACGCGGTTGACGCTGCGGTCACATGCGCCTTTGTCCAGGGCGTGCTGGATCCGCAAATGTGTGGCATCGGCGGTTGCGGTGTGATGCTTGTCCACAGCCCGCAGCGGGGCGACGCCCTGCTCGAGTTCTATGCGACCGCCGGCGGCCGCGCACGTGAGGATCAGTGGGAGAACCTCTTCATCCGCGAGGCAGCCGACCGCTATGGGTACGTGCTCGAAGGTTGGGTCAACGACGTCGGCTACCAGTCAGTGGGCGTCCCGGGGACGGTGGCCGGTCTCTACGAGGCGCTGACTCGTTTCGGCACGATCTCCTGGGAGGAAGCCATCGCGCCCGCAATCCCGCTCGCTCGCGAGGGCATCCCCGTGAGCGGCTTCATGCATGGCTACTGGACGATGGACTACGGGCCCGATGTCGTGCCCAACGTCAAACGGATCCAGGCGACGCCGGGGGCCAGGGCGATCTACACGAAAAACGGGGAGCTGTTCGCAATCGGCGAGCTCCTTGTCCAGGCCGACCTCGCGCGCACCCTCGAGCGCCTCGCAGCCGATGGCCCGGATACCTTTTACAAGGGTGAGATCGCGGCCGCCATCGCCGCCGATTTCGAAACCAACGGCGGCTTCATCACCGCAGACGACCTTGCCGGCTACCGGGTCAACGTGACCGAGCCCTTGCGCGGCACCTATCGCGGGCTGAACATCTCCGCGGCCGGTCCGCCCGCCGGCGGCCTGACCCTGCTCCAGATGCTGAACTTCCTAGAGGGCTTCGACCTCGGTGCGCACGGCTGGCCTAGCACCGAAGCGGCGCGTCTTCTGATCGAAGCGATGGGCTGGGCGGTTGCAGACCGCGAGCGTCACGTGGCCGATCCCCGCTTTGTCGACATTCCGACCGGCGCCCTCGCCGACAAGGGGTACGCAGCGAAGGCTCGCGAGGCAGTGGCGGTTGGCGCGGCAGCGGGAGTTCATGACCGCCCGGACACAACTCATGTGTGCGTCATCGACGACCAGGGTAATGCCGTCTCGCTCACTCACACGCTCGGTTCGGCCAGTGGCGTCGTGACTCCCGGGCTTGGTTTTGGCTACAACGACTATATGAATTGCTTCGACCCTCGGTCGGGCCATCCCAACTCGGTGCGTCCCGGCAAAACGCGGGTCACGATGATGACGCCGACCATGGTTTTCGACCAAGGCAAGCTCAGCATCTGCGTCGGCGCACCTGGCGGCACGAAGATCGTCACGGGAGTCCTTCAGGTGCTGGTCAACCTCATCGACCACCGCATGACGCCGGTCGAGGCTGTGAGCGCCCCTCGCGTCGACTTCCAGGGGGACATCGTCCAGATGGAGGCGCGCATCCCTGTCACGGTGGCCAGAAACCTGGAGAAGCTTGGCTACAGGGTCAATCGACGGACGCTGAACTACGACTCATACTTCGCGCGACCGCAAGTCATCGCCGCTGACGGCCAAGGCCATTTTCGCGGCGCTTCCGATCCGCGCAAGGACGGCGGCACCGCCCTGGCGACCGAGACGGTATGAGGTTCGAAGGCGAGGTCGCGCTCATCACGGGCGGTGGTCGTGGAATCGGCGCGGCCACTGCGCAGCTTTTCGCCAAGGAAGGCGCCAAGGTCGCTGTCTCTGACCTGGACGAGGGTCCGGCCAGGGAGATCGCGGACCCGATCGGCGGGCTGGCCATCGCCTGTGATGTAAGCAATCGAGTGCAGGTCGAGAGCATGGTGGAGCGGACCGTCAAGGAGCTCGGCCGGCTCGACATACTGGTCACCTGCGCCGGCATCATCCGCGACAACCTGCTGTTCAAGATGACCGATGAAGATTGGGATGCTGTCATAGACACGCACCTCAAGGGCACATTTCTCTGCGCGCGCGCAGCCCAGAAGCACATGGTTGAGAACAAGCACGGAAAGATGGTGTTTCTGTCCTCGACCTCGGCACTGGGCAACCGTGGTCAGGCCAACTACTCGGCGGCGAAGGCAGGCCTTCAGGGGATGGCCCGCACCCTGGCCATCGAGCTCGGTCCTTACAACGTGAACGTGAACACGGTGGCGCCGGGATTCGTGGAGACCCGGATGACGAGAGCGACCGCTGAGCGCATGGGCGTCGACTACGAGGCATTCAAGCTGGGCGCCGCGTCGCAGATCCCGCTGCGTCGGGTCGGTCAGCCACATGACATCGCCAACGTCATCGCTTTTCTCTGCAGCGATGAGTCCAGCTTCGTCTCCGGACAGAACGTCTACGTGCGAGGTGGCCCCTGACCAGCGAGTAGCGCTTCGGCCTCTCGCGCGATTCGCGCCACCAGCTCGCCGGCGGGCACTATGTCGTGAATCAGCCCAGCCGACTCGCCCGCAAGCACGAAGTCGCCGGCGGCCAACGCCGCCTCCAACGAAGGACGAATCTGGTCCGCCGCCAGAGCCCAGTCCTGCTGGCGCTGCGCCCACCTGTCCAGCAGCGGATTCCGAATCGAGCGCACCAATGCACCCGGCCAACGCAGGCCCAGGACATCGTCGAAGAATTTGCTCGCCATCGTCTGGCTGCCCAGGGCGTTGAGGATCGCGTCCTTCGAATGGCCGCGTCCACTCGCCTCGGGCGTCGCCAGGAATCGCGTGCCAATCAAAGCTCCCTGTGCCCCGAGCATGAGGGCAGCGGCGACACCGCGCCCATCAGCGATCCCTCCGGCCGCAAGCACCGGCACGCCGTTGACGACGTCGACGACCTGCGGCACCAGCGGCAGCGTGGACATCGCGCCAACATGGCCGCCACCCTCTGCGCCCTGCGCGACGATTACGTCCGCGCCATCCGAGGCCGCACGTCCAGCTTCTTCCGGCGTGTTGACCTGATGGATGACCTTCATACCTGCGTCGTGGGCGCGGCGGACGATCTCATCGGCTTTTCCCCATGCGAGGGCGAGGACTGGAACCTGCTGGTCGATGGTCACCTCGAGAGCGTCAGGGTCGAGCTGCGAAAGGACGTGGTTGACTCCGAAGGGCCGAGAGGTCAGCTCCCGAATTTTCCGGATCTCGTCGCGCAGCTCGTCCGGCTTGCGGCTCAGGCTGCCGATGATCCCGAGGCCGCCGGCATTGCTCACCGCCGCCACCAGCTCGGGCGTGGTGTAAGTGCTCATACCGGCCTGGAAGATCGGAAGCTGGATTCCAAGCAGATCGCACACCGGTGTCTGGAGCTTGCTCATCTCGATCGAGGGCAGCTTATCTCCTCACCAATCGGCCGGCCGCCCCGTGGGATGGGCGAGGCGCGAAAGGACGGCTTGCAGCCCCGGGCAAGGGAAGGTTGTCTTTACCGTTGGATACCTTGTGAGCAAGCCTTTGGGGGTGTCCAGAGGAGCCTGGCCGGCCCTTTTCGGGGGGCGAACTGTAGTTCGACCAGGTACTTTTTGGTACTCGGTTTCGCGTATTCAGGCTGAGTTCCGAGTCAGGCCCTTCTCCAGTGGCTCCGCGGCCCCCAAACCAATGGTTTTAGGGTTGACGGGCTTGGCGGGGGTCTGCTAGGGTGACCGGCGTCTTGGGGATCCGTCCGACGTGGGCGGGTTTACATCGTTTTAGGGGTACGTATTGAAAATCCATCGTTATCTGACCCATGCTGTCGTGCTCGCAATAGCGGTCGCGATCTCTGGGTACGCTTCGCTGGATCGCCACTATCAGTCCTCCTTCACCGCCAGCCTCGGGGCAGTCAACGCTGAGGCCACGGTCAGCGGCGAGGGTGGCGCCGTCGGCGACGTGTCGCTGGGGCGGTTCAGCACGATCATCAAGCCGATGGCCATTCCGCTGTCGGCCCCGATCAGCCACTCCGCTTTCACCTATACGGTTGCCGCTGGTGAGACCCTCAAAGAAGTCGCCAAGAAATTCAACGTCACTGTCAGCGACATTCGCTGGTCGAATACAAACTTGATGTCGAGCGATGTGGTCGCGACTGGGGACCAGATCATGATCCCGCCGGTGCCTGGCCTCGTCGTCACGACCAAGGCGAGCGACACGCTCGACAAGCTCGCATTCAAGTATCAGTCAGACGCTCAGACCATCCTCGACTTCAACCGCCTGCGCAGCTCAGTGCTGACGGCGGGTACCGTGCTGGTCATCCCCGGCGGCGTCGGTGGGGCGTTCCCGCCAGCTCCGGCCCTGTGGCAGAACCTGGTTCAGACCGGCACCGGAAGCGGCGGCGGCTACCACTCCGTCATCCTCGGCTGCTGCCTGGGCCCATACCCGGCCACAGGCTTCCCTCCCGGCTGGTGCACCTACTACGTCGCCACCAAGCGGAATGTGACCTGGCGTGGCGACGCGGGCTTCTGGTACCAGAACGCCTCAGCTGCCGGTTATCCAGTCGGGCCCAAGCCCAAGGTCGGCGCGATCATGGTCACGTGGGAGAGCTACCTCGGCCACGTCGCCTACGTCGAGGCTGTGAACAAGGACGGCTCGTGGACAGTGTCTGAGATGAACTTCGTCGCCTTCGGAGTGATCAGCGAACGCACCATCAAGCCCGGACAGCTGGGCAGCGCGCTGGTCGGGTTTATCTACTAAGCGCCACTCGCGGCGTCCGCCGGCTGTGCAGGTCGGTTGGCCCAATCGTCTTCCATGGCTTGCGTGTCGGGCTTGACCGACCGCAGCCCGTTCGCCGCGAGGATCGCCGCGACGATGAGCAGCGTGGGTGAGGTGATCAACAGGGCGGCCTGAAGGCTGCCGAGCTTATCCGCCAGGAATCCCACGTCGAATGTGGAGTGCGAGTCACCGAACACGTGGGCGACGAAGAGCAGCATGGTCACTCCGCTCGCGCGCAGCGCCGGCGACACGACGTTCTGGGCGACGGCCGTAAACGGGCCGGCGTTCAGGTACAGCGCGACCACGGTTATCAGGAAGGCCGGAACGAAGATCGGGATCGGCCCGATGTTCAGCGGTGCCACCAACGAGATGACGATGAAGACGGCCCCAATCAAGAAACCTGCGATCCCGACCTGCAGGTAGGCGGCCGGGTTTTTTTTCGCGAGGCGGTCGGCGATCCATCCGCCTGCCAGCGTGCCGATCAGGCCGCCCAGGACCAGGACGATGCCGGCGAAGAGGCCGGCCTGGCTAATTGATAGGTTGAATCGGCGGACGAGGAGGGTGGGCAGCCAGAAGGCGTTGGAGGCAAGGACGAAATACAGGGCCGTCTGCGAGAGGATCGTGGCTCTCAGCGTGGGGATGCGCATCAGGTTCAAGAAGGTTCTTAGATTTGCATCCCGCGTCTGCCTGACGGCGGGCCCGCGTCTCTCGACGCTGCCGCGCAGCGGTTCGCGCAACCCGAAGGCCAGCAGTGCGAACAGAATTCCAGGGACCGCTGCAAAAAAGAAGGCGTTGCGCCAGCCGAACTTGTCGGCGATGTAGCCGCCGCCGGCGAAACCGATCGCGATGCCCAGCGTGCTTCCCACGCCCCAGATCGACATCACGCGCGCGCGCTGCTCCTTCGGGAAATAGTCCGAAAGCAGGGACGTTCCCGCGGGGTAGTAGCTGGCCTCGCCGATCCCGAGAATCGCCCGGCTCAGGAAGAGCTGAAAAAAATTGCGCGCGAAGCCGGTGAAGAGGGTGGCGACGCTCCAGATCGCGACTCCGATCCCGACCACGGTGCGGCGCACCCCGCGGTCCGCCCAGTAGCCGAACGGCACGGCGGCCACGGCGTAGACCAGCAGGAACGCCGATGCGAGAAACCCGACCTCGGTGTTGCTGAGGCCGAACTCCTGCTGGATGAGGGGTGCGGCTACCGCGGCCACGTAGCGATCCATGTAGTTGAGGAAGTTGATCCCCACCATGACGGCAAGGACATATCGGGCGTAGCCTCGCGCCACGGGGGAATTATGCCTTCAGGCGTTCCGATTGAGCGGGTACGATAGCCGTCGCGCCGCCCGATGGATGGCGGCAGGTATAGCTGGGTCGGCTGGGCATTGGCGAGCTCAAGTGGCTGTAAACCACCCGAGAAATCTGTGGGGGTTCAAATCCCTCCCGGCCCACCATTTCCCGGTCGGGCTGTCGGGAAGTATCAGCGCCGAGGGCTTTGCTTGGTCGTCGCTGTCGCGAAGAGGCACAGCATCTCGTAGACGATGTTCGCCGCCGCGATCGCCGTGATCTCCGCGTGGTCGTACGCCGGCGCCACCTCGACCACGTCGGCGGCGGCCAAATTGACCCCGCCCAGTCCGCGAATCACGGCGATCGCCTCGCGGCTGCTCCAGCCCCCTGCCTCTGGAGTGCCCGTGCCGGGCGCGAACGCAGGGTCGAGGACATCGATGTCGAGCGAGAGATAGACGTGCGCCTGGCCGACTACGTCCCGAATCTCGCTTGCGATCGCAGCCGGGCCGCGGTCGTCGATCGCGCGCCCGTCGATCAGGCGAAACCCGAGCGCAGCATCCTCGGGCAGGTCGTCGGCGGAGAATTGCGGCCCTCGCGTCCCCACATGCATCGACCGCGTGAGGTCGAGCAATCCCTCCTCGGCCGCGCGCCTGAATGGAGTCCCATGGGTGTAGCGGGCACCCCCGAAGTACGTGTTCCACGTGTCGAGGTGCGCATCGAAGTGGACCAGTGCCAGCGGCCCAAAACGCAAAGACGCCGCCCGCAACATCGGCAGTGCAATCGTGTGGTCTCCACCGATCGCCAAAACATGCGGCGCCCGCTCGTAAGTCGCCTTCGCCGCAGCCTCGATCTCGCCGATGGCTTGCTCGATGCCGAACGGCGTGCAGGCGACGTCGCCCGCATCGGCCACCTGCTGCGCGAACGGCTCCGCCTCAGTCCACGCATTGAAAGGGCGCAGCATCTTGGACCCGGCCCGGATTGCGGCCGGCCCGAAACGCGCGCCTGGCCGGTAGACCACGCCACTGTCGAACGGCACGCCAAGAATTGCAACTGAAGCCGACCCCACCGCGTCCAAAGACGGCAGGCGCGCATAGGTGGCTGGACCCGCAAACCGCGGGACCTGCATGGGGTCGACCGGCCCGATCACGTTGTCCCGCGAGCGGCCCGCACCCATCGCCGGGAGTCTACTAAGTACGGTCAGCGAATGAGCGGGATACGCTCGCCCTCAGCTTCACCGCGCCCAGTCGCGCGTATGGCTGCCTCCCGGCGAACCCACAAGCCGCCGCTTAGTTGATGGCGATTCCCTGCGACGGGATCGCAGCCAGCGAAAGGATGCGCGGTCGCTCGATGGACCGCCCGATCACCTCCAGCAGCTCTCGAACGGCCTGATCTGCCTGGCCAAAGAAATCACCTGACCTCATCGCCACTGCGGTCCGTCCACTGAAGCTCAACCTGACGTCCGACACGGTGGGGTGAGCCACGAAGCGAAGGTGTCCTGCCAGCAGGCATTCACCCGCGACGACAGCGTCCACCACCCATAGGGTGCACAGCACGGCACGCGGCGCGGTGATCGGCAGCGCCAGCCGCAGCCACGAGTGCTGCCCGAGGGCAGGCAGCTCTTCGACGTCAAGACGCGTTGCGGTGCCCTGATGCTCGACGAGCCAGCGAAATACGTCATCAAGGCCGGCGGCTGTCTGGCGCTCAGCCGAGATGCGCGCGACGTTGGACCAACCTGGATTCTGCACCAGAGACGAATCTAGAGACCGTCGCGCGGGCCGAATACGTGCAGTTCACACGAACCAATGAAAGGTTCCTCCGGGACTACCAACCGGCTATCGCGAGCGGCTCTTATCCTCCTGCAGGATGTTGCCGCCGTCGACGACGATGGACTGCCCAGTGATGTAAGACGCGTCGGGTGAGGCCAGGAACGCCACCGCGGCGGCCACCTCGTCAGGCCTGCCTGCGCGACCGACGGGGGTATGGAGGGCGGCCGTGCGCTCGACATCCGACGTGGACGCCGTGGCGATCCATCCCGGCGCGACCGCATTGATGGTGACGCCGTGCTCGGCGGTCTCCAGCGCCACCGCCCGCATCATGCCGTCCATGCCCGCCTTCGCCGCGCTGTAGGCGGCCCATCCGGGGTGGCTCACCAGCGGCCCGGTCACCGAGGACACGTTCACGATCCGGCCGTAGTTTCTCTCGACCATCCCCGGCAGCACCGCGCGCGTCATGAGGAACGCGGTGTTGAGGGTGATCTCGATCTGCCGCTGCCAATCCGCATAGGCAGTTTGCTGCACCGTCGCATCCTCGACAGACCGGCCCGTCTGAGCCATTCCAGCGTTGTTCACCAGCACATCGATGCGGCCGGACTGTCGCAGCACAGAGTCGACGAGCCTGCGCACCGAATCCTCATCAGTCAGGTCGGCGACAAATGCAAGGGCCGTCTTGCCGCCGGTGTCGAGCGAGCGGGCCCGATCGTGGATGCGATCGGTAGTGGAGGTGACGGCGATGTGGAATCCCGCTGCGTGGAGCCGGCGTGCGATCGCAAAACCGATGCCGGCCTCGCTGCCTGCGCCGGTCACCAACGCGACCTGATCTTTCACTGGCGTCGTTATCATCGCCGCCCTAGACCGGCAGCTTTCCGACGCTGACCTTCCGCTCGAGCAGCGCCGACATCACACGGGCCGACTCAGCGGGGTCGCCGCTGGTCCAGAAACGCTCGACGCCCTCCGCCTCGTGCGGCGCCGCCATACCGCGCTCCGCGAGGACGCGCGCAAGCTGGCGCGCCACCGCCTCGCCGGTGTCAACGATGGTCACGTCCTGCCCTGCGATCTCGGCGATCAGCGGCCGGAGGAACACGTAGTGGGTCGACCCGAGCACGATCGTGTCGGCGCCCTGGTCGAGCAAGGGTCGAACGTAGTTTTCAACCAGGCGCCGAATCTCGGCGCCGTCGAGGTCCGCCGCTTCGACGTGCTCCACCAGGCCCGGCACAGGCACGCTGATCACCCGCACATTTCTGCCGAAGCGGTCGAGCAGCGATGCCATCCGGTCGGAGGCCCCCATCGTGGTCGTCACGATCGCCCCGACCACCCCGGATCTGGTCGCCGCCGCCGCCGGCTTGATGCCGGGCTCGATGGCGATGACCGGCATGGTCAACGTCGCGCGGAGAGCCTCAGCGGAGCCCGCGGTCCCGGTATTCGAGCCGATCACGATCGCCTTCACTCCCTGACCGACGAGGAAGCCCGCGATCTCCAGTCCACGCAAGCGGATAAAGTCGGCCGGCTTGTCTCCCCACGGCGCATTCGCGGAGTCGGCTACGTACTCGATCGACTCTGCGGGCAGCGCCGCGCGGATGTCGCGCAGCACCGACAATCCGCCAACGCCGGAGTCAAAAATGCCGATCGGCGCGTTGCTCACGACGACAAAGACTAGATTCCCGTCAAGATCACCGTATGCGCAAGCTGTTCTACTCAATGATGGTTTCCCTCGATGGCTTCATCGAACGGAAACACCGCGGGGAGGCCCGCCCGGACGACCCGGACCTGCTCGACTGGGTGATCATCGACCAGGAGATCCACTCTTTCGCCAACGACGAGGCGCGTGCGACCGGCGCATTTCTCTACGGCCGCCGCCTCTACGAGAGCATGGCCGCCTACTGGCCGACCGCCGACGCGGTGCCCAATACGCCTGGCTACATCGTCGACTTCGCCCACATCTGGAGGCCGAAACCGAAGATCGTCTTCTCGACGACTCTCGACAAAGTCGACTGGAACAGCCGCCTCGTCAGGGGAAACGTCGCGGAGGAGATTGCCAAGCTGAAACAAGAACCAGGCGGCGACCTCAGCGTCGGCGGCGCCAACTTGGCAGCGAGCCTGATCGAGCTGGGCCTCGTCGACGAGTACCGGCTCATTGTCCACCCGGTGGTCATCGGCGCCGGCACGCCGTACTTTCCTCCGCTGCGCGAAAGCATCAAGATGCGCCTCATCGAAACCAACACCTTCGGCTCGGGCGTCGTCTATTTGCGTTA
>DASXNH010000243.1:0-1605 GCA_036495195.1 Candidatus Dormiibacterota bacterium
CCAGGGGTCTCGGTCACTATCACGGTCACGAAGCATCAAGTCGCCCTTCGTAGCTCTACAGTGCGCCTACGCTTTGCCGCCACCTGGTGGTGATGACCTAGCCGCCCGCCCGGTCGCGTCTGTGGGTTCTGGGTCAGGCTGGGTACGGTACTCATCCAGACGGTCGGCATATGGTTCGGTCCCATAGAGGACAGAGCCGCGCAGCGCTTCCCACATGAGCTTTTCTTCGGCAATCGACGCGGGGATCTTCAGCCCATAGGCATGTGCCAGCGACCCGCGTCCAAGGTTGACTAACGCATTGACGGCGAAGCCCCCACTCGTCGGTCGCGACCGTAGCCGCAGCGTAAGCGGCGGCCGCCGCGACCCAGCTCAAAGCGGCGACGATAACTGGAGCGATCGGGACCTATCCCATGGGGGCGATTGCAGCAAGGATCTCTGTGGCCAAGCTTGCCGCTCGAGCAGCACAGCGGGGCTCCATGTTCCGACCACAACTCCACACCCTGACGCGCAGCCTGGATGTTTCCGACGGGTCAGTGGGCGCGATGACAAGGAGCTCAAACCAGAGTGCAAGTGGGCCGAGTTGCAGCGGTCCACACCATCGGTTTCGAACGCGCGGATCCGGTTTCCGAACCGGATGCCCGCCCTAATCCACTCAATACGAACGGGTAGGCGCTGACACTACTGAGGACAAACAGCGGGGGTCGGCAGCTGTCGACCTGCCGGAACGGGCCAGGAAGATCGTCGCGGGCCGCGTCGCCGCAGCCGACCGTAAAGACCGTCGCGACGAGCGCGGCATCGCCATCGGCGGTGCTCCTTGGCTGGGGCACTCAGAGGATCAGATTGAGAGCCGCACGCGTCGCCGTCGCGTCCAGGTGTGGCGCGATGTCAGCCATCGCTGTGAAGGCGGTACGCGCCAGGTGCCGGGCAATGACGCTGACAGCGCCGTCGTGATCATGGGCTCTGAAGGCTTCGACCAGTGCCTCGTGATCGGCGTCCCACAGCGACCACGGGACGGGGTGGCCTAGTTGCGCTAGGCGCAGGAAGCGCTCGCCTGTCTCACGGAGGGAAGTGATCGAGTTCTGCAGGTTAGGCCCGGCTCCCTCGGTGGCGACGCAGTGCAACTGGTGGTGAGCCTCCTGCCAGCGGTCGATGTCGTCGTCGGCCTGGTGCGCCCGCATCTGCTGCAGAGCTGAGTTCATCCGGTCAACATGGTCGGCGGTGGCGACGCCGACGGTGATACTCACCGCAACGGCCTCGAGCATGACGCGTGCGGTGTAGACGGAGTCGAGCTCAGCCGGATCGACCTCGCGGACGAAGGCTCGCTGGTCCGGCTGGTTCTCGATCAGGCCTTCTTCCTGGAGGAGACGGAAGGCCTCACGCATGGGGGTCCGGCTGACGTTGAGCCTGCGCGCCATCTCCGCCTGAAGCAGCGGCGCGCCTGGCGGCAGCTCGCCGCTGATGATCATCTCGCGCAGCGCCGCGTGCACCTCGAGCACCAGCCGGCGGCCGGACGTGGGTGCACGCCGTCGGCTGGAACTGGTCGTGCCGGGTACTGCCTCTTCAATGACCGGCTCGGGACTCACGGAAACAGTGTATCCACTGGCT
>DASXNH010000244.1:0-6272 GCA_036495195.1 Candidatus Dormiibacterota bacterium
CAAGCAGCGCCTGCTGCCCGCGGGCTTCGCCGTCCTCGGCGCTGCGATCGACGACCTCGACGACGCCGCCTTCCGCAAGCACGCCTCCGACGTCGTCAGCAAATACTCGCGCACCCAGCCCATCGACCCCCTGGTCATGCAGGCCTTTCTGCAGAGCCTGTTCTACGTGCACGTCGACTTCAGCAAGCTCGAGGACTTCCGCTCGCTGGAGCGCAAGGTCGAGGAGCTCGATCGCACCCGCCACCTGGGCGGCAACCGCGTGTACTACTGCGCCACGCCCCCGCCGACCTACGAGACCATCGTCGAGCAGCTGAAAGCAGGCGGCCTCACCAAGAGCCAGGGCTTCCACCGCATCGTCGTCGAGAAGCCGTTCGGCTCGGACCTGAAGTCGGCCCGCGAGCTGACCCAGATCCTGCAGCGCGTCTTCCACGAGGACTCCGTCTTTCGCATCGACCACTACCTGGGCAAGGAGACCGTCCAGAACATCCTGGCGTTCCGATTCGCGAACGCGATCTTCGAACCCGTGTGGAACGCGAACCTCATCGACTCGGTCCAGATCACGGCCGCGGAGGAGATCGGCGTCGAGCTGCGCGGCTCGTACTACGAGAAGGCCGGCGCGTTGCGAGACATCGTTCAAAACCACGCCCTGCAGCTGGTGGCGCTGGTGGCGATGGAGCCGCCGATCACCTTCGAGGCGACGGCGGTGCGCGATGAGAAAGTGAAGGTGCTGCGCGCGATCAGGCCGATCCAGGACGGCGACGTCGCGACCTCAACCGTTCGCGGCCAGTACACAAAGGGATGGGTGCTGGGCGAGCAGGTCGTGGGATATCGCGAGGAGCAGCACGTCTCGCCCGGCTCCCTCACCGAGACATTTGCCGCTCTCCGCCTGTTCGTGGACAACTGGCGGTGGTCGGGGGTGCCGTTCTACATTCGGGTTGGAAAGCGAATGCCCAAGCGCGTCACCGAGATCCACATCAGGTTCAAGCGGCCGCCCCACAACACTTTCGAGTCGGCGCGCGACCTGGACCCGAATGCGATCACGCTGCGCATTCAGCCGGAGGAGGGAATCTCGCTGCGATTTGGAGCCAAGGTGCCGAGCGCGGGGTTGCGCCTGCGCAACGTGTCGATGGATTTCAACTACATGTCCTCGTTCCTCATCGAGACTCCCGAGGCTTACGAGCGACTGCTCCTCGACTGCATGATCGGCGACCCCACGCTGTTCACCCGCGCCGATGAGGTGGAGGCGGCCTGGAGCTTCATCGATCCCATCGAGGCCGCATGGCGCGACGACCGACCGGTGCTCTCGTTCTATCCGGCCGGCACCTGGGGCCCGCCGGAGGCTGACCGGCTGGTTCAGGCAGACGGAAGGGAATGGCACCGACCATGAGCGCGGTTGCGGAGCCGAACGTGGCGTGGCACGGCGAGGGCGTGACGATTGCGGAGGTCCTCGGCGCCCTGAGCGCCATCCGCCGCAAGTTCGCCCAGTCAGACGCGGGGGACGACGAGCACCCCCATGCCCGAAACTGCGTGATGACGCTGGTGGCGGTCGCCGGCAACAGCGCTGACGAGGCTCGCGCGACCCGGGCGAGCATCGCGATCGCGGCGCATCACCCGCACACGGCGATCATCGTGTGCGAAGAGGTGAGCGTGAGCAGCGGGCGAATCGATGCGTCGATCGGCACGCACCCGCTGAGCTTGGGGTCGACGGTGCGCGCGCAGTGCGAGGTCGTGTCCCTGCACGTCCGCGGGGCCGCGGGCGAGCACCTGGCTGCTCTCGTCGACCCGATGCTCCTCAGCGGCGTCCCGGTTTACCTCTGGTGGCTCGATACGCCGCCCTTCGGCACCCAGGAGCTGCTCGACGCCATCCGGATCTGCGACGCCCTGGTCGTCGATTCGGCGCGGTTCGACCGACCCTATCAAAACTTCATCGGCCTGGCGGACCTGGCGCTTGGCGCGCACCGCAAGCTCGGCGTCGCCGACTTTCAGTGGGCAAGGCTCGAGCCGTGGCGCGAGGCAATCGCCGAGTTCTTCGAACCCAAGGAGCACCGCGATTACATGAAGGGCATCGCCGAGGTCGGCATCGACTATGTCGGAGAAGGCCGCGGCAATCGCATCGCCGCCTCGCTGCTGATCGGCTGGCTCGCCTCCGCGCTGGGCTGGAAGGTCAAGAGAGCGGTGGGAGGCCAGGGCGGCGTGCTGGTCGGACACTTCGAGATGGAAGGCGGCAGGCAGATCGAAGTCGCCTTCAGGTCGGTGTCGAAGACCGACATGGCCGAGGGCGAAGTCAGCGCGATCCGGATCGGTGGTGCGTCACAAGGGCGCACATTCCAGCTCACGGTGCAGCGCGAACCGGAAAGGGCCCACAAATTGACCTCGGAGGTCGGCCCGAGCGAGCTGCGTCGTCACCACCGCCCGGGCGGCGACGACGACGCCGGCCTGGAGGTCGCCCATCGCACGGCGACCCGGGACCGCGAGGTCCTTCAGCGCAACCGCGAGGCGCTTGAATACACCGCGACGGGCGACCTGCCGGGCGATGCGGCGCGCAGGGCGACGCTGCTCACCCGCGAGCGGCGGCTGGGCGGGAGCCGCGTCCTGCTCACGATGATCGACATCGGAGGGGCGGAGACCCTGCGCCACGTGCAGCCGGTCGACCTCGAGGACGAGGCCACCCTACTGCTCAAGCTGCTGTCGACGGGCGCGCACGACCCGGTGTACATGCGCTCCCTGGTGGCGGCGGCAGAGCTGATACGGGCCCTGTGAGCGAGTTCACGGTCCTGGACTCGCCAGAGGACGTGGCGGCGGCCGGGGCGGCCGCGATCGCGCAGGCGCTCCAGGAGGGCTCACGGACGCTCGTGCTGGCCGGAGGGACCACGCCGGCGCGGTGCTACGAGCTGCTCGCGGAGCTCCCGGTGGAGTGGGGAAGGGTCACCGTGCTGTTCGGCGACGAGCGGTGCGTGCCGCCCGACCACCCGGACAGCAACTACAGGATGTGCAGGGCGAAGCTGCTGGACAAGGTGGCCCCCGCGACAGTGCACCGCATGCCGGCCGAGCTCGGGCCCGATGAGGGCGCCATCGAGTACGCGGCAACCATCGCCCGCCTGGTGCCGCTGGACGTGGTCGTCCTCGGCATCGGTGAGGACGGGCATACGGCGTCGCTGTTTCCCGGCCACCCTGTGCTGGAGGCGAAGGGCCTGGTGACGGGAGTCAGGAACTCTCCAAAGCCGCCGCCCGAGCGTGTGACGCTCACGCTGCCGGCCCTGCAAGGCGCGCGGCGGGTGATCGTCCTGGCGACGGGCGCGGGCAAGGCGCAGGCGATCGACCTGGCGAAACGGCAGAAGGTGCCATCGGGGATGATTGCGGGCGCACGATGGCTGATCGACCGCGCGGCGGCAGGCAGGTGAGCAAGGTCGAGATCGTCCCCTCGATCCTGTCCGCCGACGTCACGAGACTTGGCGAGCAGGTGAAGGAGGCGGCGCGGGCGGGAGCGGACCGCATCCAGGTGGACGTGATGGACGGGCACTTCGTGCCCAACCTGACGTTCGGTCCGCTCGTCGTCGAGGCGGTGCGGCGGGTCACCCAGCTGCCGATCGAAGCCCACCTGATGATCGACAACCCGGAGCTTTTCATCGAGGCGTTCGCCAAGGCGGGCGCAACCCTGATCCAGGTGCAGGTCGAGTCGACCACCTCGCTGTATCGCACCATCACGCGCATCAAGGAGCTGGGCGCCCAGGCCGGAGTGGCCATCAACCCGGCGACGTCGGTCGAAACGCTTCGCGAGATCCTGCCGTACATCACCACCGTCAACGTCATGACGGTCGAGCCTGGCTTCGGCGGCCAGAAGTTCATCGCCGCGAGCCCGGACAAGATCCGGCGCGTGAGGGCGATGTCGGCTGAGGTCGAGATCGAGGTGGACGGCGGCATCGATGCCAAGACGGCGCCGCTGGTGGTCAAGGCCGGCGCCACCGTGCTGGTGGCGGGCAGCTCGGTGTTCGGACACAAGCAGGGTATCGCCGCCGGAATCAGAGCCATCAGAAGCGCCGTTGTCTGAGCAGGACGAGCTCAAGCGAGCGGCCGCCGCCAAGGCGCTGGAGCTGGTGCGCGACGGCATGCTGCTTGGGCTGGGCAGCGGCTCCACGGCCAACTACTTCACCAAGGGTGTCGGACAGCTGGTCAAGGAAGGCATGAAGGTGAGGGCGGTGCCGACATCGCGCGCAACGGCGGAGCTGGCGGCGGCCAACGGCATCCAGATCGTCACCGACCTGATCGGTCAGATCGACCTCACCGTCGACGGCGCGGACGAGGTGGACCAGGCGCTGACCCTGATCAAAGGACGGGGCGGCGCGTTGTTCCGCGAGAAGCTGGTGGCCGCCGCGTCAAAACGACTCGTCATCGTCATCGACGAATCCAAGGTGGTGAAGAAGCTGGGAGTCGGCGTCCTGCCGGTCGAGGTGTCGCCGTACCTGTGGCGGACGACGGCCCACCGTCTGGCGTCGGTGGCGACGAGCCTGACGGTGCGAGGTGGGGAGGAGGCGCCCTTCATCACGGACAACGGAAACCTGATCCTCGACCTGACTCTTGCCGACGGCATCGACAATGCGCCGGCGCTGGCGAACGAGCTCAAGGCGATGGTCGGGGTGATCGAGCACGGCCTGTTCGTGGGCATGACGGACACGTGCATCGTGGCGGGCCCAGACGGCCCGCTGGTGGTGGGGAAACAGTCAGCCGACGCAGCGGGCGCCTAGGGCAGATCGGTCTAGAAAAATTGGCGGACAGGTTGGGATTTGAACCCAAGACAGCCTTGCAGCTGTACGGCATTTCCAGTGCCGCGCCTTCAACCGGACTCGGCCACCTGTCCGTGGACGAAAGTCTAGGTTAGGGACTCAGCGGGCAGCCGGACCCGGGGGCTCGCTAATTCGGCGGGATTATCTTCGGGCTCTTGTTGAAGATGTTGAAGTTCATGGTGAGTTTGCCCGAGGTGCTGGCGTACTCGAGCTGGACGGGGTAGCCGTCGGACTCGCGAATCCAGATGTCGTACTGGCTGCTGCCCGAGGTTGAGCGGGCGTGCCACACAGCGACTCCGGACATGATCTCCTCGCCCACGTAGGCGCTGGGCGTGGTCGGCGATGCAGTCTCACGCTTGACGGTCCACTTGCCCTTGCCGGTGCGCATCCACAGCTTGGTCCCGATCGCGATTTCCTGGATCTTGAGGATGCCCAGAGAGCTGAAGGTCTGGACGTTGAGGTTCATCAAAAGGGCTTGCTGCGGGCGCATTTGGAGGACGCCGTCCCCAGTGACGGGGAAGTAGGTCTTGTGGGTGATGATCGTGCCATGGAGCTTGAAGTGGGCGTTGTCCATGGTCGAGTTGGCGAACGCGGCGCCGACGCTGTCCGCGGTGACCGGGCCGGGAGTCGCCACCGGGGTGTTGGCGGCGGCACCCGGCGTGCCGCAGGCGGTGGTCGCGAGGGCAACGACGAAGCCGGCCGTGGCCAGCAAGCGCCTGCAACTCTCCCGAACGTAGGGTGTCTGTCTCATCGAAATAACTGAATTTATGAAGGCGCACCTAACCAGCCGGACTGGTCGGCTCGTACGGGAGAACGAGTCAGGCGGCGATACCTTGCGCTCGGAGGCCCAAAACTCACACCCGATTCACAGCCAGTTTTGAGGTTCGGCCGGAAAGATTGGCCGTATGAACAAGACCCGTGCCCTGCTGTTCGGATCGCTGGTAGCCGGCGCGATGCTGGTGGGAATCGTGCTTGGCGCCACCATCCTGGCGAAATCGTCGTTCAGCCCCGCCAACGTATTTGCGGCCACGTCCACGCCGCCTCCTGCGTTCAAGTCGAACGAGGACGCGACCCACGAGAAGGGCGAGACCGCCGCCCAGGAAGCGGCCGAGAACTCAGGCCAGCGCCCGTTCGGCGGAGGCGGCTTGAACGGCCACTCGAACGAGACGGCGACTCACGAAGCGGGCGAATCGACCGCGCGTGAGGCAGCCGAGAACGCAGCCAAGCCGGCGACCGCGACCCCGTAAACACCCAAGCGAACAACACACCCGCCAGTGGCGGCGCCTCTACCCGGCGCCGCCACTAGCATGTCTGGGGGGCAACGGCTGGGTTGCCGGCTGAGCGTCGGAACGGGCTGTCTACGAGGCGTTCTTGTGGGCAGCGACTCGGAACGCTGTGGTGACGATGATCTTTAAGTCGAACATAATCCCCCAGCGTTCGAGGTAATACAGATCGTAGATAAGCCGCTCTTCAATAGGCGTCAGTCCCCGG
>DASXNH010000245.1:0-2908 GCA_036495195.1 Candidatus Dormiibacterota bacterium
CGCTTGCCACTTCGCGGACAGGTTCAGATGGCAAGCCCTCTGCGGCGCGGGTGGGTGCGGCCTAGAACTGGATCCGCGCAAGATCCGCGTGTTCTGCGAGGAAACAACGCCGCCCGAATTCCGCGACGAGATGCGGGTCTAGGTAGACGAACCAAACCAACTAATGAGTGAAAGCGTCGAGCTCTTCACCGGTGGGCGCCGCTCAGCCGTCGCTTTCCATTGGCAGCCGCACCACGGTGCGGCCGGTTGTCTCGCGATCCTCGAGAGCACCAAGGCCGCTCGGGACATCGGCAAAGGAGATCTCCCGGCCGATGACCGGCCGGATTGCCCCGTTCCGAGCGAGCTGCAGGACGTGATTCCAGATCTCGATCCCCTGAGCCGTCGACAAGAAGTTCAGGCCGAATTGTCGCGCTGGACGCGGCGAGTCCACATAGGCGAAGCAAACTCCGACAAGATCAAAATTTCCGTAGATACTCGGCTGCATGGCGAGCGGCCTCTCCTCTGCCTCGATGCCTGAGGCGAAGCCGATAATGAGGTGCCGTCCGTTGAACGCCATCGCTCTGAAGGTCTCCGTCGTAATCGCTCCACCCACAGTGTCGAACGCCACATCAACCCCGCGTCCGTTTGTCACGTCGTCGACGAACGCCACGAAGTCCTCACTGCGGTAGTTGACCCCGTAGTCGGCTCCGAGCGCCCGGCACAATTCGACCTTCTCGTCGGTGCCCGCTGTCGCGATCACCGTGGCGCCAAACGTCTTAGCCAGCTGCACGGCGGCCGATCCCACCCCGCCGGCGGCGGCATGGATCAGCACCAGGTCGCTAGGACTTACCCGCCCGCGAACGCGCAGGGCGAGATAACTCAGCTGAAAGGGGAAGTACATGGCGATGCCCTCCGCGGAGCTGAGCCAACTGGGGAGTCGCTGCAGCGTCGCTGTATCGAGGAGGGCGGCCGAGGCGTAGCCACCCTGTACGCCCACAGTGGTGCCGACGACGCGGCATCCCAACAGCGCTTCGGACCCGGGCCCGACTGCCTCGACCGTTCCGGCGGCCGCCATCCCGATGACGAAGGGGGGATCGAACTTCAGCAGGCCGTACCGGCCCCTGATGGTGTCGATGTCATTGAAATCCAGGCAGAAGGCCTCCACCGCGATCAGGACTTGATTGGCAGCCGGTCGGCCCACCTCGACCTGTTGGATTTCGAGAGACTCGAGCGGTGCACCCAGGCGGGTGACCACCCATGCCTTCGCCGCCGTCACGACCGCGCTCCGTAGGTCACGGGCAGCTGTTTGACACCGTTGAGCCATGACGAGCGGAGGCGGCGCGGCTTGCCGGCCAACCTCATGTCGGGGAGCACTTCAGCGATGGCGTCGAACATGACCCGCAGTTCGAGCCGGGAAAGGTTTGCGCCGATGCAATAGTGGGAGCCACCGGCTCCGAACGTCACGTGGGGATTGACCCGGCGGCCGATGTCGAAGTTCCACGGCTCTTCGAAGACCTCTTCATCAAAATTGGCCGAAGCGAAGTAGAGGCCGACTCGCTGCCCCTGCCGGATGGGCTGTCCACCCACCTCGGTGTCCTCCGTTGCAGTGCGCTGAAGAACCACCGCTGGTGAGGACCAGCGCAGGATCTCGTCTATGGCTGTGACCGGGCGTTCATCGCACCACCGCTCCCACTGCTCCGGGAACTGCAGAAACGCCAACATGCCATGGGTGATGGCCTGGCGAGTCGTCTCGTTGCCAGCCACCGAGAGAATCATGAAGAAGAAGGCGAACTCCTCGCTGGTTAGGCGCTGTCCGTTTGCGTCCGGCTGGACGAGCCGGCTGGTGACATCGCCGAGATCGATGTTCGCACGCGCTTCGGCGGCCTCGTGCGCGTAGATGTACATCTCCACGACGGCCTCGTCGTCGCTTGCCGCGTATTCGGGATCTTCGCTTCCGGCCATGCGGTCACTCCAATGGAAGAGGCGGTCACGATCGGCATCGGGTATGCCCATGAGGCCCGCGATGGCCTGCAGCGGGAGATGGCGCGCCACGTCCATCACGAAATCGCCCGTTCCGTCGCGCTCGGCGGCCCAGACGATCCGCCGCGCCTGCTCGCGCAGGTCGTCCTCGAGTCCGGCGAGCGCCCGCGGCGTGAAGCACCGATTGCCCACGCGCCGGACCCGAGTGTGCCGAGGGGGGTCCATGCAAAGCAAGAGATTCGAGGTCGACGCACCTGTCGGATCTGCCTCGTCGAGCCGGCGAACGAAGGCCGAGCGCGCCTCGGCCGACCAACCAGGGTCGCGCGTGACAGCGGTCACGTCGGCATGGCGGGTGAGCGCCCAGAACCCGCCGTCGCCGTAGTCCAGCTCGGCCTGCGGATTCCACCGCACTGGTTGGTGCTGGCGCAGCCATGCGAACTCCTCGAGCGGAAGGTGGTCGGCCAAGAGATCCGGGTCGCTCAGATCGAGCTGGGCTTCGACAGGCAAGGGCACGGTGGGTCCTCCTCCTACTCGGCCGTTGGAACGGCCACTGAACCGTAGACATTGAAACTCTCTGGTGTCAACTAGGGTGGCCGCAGTGGAGTACCAGGTAACGATGCGCTTTAGGGGGGTCAGCGCCGACGACAGGCGTCAGATCCGTCGGCGCCGGCTCGTCGAAGCTGCATTCGAAATCGCGGGATCCGATGGCGCGGGAGCCCTCGGCGTGGGTCGCGTCTGCACGGCTGCAGGCCTCAGCAAGCGTTACTTCTATGAGAGCTTTTCGTCCGTCGCGGAGCTCGGGAGCGCGGTCGTCGATCACGCCGTCGCTTTGATGTCCGAGCTGGTCGATCCGCACCGGCCGGCCACGCCCAGCGCGCCGCCGCGCCCCTGGCTCGAGGCCTTCGTCGTTGCACTGGTTGATGACCAGAGACTGGCCCGGGTTCTCCTC
>DASXNH010000246.1:0-3233 GCA_036495195.1 Candidatus Dormiibacterota bacterium
ATGCCACCATGATTGCCAGCAACACGGCGGCCAAAAAACCTATGGCCGTGTATGCGATCCGCTCGCCCGTGGCGGCATCGGCTGGGATCGTGACCAAGTTGCTGATTGCGATAGACGCCAGACCAAGAATCACGACGCCCACCACGAAGCGATCCCGGTGCTTCGGTGTTTGTTTCCAAGCCCACCGCAAGCTGCCGAGCATGGGGTCGAGATCGTTGCGCAGGTCAGGCATTCGCGGCCACGATACGCGGGGCCCTAACCCCGCGTGTACACAATCCCGTTTCCTGAGCTTACTGAGCTCGAACATGCAACGAACCATGGGGTTGCATGCATCTGACGGGCATGAATACATTGTTTTCGGCAACGGCGGAGCGGAGTCGGCCATACCGGATCGTCGGTGTGGCAACAGTCCTGTTGGCGGCGGTCGCCATCGGTGTCATGTTCGCGACCAACGCGAACCGGCCTCAGCCCACCGGCGCCTTGCCGGCCGGGGCGGTCACCAGTCCCAGCGCGGCGTCGGCGCCTTCTCCCAGCGCCCTATCTGTGTCGTCGCCCGCGGCGGCTGTCGCGGTGAGCCAGTCGGCGTTCACGTGCAGCTCGTCTTCCATATCGTCCAAGGCGGCGCCGTCGACCTCGTTCGTCAACTCGCTGCGGACCGGAAAGCACGTGGGCTACGACCGCGTGGTCGTCCAGTTCCAGAATGGGCAGCCTGGCAGCATCTCGATCGTTCCCCAGGCGGGCACCACCTTTAACCAGTCGCCGAGCGGGCAGGCCGTCAAGATCGGTGGTCGCCACGGCATCCTGGTGATCATCCGCGGCGCTGACGCCCACACCGCGTACGCCGGCGCTCGCGATTTCAAGACGGGCTACCCCGGCCTCGCCGAGCTGCGCGTGCTCGAGGACTTCGAAGGCCAGGTCTCCCTCGGCCTGGGCGTCTCGCAGACGGCATGCTACAAGGCCACCGTGCTGGCCAACCCCGTGCGCCTCGTGATCGACGTCAAGAGCTAGCCTCCCCGGCAACCCCTCGCGGCGACCAGGAGCACCCCAGCTCCTGGTCGCTTTGTCTTTGGACCCGGGAGTCGGTGTAGCCCCACCACGTAGAGTTGAGAGACGCCAACGATCCAGAGCAAGGAGTCAGCTCATGACGAGTCTCGCTTTCGACCCGGAGGAGACAACCCACTGGGAACAGATTCAGCCGCGCGCGATCAGCCCTGAAAAGTGGACGAAGTTCGAGGGCTACGCCGCTGAGATGTTCGCCGCCTTTGGGATGGACCTCGACACCCCCGGAACGCTGCATACGCCAACCCGCTTTGTGCGCGCGCTCTACGACGCGACCATCGGCTATGAGGGCGACCCCAAGCTCCTCACGGCTTTTCCGACTGAGTGCCGTGGGGGCCCCGACTGCAGCATCGCGCAGGTCATCGAAGGGCCGATTGAGTTCTTCTCAATGTGCGAGCACCACGTCCTTCCGTTTCATGGCCACGCTTACATCGGCTACATCGCGCACGAGGAGATCATCGGCATCTCCAAGCTGACGCGCCTGGTTCGGGTGTTTGCCCGCCGGTTCACGGTGCAGGAGCGAATTGGGGTGCAGATCGCCGACGAGCTGGTGCGCGTGCTGCAGCCTCACGGAGTGGCGGTGCACCTTTCGGCGATGCACCTCTGCACGCAGATGCGGGGCGTGCGCGAAGACCACTCACGAACCATCACCTCGTTCTGGCGCGGGAACTATGAGTCCGACCCGCAGCTGCGCACCGAATTTCTTCAGACTGCTGTCGCGACCGGCCACTGAGTGCTGTCGCCATTTAAGGTTTTGTTTGAGGCCGACGGCCTGCCTGAGTACGCGCTGCCCGTCGACCTGAAGCACCTGTACGGGAAGCTCGGGTTTCCGGATCGCGTGGTGTATGCGAACTTCGTTTCGTCCCTCGATGGCGTGGTGACGCTGGGGGCCAAGCCATCGGCCGGCTCCGTGATCAGCGGGAAGGATCCCTCCGATCGTTTCTTGATGGGGTTGCTTCGCGCCTGTGCGGATGCCGTGGTGCTTGGGGCGGCGACGCTCCGTGGCACGCCTGGTCATCTCTGGACACCGGCGCATGTTTTTCCCGCGCTGGCCACCGAGTTCACCGCCCTGCGAAGCGCGCTGGGGCGCAGCGCTGAGCCCGCGCTGGTTGTGTTGACCGCCAGCGGAGAGCTGGATTTTAAGCATCCCGCCATCGTTCGAGGCGCGATCGTTCTGACCACCGGTGGTGGGGCCAAGAAGATCGGGTCGCGGCTGCCGGCGTCGTGTGAGCTCGTGGTGTTGGGGAAGGGGAAGAGCCTCGACATGGGCAAGGTCGTGGGGGAGTGCCGCGAGCGCGGGTTCGATGTGTTGGTGAGCGAAGCGGGGCCGCACGTGACCGGGCAGCTGATTGGGGCGGGGTTGCTCGATGAGGTGTTTCTCACGCTGTCACCGGTGGTGGCGGGGCGGGGCAAGGAAAAGCGGTTCGGGATGGTCGAGGGAGTCGAGCTGCTTCCCGACCAAGGCGCGTGGAGCAAGCTCCTCAGCGCACGGCAGCATGGCGACTACATATTTCTGAGGTACGGAATCAAAGCCGGCTAACTCCCTCCCCGAAGGGGCGTTCGGCACCTTTGTCCTCCCCGCTCGCCGGGGAGGTGGCCGAGGAGCGGCCGGAGGGGGGTTCGGCACTTTGTCCTTGGGGAGCTGGCACGAAGGGGCGTTTGGCATCTTTTGCCCTCCCCGCTCGCCGGGGAGGTGGCCGCGAAGCGGCCGGAGGGGCGTCTGGCACCTTCTGCCCTCCCCGCTTGACGGGGAGGTGGCCGCGGAGCGGCCGGAGGGGGGACCGGACTCAGTAATTACCTTCGGTTAAAAGCCCGTGCCTTGAGGGCCCGCTTGAGGTCGTCTTGGGACTCCAGGAGGCTTCGCCTGATTGGGCCCGGGACATCCTTCTGGCTCTTCAGCCACCTGTCTGTGAGGTCCACCACCTCCTTCTTGACCACCATCTGGGGATACATCGAAGCGATGAACCCCAGGGCCTCTTCGATCACGAACTCCCCCCAGATCGGCATCAACCTGTCGAAGTACGGTTGCACGTACCCGCTCAACAGCTCCTCCTGGTCCGCTCGGTGGAACCCTGACGCGATCGCCCTCTTCAAGGCCAGCGACGCCCCATGGGTCGTCTCCACCTCCCACGCCTCGTCCTTCGCCTCTTGAGTGGGACGGGCCGCCCGCGCTG
>DASXNH010000247.1:0-3909 GCA_036495195.1 Candidatus Dormiibacterota bacterium
TACGGCACGCCGCTGCTGCACGGGCTGCAGGTCACCTCGCTCGTGGGAGTCATGGTGGCGGCCGCAGTCGCGTTGGGAATCGGCGCCGTGCGGTTTGCTCGCAAAGACATCGCGGTGTAGCCGGCTCGGAGGCCGGTAAACGGGTTCGCTCACTTGTTGGAAATGGATGACGACGAGGCCACCTGGTCTCAGGCGACTGTAAGGACGACGTTCCCGGTCTTCTGTTGAGTCTCGACATACCTGGTCGCCTCGATCACGTCCTCCAACCTGTAGCGCCGATCGATGACGGGCCGGTATTTCCCCGCCTCGACCAGCTCCTTGAGGAAGACAACGTCCTGCTTGGGTATTCGTGGTGGCATCTGGAACACGACCCTCTTGGCGCCCTTCCGCGCGGGCAGCAGCGCCAAAACGATGTTGACGGGCCCATCGGTTGGCAGGTAGAAACCACCAGGCTTGAGCGAGTCGCGACATCGCCTGAAGGAGACTTTGCCAACCGCGTCGAAGATTACGTCGTAGGTCTGGCCGTTCCTGGTGAAGTCTTCCTGCGTGTAGTCGATCACCCGGTCCGCTCCGAGCGATGTCACCAACTCGAGATTCTTCGTGCTACACACCGCCGTGACGTCGGCGCCGTAATACCTGGCGAGCTGCACGGCGGCAGTGCCGATGGCTCCAGACGCGCCATAGATGAGGATCGTGCGGCCCGCGCGGAGATGCGCCATTTTCAGACACATCAGTGCGTTGAGCGCTCCGTCGCAGATCGGGGCAGCCTCCTCGAAGCTGAGGCCTGCAGGCATGTGCGCGATCCGAGCGCGCTGCCGCATGCACATGAACTCAGCGTGTGCACCGAACCTCAGCCCACTGCTGCCAAAGACGTGGTCACCGACCGCGAACTCGGTGACGGCCCCGCCCACGGCTTCGACCTCTCCGGCAAACTCGCTGCCGAGGATCCGTTGCCGCGGGCGCCGCAGTCCGGAGACCAACCTGCTCAGGAGCATCACCGCCGGACCGCCGCTACTCCGGTTGGCTTCGCGAGTGTGAACGTCCGACCGGTTGACGGTCGTGGCGCGAACTTTGACCAGGACCTCGTCCTCTCTGGGGACGAGCTTGGCGACCTCTTCGAGTCGCAGAACGTCGGGTGGTCCGTACGTGTCGTAAACAACTGCTCTCAATCTGTCCGGCTCCCGTTGATCGTGAGCACGACGTTTCCGGTCTTCTGCTGCGTTTCGACGTATTGGGTGGCCTCGACCACCTGCTCCAGGGGGTAGGACCGGTCGATGACCGCGCGGAACTTGCCGGCCTCGATCAACTCCTTGATGAACAGGACGTTCTTCTGCGTGTAGTGCGGCGGTATCGGGAACAGCGCCTTCTTGTCCCCGATGCGCGATGTCCACAGCTGGAGAAAGAAATTCCGAAACCCGTCTGTGGCGACGTAGGCGCCACCCGGCTTGAGCGAGCCCTTGCTCCGCTTGAACGAGTGCTTGCCCACCGCGTCGAAGATGACGTCGTAGGTCTCACCATTGTTGGTGAAATCCTCCTGGGTGTAGTCGATCACCCTGTCGGCGCCAAGCGATTTCACGAGCGCGACGTTCTTCGTGTTGCACACCGCGGTGAGGTCTGCGCCGAAATACTTGGCGAGCTGCACGCCCGCGGTGCCGATGGCTCCCGACGCCCCGTAAATGAGCATCTTCTGCCCCGCGTGGATACGCGCCGCTTCCAGGCACATCAACGCGAGGATGGCTCCGTCCGTTACCGCCGCTGCCTCTTCGTAGGACATGCCAGACGGCATGTGAGCGATCGGAGCGCTTTCACGCAATGCGATGTACTCGGCGTGCGCTCCGGATTGAAAGGCGCTGGTGCTGCCGAAGACGCGATCGCCAACGGCGAACTTGGTAACGGCTGCGCCGACTGTTTCGACCTCGCCGGCCAGCTCGGTGCCGAGGATCCGCCGCTTGGGGCGCCTGAGGCCGAAGAAGAACCGAATCAAGAACGGCTTGGCTGCGCGAACACCGGTGTCGCTGCGTGTGACGGTCGTGGCATGGAGCTTCACGAGCACCTCGTCATCTTTGGGGACGGGTCGCGCGACCTCTTCAATTCGCAGTACGTATGGCGACCCATATTTGTCGTGGACGGCTGCTTTCATTGGTTCCTCTTCCCTTTCTCGGACTGCGGATGCCGAATCGGCCCGCCCTGCTTCCACATCCGACCGGCTCGATAAAGCTCCGCCGGCTTGCCGCCGGTGGAACCGGGGCGGGCGCGGCGCCCGGTCGGGATGACCCAGCCGCCCTCGGTGACGACCCTGCGCCGGAAGTTAGCTCCATCGAGCTGCACTCCCCAGGCGGCCTCGTACACGGCCCTGAGTTCCGCGACTGTGAACGTCGGGCCCACGAATGCGGTGGCAATGTCTGTGAGCTCCAGGTCGGCGCGGACGCGTTCGACCGCGTCCCGAACGATGCGGGCATGGTCGAAGGCGAGGTCGAGCTTGCCGCTGAGGGCCTCAGAAACCGGAATCAACGCGGCCGCTGCGGCATCTGTGCCGGCGACCACCGCTCCGACATCGCGGAGGACCGCGAGAAAAGCGACGGTCACCACGTTCATTCGCGGGTCACGGCCGGGATCTCCATAAGCCCCGAACTGTTTGAGCAAGCTCGCGCTGTCGACGCCTGTCTCCTCGGAGAGCTCTCGCTTGGCTGCCTCGTCCAGGGTTTCGTTGGGTCTTTTGAAGCCGCCCGGTATCGCCCACTTCCCCTCGAACGGCGCCACACCTCGACGCACCAGCAGGACGTGGAGGCGGCTGTCGAACATGGTCAGGATCACCATGTCGACGGTCACTGCGAACGGAGGGAACTGAGTGGGGCTGTAATCTGCCGGGACTCCCGCGTTTCGAGTTTTGGTCGCCACGACCAATACCCTAACACAAGTTATGGTCTAGTCGACCAAAACCCTTTGCTCGGTACGGTTACCTCAGGTCAGTCTCGGCCATGGGATTCCGCTGCAGCCATTCCTTCCCGCAGTCGTGCGCTTCGAGCGGGGTGCTGTGATCGTGGTCGCATTCCCAGCTGGGTGCTTCGTGGGTGTCGGCTTTGTATGCCTGAGCGCGATATAGCAGCGTGGGCAGAGGCCTGCCTTTGGGCGGGCCCTTGATGGCTATCACTCGCATTCGCATCAGGCAAAACGTACAAAGACGAGGTGGATTTGTCCTCCTGCGTTTGAGGTATTCGGCTTTGAAAAACGCAGGCCACAGACTGGAGCGCTACCCCTTTCAAGATTGATTTGATCCAGATCGTGCTGGGACCATGAGCTCGCGAACATTTGCCGATTCGAGTGGGACGGACTAGAGTGTCGATCATGGCGGCGACCACTCCGACAGCAAGTTGAGCGCGTCGGGCCCTCGGCGGTCGGATCTCGCGCTCAACGTTCTGGTGCCGGCCGCGTTGACCGCGGCCATGCTCGCGCACTTGCTCCCATTCATCGTTCCGGGCCAAGGCCCTTATCCCGTCGACCTCAATACCGGCCTGTCGGCTTTTGGCATCGGCCTCATCACCTTGACCTCGGAGCCTTCGGTTCGGTTCTTTCTGGCGTTCTCACTGCCATTGGCAGCGGCCTTGATTGGACTGACCTATCAGCGCAGGCCGGGATGGGTCGGGTCCCTGATACCGCTCATCTGCGCGATTGCGGGACTGACCTGCCTTGGGTCCGCCTACTTCTGGGACAAGCCAGAGCCGCTGGCCTACGGCTACTTCGTGGCGGAGGCGACCTTCCTGCTCGCGGCCGTGGCATCCGCCGTCAGATTGATTCGCCTGCGGCGCAACCACGGCATGTGGGATGTGAAGGCAGAGACACCATTCGAGCCGGCAGCCTCGGCATCACAGGAGCTGCTCTTGCGATACCGAATGAACTGGTAGCCCCGGC
>DASXNH010000248.1:0-28904 GCA_036495195.1 Candidatus Dormiibacterota bacterium
TTCTCGTTCGGTGCGTGGACACGGTTGTCAGGGCGACCGACGCCAACGGGGAGAACGGTCGGGATACCCAGGTCGGAGACCACGGGATGCATCGGCCCGGTCGCCTGCATGAACGGCCAGAGAACCGGCTCGCCATGGAGCTCGCGGACGCACTCGATCAGCGTCTTAGCGACCTCCGAGTTGGGGTCTGAGCGGGCCGGCTTTTCGGAATCGCTCCAGACAATCTCGACCTTCTCGAAGCCGTGCGAATCGAGGTGCTTGCGCAGGCTTTCCAGCACGTGGGCCGGGTCCTGGTTCGGGATGAGTCGGAAGTCCAGCTTGGCGGTCACCTCGGCGGGGAGCACCGTCTTCGACCCGGGCCCCTGGTAGCCGATGGTGACCCCCGCGATGTTGCAGGTCGGAGTGAACAGGAGCTGCTCGATGACCTGGTCGGGCTTCGGGTCGCGGATCAGGCGCTCGAACCCGACGAGCTTCTTGCGTTCGCCCACCTCAGGGTCGATCTTCGCCATCATCCGGCGGTCCGCCTCGGTGGGCGGAACAATGCCGTCATAGAAGCCTTCGATCTTCACGTTCATGTCCCGGTCGCGCAGGCTCGCCAGCGCTTCGATCAGGTACATCGCCGCCGATGGATAAATGGACGCGAAGCCGGAGTGCTGGTCGAAGTTGAGAAACCTCACACGGAGCTGCAGGTACACCAGGCCGCGGCAGCCAAACTGAAGGGTCGGCCGGCCGGATTCGTCGAAGGACGTTCCCGATTCCCACAGACAACCATCGGCGCTGAGCTTGGTGGAGTGGTCGTGTGCGATCTTCTCGAACGTCTTCGAGCCGATCTCTTCCTCGCCTTCGACAAGGAATCGCAGGGTCACGGGAATCTCGCCCAGCTTTTTCAGCGTCTCGACCGCGTGGATGCGCGCCATGACGTCGGCCTTGTCATCGGCGATTCCCCTGGCGACGATCCGGCCATCTTTCTCAGCCGGTTCGAACGGCTTCGAATCCCAGAGCTCGATTGGATCGACGGGTTGCACGTCATAGTGCTGGTAGAGCAGCAGCTTGCGACGGCCAGCGCCCGGCACCTCTGCGTACAGCGCCGGCATCCCGCCGGCCTCCAGCGTCTCAACTCGATCCGTGAATCGGCCCAGGCGCTCTGCCAGCCAGTCCCGGGCCGGCTTCACCGCCTCAGCTCCGTGATTGGAGATGCTGGGGAATGCGCAGAGCTCCTTCAACTCTTCGACGAAGCGCGCGCTGTTCTTCTCGATATATGCGTCGACCGCGCTCGTCGAGATCACTGAGACATTGTTTCACCCGCGTAACCTTGTCGTGTGGCCGAAACTGAGGGCGAATTCCACTTCTCGCCCCGCCCAAACCGGGCGGCCGAGATCAAGTGGCGCGCGTGGTCTGAGAAGGCGTTTGACGAGGCGCGGCTTCTGAATCGCCCCATCCTGCTTTCCATCTCAGCGGTCTGGTGCCACTGGTGCCACGTGATGGATGAAACCACCTATTCGCATGCAGGCGTGATCGACCTCATCAACAGCCAGTACGTGCCCATCCGCGTCGACAACGACGTCCGGCCGGACATCAACCAGCGGTACAACATGGGCGGCTGGCCGACCACGGCTTTTCTCACCACCTCAGGCGACATCCTCACCGGCGCGACGTACCTGCCCCCGGATCAGATGGCCGACGCGCTGATACGCATTGCGGCTTACTACGGAAGCCATCAGGCCGAGATCGCCGGCAGCGCCCTGGAATCGCGAAAGCGCGCCGCGTCGGGCATCGCACGGAATGCCGGTGAGCTTGACGACGGCATCGTCGATTCGATCCTCGATGCGGTCACCAACGCCTACGACCCGGAATACGGCGGGTTTGGCAACGCGCCCAAGTTTCCACAGACCGAGGCCCTCCTTCTACTCCTGGAGCAAGCCCAGGTGCGTTCGGATCCGTCGCTTCGCCAGATGGCCGTCCACTCGCTGGAACGCATGGCCGCCGGCGGCATCTACGACCACGTCGAAGGCGGGTTCTTCCGCTATTCGACCACGCAAGACTGGAGCGTGCCCCACTTCGAGAAGATGCTCGAGGACCATGCCGGCCTGATCAGCGCGGTGGCGCTGGCCGGCCTCGACGACGTCCTCGATACGACGACCGGCTACCTGGACACCGTGCTGCGCGACGAGGCCACGGGCTTGTATGCGGGCAGCCAGGACGCTGACGAGCACTACTACTCGCTTGGCGCCGGCGAGCGCCCCTCTGAGATCACCCCGTACGTCGACCGCCGCGTCTACACCTCTTGGAATGCGGCCCTGGCAGTTGCGTATCTCGACGCGTCCCTCATGCGCGACCGTCCAAAGCTTCGCGACCACGCTGTAAAACTGCTTCACAGGCTCTTCCAGGACAGGTACTCGGCCGGCCGTGGCTTGACCCATACGGAAGGCGCCGCTGGGCAACTCGGGGATCAGGTCTGGGGACTCCTCGCCGCGGTGCGCGCGCACCAGGCGGGCCTCGGCGATGAATGGCTTCCGATCGCCATGGACCTCGCACAGCACCTGGAAGATGCGTACGCCGACCGCGAGCTCGGCGGGTATTTCGACCACGTGGCCGAGCGCCTCGGCCGCCTGATCGATCCCATCAAGCCGCTTGGAGAAAATTCAATCGCCGCCATGGCCCTGGGCGAGCTGGATTCTCTGTCGGGCCAGCCTGACATGCCCTACGCGACCCGAGCTCGCCGCGCGCTCGCATCGGTTGCCGGGCTGCCGGCCCAGTACGGCCTCATGGCCGCCGCGTTCGCTCGGGCCCTGGATCGCCTGCGCAAGCCCATAAGGGTGAGCAGTGGCAATGCGGACCTGATGCGAGCCGCGCGGCTGGCGCATCCGTACGCGGTGATCGACCCCAACGGCGACCGCCGCGCCGTTGTCTGTCTCGGGACCATATGCTTGGCGCCGGTGTCCACGCCCGCCGCGCTCGAGGAAGCCCTCCAGGAAGCTACCTTCCCGGCTTCGCGGGGATGGGCCGGGGACGGGACCGCGACCGCGCGTGCCTGAGAGCCGGCGCCATTTCGTCAAGCGCGTCGACAGGGCTCTCGAGAATCCCAGCCTTCAACAGGCGCTCACCAGTGGACTGACCGGGATTCGCGCGCGCCGCGACCGCGCCTTCGAGAGCTTCGATTTCGACAAGGGTCGAGCCGAGCTCAAACAGCGCCGGCGGGCCAATCTCGATCACCTGCCCGAGCTGGCCGACCGGTTCAAGCGGATGATGGAGGCGGCAGGTGGCGTCGTCCATTACGCGAAGGACGCTGCCGAGGCACGCGAGATCATCGGCCGCCTCTGCATCAACGCGCGCGATGCAGCTTTGCCAGGCGCCGAACGCCCGATGGTTGTCACCAAGGTCAAGTCGATGGCCGGCGAGGAGATTGAGCTCAACCCCTATCTCGAATCGCTTGGCATGGAGGTAGTCGAGACCGACCTCGGCGAGCGCATGGTGCAGCTCACCCACACGCATCCATCGCACCTGATCGCGCCGGCGATCCATCTGACCAAAGAGGACGCGGCTGCAGTCTTCGGCACCGAGGCCACGATCGACGCCATCCAGCTGCACGCTCGCGAATCGCTGCGGCAAAAGTTCATCGAAGCAACTGTCGGCATCAGCGGCGCCAACATGGCGATCGCAGAGACCGGAACCGTGGTCATCGTCACGAACGAAGGCAATGCCGACCTGACGACGACCCTGCCACCGGTGCACATCGCACTGTTCGGATTCGACAAGCTGGTCGCGACCCTCGAGGACGCGGTTGCAGTTCTCCGGATGCTCCCACGGAGCGGCACCGGCCAGGTCATGACCAGCTACGTCAACTGGATCACCGGTCCTTCGCGATCGGCAGACATCGAGCAGTCCCTGACGATCGGAGTTCATGGGCCGCGCGAGATGCACTGCGTGATCCTGGACAACGGTCGTACGGAGATGCTCGACGATCCGATCTTCCGCGACGCCCTCACCTGCATCCGCTGCGGCGCGTGTTCCAACGCCTGCCCTTCGTTCATGGCGGTCGGCGGTCATCAGTTCGGCCACATTTACAACGGGCCGATCGGGCTGGTCCTCACCCCGTTCCACCACGGCATCGGCCAGGCGGACCTGCCGAACACTCTTTGCACCCAATGCAATGCCTGCCAGGACATCTGCCCGGTGGACATCCCCCTGCCCCGGCAGATCCTCGAGCACCGTCGCCACGGTCGCAAGACGCTTCGGAAGCAGCTCCTGACCAGCGTCTGGGAGCGGCCCGCGCTCGCCGACGGCTTGATGCGTGCCGGCGCCCCATTCAGCCGCCTCGTGCCGGGCGCGCCGCCACTGGCTCGGGTTCCGTACCGGGACCGGTCAGCCGGCAGCTCTGGGCGCCAGGGTGTCGATGGCGAGCCGCTCACGATATTTGCCTCCTGCATGGTCGACCGGATGCTGCCTGAGGCAGCGGTTGCCCTAAGACAAATCGCAGACACCGCAGGCTTCACGGTTGGGTTTCCCAAGGACCAGTGGTGCTGCGGCCTGATCGCCGCCAATGCCGGCGACTTTTCGGGCGGCGCGGACCTGCACCACAGACTCGCCACAAGCCTTGGAGATTCCAAGGGTCTGATCGTTACCCCGTCGGCCTCGTGTTTTGGCGCCTTCACGATCGACGCGCCGGACTGGGGCGCTTCAACCGAGCCGGGTCTCAAGTCGCGCTTGCGAGATTCCACGCGATTCGCGCTTGACCTGCTGACGCATCGGCCAGAGCTCGTGCGGGAGAGTGGAACCGGCCTCAAGGTCGCCTACCACGACTCCTGCCAGACCATGCGCCAGCTCGGCCTCAAGGCCGAGCCGCGACAGCTTCTCGGCCTCGCGGGCTACGAGGTGGTGGATATCCCGGACACCGCCAACTGCTGCGGGTTCGGCGGCACCTTCAGCCTTGATTGGCCGCGAGTGGCGAGGCGCCTCGCCGAATGGAAGCTGGACGCGATCGCCAGGACCGGCTGCACCGTGGTTGCGTCCGACAACCCTGGGTGCCTCATCCACATTGCGACCGCCGCCCGCCGCCGTGGTGTCGAGCTGCGAGTGGCGCACGTGCTCGAGCTCGTTGCCGAGCGCCTGGCGGCGCCGGCTCGGTAGGGTTAGTGATCTGGTGAGGGTCACTCTCGTCGCCACCGCCCCGGCTGACATCACTGTCGATGCCCTGGCGGTCCCGATCGCCACGGGACAGCGCCTCTCGGGAGCCGCGGTCGACCTCGACCGCGCGCTGGGCGGCTTGATCACGGAGCTGCTCGGCAGCGGGGAGTTCAAAGGGCGAATCCACGAGGTCCTGCCGGTGCCCACCAACGGGCGCATCGCCGCGCGCCGTTTGATCCTTTATGGCCTCGGCGCCATCAACGATCTCGACGGCCAGCGGTTGCGCTCAGCCCACCACGAGCTGGTGCGCGCCGCTCGCACCTACGGCTACAGGGCCGTCGGTCTGATGCGGGTTGAGCCGCTTGCCACCGAGAGCCTGCGGGCGGTGGTCGAAGGCTGCGTCATGGGCACCTTCGAGCGCCGCTCACGCCAGACCGGTTCTCAGCCGGAGCGCGGCGAGCTGGATGAGCTGATCCTCACGGGCTTCGGACAGGGCCGAGACCATGAGGTGGTGTTGGCTCAGGAAGCGGGCGAGGCGACAAATCGCGCTCGCGAATGGCAGAACGCGCCTGGCAACGAGCTGACACCCGACGTGCTCGCGCAGGAGGCCGGCAAGATCGCCCAGCGGCACGGCCTCGAGATCGAGGTGCTCGGACCCTCCGAGCTGCGTGCCGGGGGCTACAACCTTCTGCTCGGGGTCGCGGCCGGCTCGACGCAGCCACCACACATGATCCGGCTGCGTCACCGGGGTCGCGAGACGGCGGGCAAGGCCGCCGATGCCCACGCTCCGGTGCTCGCGCTCATCGGCAAGGGCATCACGTTCGATACAGGTGGCATCTCGTTGAAAGAGCCCCCATCGATGAGCCAGATGAAGGCGGATATGGCAGGCGCGGCAGCGGTGCTGGCAGCCATCGACGTCATCGCCGCACGAAAGGTTCCCCTGGACGTCATGGCGGTGGTCGCCACCACCGAGAACATGGTCGGCCCGGCGGCGCAGCGCCCCGGCGACGTTGTGGTGAGCGCCGACGGCAAGACAGTCGAGATTCTCAACACCGACGCCGAAGGCAGGCTCGTGCTCGCTGACGCGCTTACGCACGCGCTGCGCAACGGAGCCACACATCTCCTGGACCTCGCCACCCTCACCGGCGCGGCCACGATCGCGATCGGGCACGGCGCCACCGCCGCGGTCAGCAACAACGATGAGTTCTGGTTGCTGGTGGAAGAGGCGGCGCGGCGCGCCGGCGACCGCGTCTGGAGGCTGCCGATATTGGCCGATTACCGCGTGCTGCTGCGCAGCCAGATCGCCGACCTGAGGAACTCCGAGTACGGGGAGGCCGGGGCCATACTGGGTGGGATGTTCATTGGAGAGTTCGCCCGGGGCAAGCCCTGGGCGCACCTCGATATCGCCGCTTCGAGCTGGAACACGAACGCTGAGCTCACAACGGTGCTCCGAGGCCCGTCAGGGGCCGGAACGCGGCTTTGCATCGAGCTGGCGGAACTCATGGCGAAGGCGGAGCGTTAGACCCTCGATGGGAATCCTCGAGACCATCGAATCCCCGGCCGATCTTCGAAAGCTGGACCAGGCGCATCTCCTGCAGCTCGCCGAGGAAGTCCGCGCCTTCCTGGTCGAGCAGACCTCGCGCTCGGGCGGGCACCTTTCGCCAAACCTCGGCGTGGTCGAGCTCACCTTCGCCCTGCACCGGGTCTTTGACAGCCCGAAGGACGCCATCGTCTGGGACACCGGCCACCAGGCGTACGTTCACAAGATCGTCACCGGGCGTTCGCGAGATTTCGCCCGGCTGCGGCAGGCCGGTGGTCTCTCCGGATATCCGTCGCGCAAGGAGTCCGAGCATGACTTGGTCGAGAACAGCCACGCATCGACGTCGCTCAGCTATGCGCTGGGCATCGCCGAAGCGAGGCTGCGCAAGCGCGCAGGCGGGCACGTGGTCGCGGTCATCGGCGACGGCGCGCTGACCGGCGGCATGGCGTACGAAGCTCTGAATCAGATCGCTCACCTTCAGCCGCCGAACCTGATCATCGTCATCAACGACAACGGGCGCTCATACGCGCCCACGGTCGGTGGGCTTGCACGCCATCTGTCTCAGCTCCGCGTTGACCCTCGTTACGAACGCATCAAGGACGACATCTCACGCCTGTTGCGCGACCTGCCCTTGGTCGGACCGACCGCAGACCAAGCAGCGTATCGCGTCAAAGAGGGTCTCAAGCAGCTCCTCCAACCGTCGACGATCTTCGAGAGCCTCGGCATCAAGTACGCGGGCATAGTCAATGGCCACAACGAGGCGGCGCTCGAAGAGGTGCTCTCTCGGTCCAAACGACTGAAGGAGCCCGTCGTCGTGCACGTGGTCACCGAGAAGGGCCATGGGTATGGGCCGGCGGTCGACGACGAGGTCGACAAGCTGCACGGGGTTGGGGCTTTCGACCCGTTGACCGGACGGCCCCGCTCGACTGAGCTCACCTACACCGACGTCTTCGGGGAAGCCCTGATGACGGCGGCCACGAATCGACCCGAGGTTGTCGCCATCACGGCGGCTATGGCCTCATCGACCGGTTTGCTCAGCTTCGCCAAGGAATTTCCCGAGCGCTTCTTCGACGTCGGTATCTGCGAGCAGCATGCGGTGACATTCGCCGCCGGTCTCGCGCTTGCGGGCATGCATCCCGTCGTGTGCATCTACTCGACATTCATGGCGCGGGCGTTCGACCAGACGATCATGGACGTCGCGCTGCACAAGCTGCCTGTTGTTTTCATCATCGACCGCGCTGGCGTGACCGGACCCGACGGCGCTTCGCACCATGGGGTGTTCGACCTCTCGTTTCTTCGCCTGATCCCGAACCTGAAGGTCGCCGCGCCCGCCGACGCGACTGAGCTGTGCGCCCTGCTGGAGACCGCGCTCGCATCGGATGGTCCGATCGCGATTCGCTACCCGAAAGGTCCTGTGCCATCGACACCGCAGCTACCGGTCGAGCCGCTACCGATCGGCAGGTGGGAGGAGCTGCGCAAGGGATCCGACGCCGTGATCTTTGCGGTCGGCCGCATGGTCGAGGTGGCCGTGGAGGCCGCCGAGAGGCTGGAGCTGCAAAGAATTTCCTGTGCGGTGGTCAACTCGCGCTGGATCAAGCCAGTTGACCCACGCATTGTGGAGTGGGCGTGGACGCACCCCGTGGTGGTGACCGTCGAGGACAACGTCGGGGCAGGAGGCTTTGGCGGGGCGGTGCTCGAAACGCTCGCCCCACACGGACTGGCCGGTCGTGTACGCAGTCTGGCTCTGCCTGACGAGTTCCTGTCACAGGGCAAGGCATCGGACATCTTGAAAGAGCACGGGCTGGATTCAGCCGGCATCGCCAAATTTGTCTACGAAGCAGTCCGAGGCCAGGTCCGAACCGAAAGGTAGCGCCGGGCTAGAGCTTTTTCCGGCCCCCGTAGCCTTCACCGATGCGATGCCAATGCTCCACACGCTCTTCGCCTAGCTTCCAGCACAGCTCGATCAGCTCGCCGTCCCGGTACGAGGGGAAATCGATCAGACCCTCGAGGGGGCCTTTGAGCTGGATCCCCATTCCATTCAGGTTGGCGACCGCCTTGAGCAGCTCCATCTCGGCGCCACGGACCGCATCGCGCGCCTGCTGCTGGCGCTCCTGGTGCTCTGGGCCGGCCCCGGGTCGCTTCGATTCGTATTGCGATATTCGCGCCTGGTCCTCGAGCTCCGGCAGGAGCGCGGAGAGCTCAGCAATCTGGGAGACGATCCTGCGCACACGTGGCAGCTCGCTGTTCGCCTCCTCGACGGTGTAGGTCCGTAGCCTTTGCACGGGTCAACCATAGCCTCCGAACAGCAGACTTCGCTTATGGGAAAAAGGCGGTGGCGGATCGCCGATGACATCACCTGGCTCCGCATCCTCCTGCTGCCGGTCATCTGGGTGTACGCCCTTGCCGGCGACGCTCCAGTCGTGGGCGCCGGCCTCATTGCGGCCGGAGTCACCGATTTTCTGGACGGGCTGGTGGCGCGCCGGCTCGGAGAGGTATCGCCCGCGGGCGCGCGCCTCGACCTGACAGCGGACACGCTGGTGCTTCTTTCGGCCGTCGCCTGGACCGGACTGCTGCATCCTGAGGTCGCCGGGGAGAACGCAGCGCTGATGGTCACCGCGCTCGTGGTCTACCTGGTCGCAGTTGCAATCGGCCTCCTCAAATTTCGCAGGCTGCCCAACCTGCGCCTCCACTCGTCGAGACTCGCGGGCGGGTTGCTGTACGCGTTCGCGGTGATCACCTTGATCACCGGCCACTACGACAGGCTGCTGCTCACGATCGCGGCCGGCGCGTTCATCCTCTCCTGCGCCGAGACCGCCGTTGGCGAGCTGACGTTCTCTGTCGCCGATGCGAATTTAGGTTCAGTGCTCGTGGAGCGGAGAAGGCGGGCCGATATGAGGGCTGTCCAGGCCAGCGGCATGGCAAGCAAGCTGCGCTCCCAGGCGCCGACCGCGAATGTGGTCGGGAGCAATACGAGCCCGAGCAGCAGCATTCCCACGGCCGCGACACCCACCCAGAACGACAGGCGACCATAGCCACGCCATCCGTTGCGCCGGCGCAGCGATGGCGCGAAAGCGAGTGGGGCAGCCACCAGCGCCAGCACCGCGACAGCGGTTGCGCTTCGGTGGACGGTCGAGGCTTGCTGTGAGGCGGCGTTGAGAGGCACCAGCGCGGCGACCACCAATGATGCACCCGCGATCGCCAGCAGAGTGCGGCCGGCCATTGCCCGGGGCCCCAATGCCGCCGCAAGTCCGAGGAGCGCCAGCCCGACTGCAAGGATCGCGATTCCGATGGCGAGGGCGGCTGGGAGCCCTGGCTCGGCGAGGCGGCTGATCGTCCGCTGCGCCGGATCGTATCCCGGCGTCAGGAGGCCGCCGACGAGGACGACGGGCACCGACACGACCGGCGCGCCAATGCCGAGCATGGCGGAGACGCGCCTCACCCGGCAACGATAGTCGCAAACTGCGCTGATGGACCGAGATGAAATGAGGCGGCGTGTCGAGTCTGCGTCCGTGGCCCGGCTGGCGACCGCCGGTGAAAACGGGAGGCCTCACATCGTGCCGATCTGCTTCGCCGTCGAGGACCAGACCCTCTACTTCGCAGTTGACTCGAAGCCCAAGCAAACCACCAACCTCAAGCGCCTGCGAAACATTGCTGCGAATCCTGCGGTCTCGATCCTCATCGACCACTACGAGGACGACTGGGACAGGCTCTGGTGGGTCCGGCTTGACGGTGCGGCGCGAATCGTGGCGGACGCAGCCGAGGTGCAGAGGGCACTTCGCCTGCTCGCGACACGCTATTCCCAATACCGAGCAACGATGCCGGGCGGACCTGTTGTCGCCGTCGCTGTCGCCGGCATGAGCGGTTGGTCGGCGACCTGACCGCCTGATATCAGCTCTGGCTGAGCCTGCTCGACAGGATAAAGAAGCGGCTGCGCGTCGACGGTGACGGTGCCCAGCGGGTACGGGCCGGCCGTGCGGCCGTTAATCGATGCGGTCCAGCTGACCGAATAGCTCACCGCCGACTTCACCAGATAACCGGCTTGAGCATGGGCCTGGTAGACGTGAGTGACCGCCGATGCCTGCGGGTAGGGGCGTCCGAAGCCCGACTGGTCCAGAAAGGTGGCGCCGCCGCCATCGCCGAAATCCCAGGCGGAGCCGGTTGGGACCGCGGTCACCGCGTATGCGACTCCTCCATAGGTCTCGTGGACGGTCACGGTCTGAGGCGTTGGACGAAGCCAGAACAGCGAATCTAGGCCGACCAGGCCTGGCGCAGTGGGATTTGCCACGATCTGGCCCACCTCCGCGCTCCAGTCCGGCATTGGCGGGGGTGCCAAAGGCCCGGCGCATGCGACTCGCTCATTGGTGGCGTTGAGCAGCTTGTCCAGCGCGATGACGTGGGCGCAGGCCGTCTCCCCCGCTTTCATGTTCGATTGAACGAGCGTCCGCGGAGCGGATGTCGAGGCCTGGTGCAGACGATTCCGCGAGCTGCCGAGCGTCAGCCACGACGAGTAATGGCCCATGCCCGAAGCGAAGTAGTCCTTGCCCGCCCCATCGCCCTGGTCGCTGACCGGATCCCATGTGAACGACACTGAAGAAGTCGACATATCGCTGACCCGCGGCTCGGGAGCATATGGCGGGCGGGCGTCCACGTAGATGTCGACGACCGGATAGCCGTACTGATCGGCCATGAACGGTGGGGGCGACCCGTTCGCGTACGCGCCACTCCCGCATTGCCCGCCAAAGGTCCAGTTGTAATAGGCGATGTATTCCTTTGCATGCCCATGGACCGACCAGCCGTTGGTAGCGAAGTTCCAGTGATAGTGGTCGGGATAGTTCTCGTGAAGGAGCTTCACCCAACCCGAGGCGTCGCCGGCGGATCCCCTGAAATCGCCATAGAAGTATCCATACCAATCGTCGTAACCGGGGTTGGGGTGAAAGCCATAGAAGGTGTTCTGCTCGGGGTTGGTGCCGACGTGCGGGTCGTTGGTGACCACTGTGGCGACCCACATGTCCGAGAAGTTGGTGCACCACCCCGGTGGATCGCCGTAGGTGGCACTTCCCCACGCTGATGCGGCGGCAACGGGGGTCGGATGAAGCCCCAGGATCAATGCGGCGACCGCCGCGCCGATGCGTTTCATGTCGACTCACGTTAAGAATCCCCAGCCTCAGATGGAACCCTGCCGGTTAACGCCGACCTCGAATCGCGTCGGGCGCGAGCGGCGCAAGGTCGTGACAGTGCTCTTTGCCGAGATCGTGGCTGCCACTGCGATGGCAGCCCAGACGGACCCTGAGGGGGTGCGCTCCGTCTGGCCCGCTACCTTCGACGCATAGTTGACGTCGCGAACGCCAGCGGAGGCCCCGCTGGAGGACGAGAGGGGACGATGGGCTCGTTTGCGAGAGTTCGGTCCGTGGGATCGACAGCTCGCCGAGCGTCAGCGCTCCCCGGCGTTGAGGGGTGGCGGCTAGGCCGACGACGTGTCCTGCCGCCATCGGTCTGGCGGGAGCTCTCCCTCGTCGACCACCAACCAGGTGTCGCCCACCCTGGCCACACGCACCCACCACTGGCGGAGGGTTTCGGTCCATCGTTGGGTTTGCGGATTCGGCGCCATCCGGCGTTCGGCAGCGATCTGAAGCACGCCCTCGAGCGAAATCGAGCTCCAATAGACGAGGCTGCGAGTCGAGTCGCGCTCCTCCATGCGCAGACCCCGAAGGCGGAAGCTGTCGGATTGCGCCTGAAGCCTGGTTAGCGCCGGGCCGCCGAATGCTTCAGACAACGCGGACGTGCCTGGGAGCTCAAATGCTCGCCGCCTGAGGTCGTCAGCCCGCAATATCAGCTGCTCGGCGTCGGCCCGGCCGAGGCCGGCTGGCGGGCGGTTGGGCGGCGCGTTCGCGAAAGTTGGACTGCAGGCGGCCAGCGCCACCAGGGCGAGAGCCAGCACAAGGTTCCGCTTCATCGCCCACCGAACCTAGACGACCGGCGGCGGTTCTGTAACTCACCTCGTCAAGAATCGCTACTTGACGAGACGCGACGTCTCGTCTAGTGTCGTATCGGTGGCGACGCGAACTCGGGATCGCATCCTCAGGAAGGCGACCGGCGTGCTGGCCACGGGAGAAAGACCAACCGTGGCGCAATTCGCCGAAGCGGCGGGGGTTTCTCGAACCAGCTTCTACCGCGCCTTCGAGTCCCGGGGCGCGCTGCTCGACGCCTTGGCCGTGCAACCAGAGCCGGGCGCCGGAGAACGAATCCTCGAGTCAGCCGTCACACTCGTCGGCGAGCACGGGCTCGCCGCCCTGTCGATGGACGACCTGGCGGCTCGCGCCGGCGTGTCGCGGGCAACCCTGTATCGGCTGTTCCCCGGCAAACCTGCCCTGTTCACGAGCCTGATCCGGGCCTATTCGCCCCTGGAACCCGTCAGCCGCCTTGCCGTTGAGATGAAGGACGAGCCGCCAGAGGTGCTCATGCCGGAAATTGCACGCACCGTCTACCGCACTGTCCATGGGTCGGGCGAACCGCGCATCGGCCTGCTCCGCGCCGTGTTCTTCGAGGTGAGCTCACTCGCACCCGATGCCGAAGAGTCGGCGCGAGAGGCGATGCAGACGATCATCGGATCTGTCGGCGCCTACGTGATGACCCAGATGATCTCAGGCCGCTTGCGCCCGATGTCCCCGTTGCTAGCGCTGCAATCGTTCGTCGGTCCGATCTTCTTTCACGTGCTGACGAGGCCCTTGGTCGAGCGAGTGATCGGCGTCGACATCGACGGTGAGGAGGCGGTGACGGAGCTGGCCGAGGGCTGGCTGCGTTCCATGCGGCCGGATGAGGAGGAGGCGGGATGAGCGAGGCATACGCGGTTGATGTCGACAACGTCGTCAAGTCGTTCGGGACGATGCGGGCGCTCGACGGCGTCACGCTGCGTGTGAGAACGGGCGAGATCTATGGCCTGCTCGGTCCCAACGGCGCGGGCAAGACCACGCTCATCCGCGCCATCGTCGGGCTGGTCGCTCCGGACTCCGGCGCGGTGACTGTGCTGGGTCGCCGGATGCCCAACCTGGACATTCTTGGCAGCGTCGGTTACATGACACAGGCAGCTGCCCTGTATCCGGATCTGTCGGTGGAGGAAAACCTCCGTTTCTTCGCCGCCATCAGCGGGGCTGACGGCAATGTCGACGAGGCGCTGAAAGTGGTGGAGCTCGACCAGCGACGCAAGTCGATCGTCGCGACGCTCAGCGGAGGCATGCGCCAGCGATGCTCGCTGGCGTGCGCGCTGGTGCACCGCCCCCGCCTTCTGCTTCTCGACGAACCCACGGTTGGCGTGGATCCCCAGCTCCGCGTGCAGTTCTGGGAGCACTTCCGCGAGATGGCGGCCGCCGGAACGACGATTCTCGTATCCAGCCACGTCATGGACGAAGCCGAGCGTTGTCAGCGACTTGGCCTTATCCGGTTTGGCAAGCTGCTCGGCGAAGGAACGCCCAACGAGGTGCGCGCCGCCGCCGGCACCAACAACCTCGAGGAAGCGTTCCTCAAGCTCTCCGGGAGGGCGTCGGAGTGAGCGGCCACCGAGTCGCTGCCATCACCCGTCGCCTGCTTCAGCAATTCCGTCACGACCGGCGGACGCTGGCTCTGCTGTTTGTCGCTCCGCTGGTGATTCTCGCTCTGCTTGGTTACCTGATCCGAGGTGGAGCCTCAGCACCTGCTGTCGGCATCGCCAACGAGGACCTGGGACCGGCCGGGGCCACCATCGCGAGCAGTTTGGAAAAGTCGAGCAAGATCCACGCCGTCACCATCAACCCCGCCGATGGCGATGCCAAGCTCAAAGACGGATCGCTGGTCGCTTACATAGTTTTTCCGCCCGACTTCAGTCAGCTCGCACGGCAGGGCACGATCGCGCCTGAGGTCCACCTCGAGGGATCGCAACCCGGAGCGCAGGCTCCTGTGCTGCAGGCGATGCAGGACGCGCTTGCGTCCATCGCCTCGTCGACCATTCGCTTCCAACCCAGGATCAGCTATCTGTACGGCGGCCCAGGTCTCGACCAGCTCGACTACTTCGGCGCCGCCTTCATCGGTTTGATCCTCTTTTTCCTGGTGTTCGTGGTCACCATCGTTTCATTCCTGCGTGAGCGCTCCCAAGGAACTCTCGAGCGGCTGATGGCAAGCCCGCTGCGGCGGGGCGAAATCGTCGTCGGCTACATGCTTGGCTTCACCATCCTTGCCCTTGTTCAAGCCGTGGAGGTGCTGATCTTTTCGCTGTTCGTGCTCAAGGTTCACAACCAGGGCAACGTGTTGCTGATCTTTGGATTCGAGGTGCTGATGGCGATCAGCGCCGTCAACCTCGGCATCTTCTTGAGCATGTTCGCGCGCACCGAGTTCCAGGCCGTGCAGTTCATTCCACTCGTGATTGTTCCGCAGGTGCTGCTCTCCGGAATCCTCTTCCCCATTTCGACAGAGCCGACGCCGCTGCAGTTCATCTCGGATGTGCTGCCCCTTACCTACGCGGTCAACGGCCTGCGAGATGTGATGCTCAAGGGCGCAGACCTGACGTGGCCCGCATTGCAGCTTGACGCAGGCGTTGTCGCCGGGTTCTGCGTGCTGGTCATCTTCGCGGGCATTGGGACGCTGCGGCGCCGGATCGCCTGATCGCGACGTTCCGTAAGCTGCAGTGATGCTTCTCGTGTGCTCACGCCGCTGCGGCGGCCGCCTGTTTCGCGCGCTTTTCGCGGAGGTCGAGATCGACTCCGGCGGCGCCTACCAGGATCATCGGATCGCGCAGCCCGGATACATGTGCCTCAACTGCGGCTCGCCGGCTGTGGACCTGAGCGAGGTTCAGGCGGATATGGACGCCGAAGCCGCGGCAGAGGAGCCTTCAACCCAGGCCGACATCCTATGCCCGGTGTGCGAGACGCTGGTTCAAGTCGACGCGGGGATGGAGTGTCCCAACTGCGGCGCGCCCCTGGAGGTAGCGACCTAGGTCAGAGAGGCGCTGCCGACAAGAATCGATAGCATCCACCTCGCCGCGGCCGCATCGCCCTCGCGCACGGCGCGCCTGAGTACCCGTATCGCCCGGGGTGTGTCGAGATCGTCGCCGAGGGCAGCGTTAAACTGCCGGACGAGCACCTTACCGGCCCCTGCCGGCACACGGACCGCTGGGCCCGCCCCCACCACCACCACCGCGGATGGACGCTCGCCCGCCCCCCGAGCCTCCTCCGCCAGAAGGGCGCGCACGCGGTCGATCAGCCGGGCGGCCCGCGCCAACCCCGACCAGCTGAAATCCCAGTCGCGCCCATAACGATGCGAAGCCAGATAGAGGCGCACCGCGGCCGCGGGCGCTCGCTGCAGCGCCTGGCTCACGTGCACCAGGTTCCCCAGCGACTTGCTCATCTTCCGGCCTTCGTACCGGACCATCCCAGTGTGCATCCAGGCCCGGGCGAAGGGAACCTTGCCGGTTAAGGACTCGGACTGGGCACGTTCCGCCTCGTGATGGCTGAACGCCAGATCGCGCCCGCCCCCGTGAATGTCGATCTGCTTCCCGAGGTAGCGCATGGCCATCGCCGAGCACTCGATATGCCAGCCCGGCCGCCCGGGCCCGAACGCGGACGGCCACGCCGGCTCATCGGGCCGTGAGCGGCGCCACAGCGGAAAGTCGAGGGCATCTCGCTTGGCGTTGGGCCCAACCGTTCCCAACATGCCCTCGTCGCGCAACTTGCGCAGCATCGACTGGCGGCTGCGGTGCGACAGCCCTCCAAATCGCCTGTAGGTACTGACGTCGAAATACAGCGCGTCGGTCTGATATGCGTGCTTGGTGCGGTTCAGCTTTGAGGCTGCGGCGAGGATGTTATCGATCTCCTCCGAAACCTTGGGCATGAAGTCGGGCGGCCGCCACCCGAGGGCCGTCATGTCGCGAATATGCACCTTGGTCTCGCGCTCGGCCAGCCACCTCCAATCGACTCCGTCGCGCCTCGCACGCTCGAACAGCGGATCGTCGACGTCGGTGACGTTCTGCGTGTAGCTCACACGTACCCCCTTCGCCTCCGCGAATCGCACGAGGATGTCGAACATGCAGAAGGTGAACGCATGTCCCATGTGACCCGAGTCGTACGGCGTGACGCCGCACACATAGAGGCTCAGGTGCTGCTTGCCGCGCCTGGTCGACGGACGCAACCGAACCTTGCGCTGTGACAAGGTGTCATGAACTCGAAGCGCGAGGGCCTCAGCCACAGGACCGATCAGCAGAGCTCATCGACGCCTGTCACGCGAAACCGTGTCGATCAGGTGTGGGCTCGCGTTCGCGCCGGAGCGTCTGCCCGCATCGCCTCGGCTCTGTCGGTCATCTCCCAGGCAACCCCGAGGTCGTCGCGCCCGAAATGGCCGTAGGCGGCCGTGGGCTGATAGATCGGTCGCTTCAGCTTCATGTTCGCGATGATCGCACCGGGCCGCAGGTCAAAATGCCTGCTCACGAGCTTGAGCAGATCGTCTTCCGACAGCGTCGACGTGCCAAACGTCTCCACCGCAATCGACGTCGGGTGCGCCCGTCCGATCGCGTACGACACCTGTACCTCGCAGCGGTCCGCGAAGCCTGCCGCGACGATGTTCTTGGCCACGTGCCGCGCGGCGTAAGCGGCAGAGCGATCGACCTTGCTGGGATCCTTGCCGCTGAAAGCCCCGCCGCCATGTCGAGCCACACCGCCATATGTGTCGACGATGATCTTGCGCCCAGTGAGACCGGCGTCCGCGGCCGGCCCTCCGAGAATGAACTGACCGCTTGGGTTCACCATGACCTTGGTGTTCCTGTCGACCACGAGACCCTTGAGCACCGGGTCGATCACCAGCGAATGAACGCCGTCGGCGATCTCCTTCTGGCTGACGCCTGGCGCGTGATGGGTGGAGACGACGATCGCCTCGATTCGCTTGGGAACCCCCCGATCATATTCGACGGTCACCTGGGTCTTGCCGTCCGGCCTCAGAAAAGGAAGGCTGCCGTCCTTTCGCGTCTGGGAGAGCCGCCTCGCCAGGCGGTGGGCAAGCGAGATGGTCAAAGGCATCAGCTCAGGCGTCTCGCGACACGCGAAGCCGATCATCATGCCCTGGTCCCCGGCACCCTGCAGCTCGAACGCGTCGTCCTCGAGCGTGCCCGACCGTTCCTCCAGAGAATGGTTGACGCTCGCGGCGATATCCGGCGACTGCTCCTTGAGATAAACCTGAATCAGCGCGTGGTCCGCGTCGAAACCGATCTCCTCCGAGTTGTATCCGATGTCGCGGATCGTGTCGCGGATCGTGCGTTGGATGTCGAGCTCGGCATGGGTGGTCACCTCTCCGATCACCACGCAGAGGCCCTTGGTGATCGCCGTCTCGCAGGCGACGCGCGCGTCGGGGTCCTGGGTCAGCATGCCGTCGAGAACAGCGTCCGAGACCTGATCGCAAACTTTGTCGGGGTGACCTTCAGTCACCGATTCCGAGGTCATGAGAAATGAGGGCGAGCTGCTAAAGCTTGTCGTCACAACGGCTGCCAATCATAGCGGCGTACGAAAATCGAACCGGAACCGACTGGCGGCCGGCTAGGCGCCCGTGCGCTGGCGACGATCCTCGGGACTCTGGCCAAGCAGCCGCGCCTGCAGCGAAAAGATGTCATCGAGGACCCGGTCGATCCGCCTCCCCTCCAGCCGGTGATCGGCGACCACGCCGGCCCGCTCGAGGTGGTTGCGCAGCAAGCTGCCGAGTGGACCATCGACCCGAGACCGCCCAGTCACCTGGGCCTCTTCCAGCAGTTGCAGACAGCGGTCGAGGGCCAGTTGGCGCAGCCGGTGCTCCCGAACCGTCACGTCCCGAGTACCTCCACCCTCCCGGCATCAGTGACCCGGACGCTCACCAGGTCCAGCGAGGGCAAGGCGTAAGCCTTGTTGGCAGGCGTCCCGTCCGGCTTGAACGAGGCTGGATGGCAAGGACAATCCAGCACTCCGTTGCCGCCGTTCCACGACAGCTCGCAGGGAAGGTCGGAGCAGATCGAAGACACTGCCTTCACCGTCTCGCCACGACGGAACAGAAACGCGCCAACCGCGCCGGCGGTCACCCGCTTGGCCTGTCCGTCGACCAGGTCGCCCAGCGCTCCCACATCCACCCAGCGACCCGTGATCGGCTTGACGAGGCGAGCGCCAGGAGCGACATAGGCCGGGGAGCTCGGCTCCGTCGCCCTCCCCAACAGGCCACCGATGACGGCCCCGCTCGCCACGCCCAACCCGGCGACGAGGGCGGCCCGCCGCGTGAGCCATCCGCCGCCCGGAGCAGTTTCCAGGGACTGGGCCATGCGCTTGCGGAAGGCCGGATGCATGCGCTGCACGCCCTGACCCGCAGCGACAAGTCGAGCCGCGGCCGTGATCGCTTCCTTCTCGTCCGCGTCTCCCGCGCGCAGCCTCAGGCGCCGGCCGCGAAGGAGCTCGCTGACGATTCTCTCGACTCGGTTCTCAGGCCCTTCAGCCATCGAGTCGCACCTTTGCCGCAGCCCGCAGCGCGCGCAGCTGCATCACCTTTACCGCACCGACCGTTGAACGCATCTCGGCCGCCACCTCTTTCAGTGAATACCCGTGGAGGAAACGGAGCTCCAGCACGCGCCGGTAGTTGTCGGACAGGCCTTCCAGGACCCGGCGCGCCCGTTCCGCCGGCTCCTCGGAGGGCGAACCCGCAGGGATTGCCATCGCCAGGTCCTCATGGAGCTCGGACTCGTTCAGCCCCAGCCGAGTGCTCCAGAAGCCACCCAGGACGGAGCGTGCAGTGGCGAACAGATAACCCCTGATGGCGCTGGCCGGGGCTCCCTGGCGCAGCCGAGGGATGGCTTTCAGCGCCACCTGCTGGGTGAGGTCTTCGGCGTCGGGACGGTTGCCGACGCGCGCATAGATGAAGGCGTAAACCAGCTCCAGCTCGTCCAGGGCGATAGCTGTGCTGTTGGACGCGGCAGGAAGCTCGAGAATCTCTCCCGCCCCCACCTCCCCTTGGTCCTCGCTTCGCGATCCCCCGGGGCCTGTGGTCATGAAGTCCCTACTTGAACAAGTTCCCGCAGAGAAGGTACCTGGAGTTCGTTCCCACCATGTCGGGGCCGACGTGGACCACGACGTATAGATGGCCGCTTGCAGGCGGATATTTCAGATTCACGGTGGTCTTCGTATCCGCGCCGCCCTGGCTGTCCGCAATCACGGGATTGAGCGCCCGCAAGATGCCGCCACGAGCGGCGCACGTGCCGACATGGACGTGCGAGACGTGTATCGAGGAGGCCTGGAGGCCGGTGATCTTCAGCTCGACCGTAAGTGTGCCCGGAGTGGTGGTGACGGTGATCGTGCCGCTCGAGGTCGCCGGCGCCACGCCTTTCAGCTGGAACACCAGGGCGGCCGGAGAAGGCGTCGTCGCCGGCGTGATGGCAGCTGGACTGGACGAAGGCGAAGTCGCAGGCGATGACGTCGAGCTCGTGTCGGCGCTGCCGCAGGCGGTCGCCATCATCACGGTGGCGGCCAGCGCGACCAACCTGCTCATTCGTGGAAACCTGCCTCAAGTCTGTACACGGGCGTTACCGGTGAAGGTTACTTGACCGCGTGTCCGATCCGGCTGTCGTAGGGATCCAGGGCGGGCCCTCCCGGGCTGGTACGCGAGCGAGGGGTCCGCTCGCACCCAGGAGGGCCACCAAGGTAGGGGTCGACTCAGGCGTGCTTGGCGACTGGCCAGCCGGGGCGGCCTGAACGGCGCCACAGGAGGTAACCAAGCCCGAGCAGGACGAGGATCGGTCCGACCGCGCCGAGACCGGTGACGAGGTAGTTGACGGTGGTGACGAAGTTGTGCGCCGCATCGCTCAGGGAAGTCGCGAAGCCCCAGGTGTCCCGCTGCGTGGTCTGGAGCGGAGCCCCGGATTCCAGCAGGCTGACTGACACCGTGCTGAACGTGGTGTTGTGCTCGATGTACTGGATCTGGCCCTTCAGCTGCTCGATCTGGCCGGTGATCTGGCCGATCTGCGTCTGCACCGCGATGATGTCCGAGATCGAGTTCGCCCTTTTGAGCAGGGCGAGCATGGCGTTGCGCTGCGCCTCCTGGTTCGCCAACCGAGCCTGAAGGTCCACGTATTGGGCGCTGACGTCGTTGCCGCCGATGTGGACGTTCTGAACCGTGCCCAGCGTGGAGAGCTGGTTGATGGTGTCGTCGAACTTGGATGCCGGCACCATGAAGGTGATGACGCCGGTACGAATCTGTTCATTGGTGACTGGATTCGCTTGTGCGTCAGTGCCCGAGATGAATCCTCCCTGGAGCTGAACCAGCGCGCGAACGCCGGCGAGCTTCAGGTCGAAAAGGCCCGAACCCACCTTGATCGTCAGCCGAGCCGTACGGATCACCTGTGGACCCTGGACGGCGGGCACGACATTCGGGACGGGATTGCCCTGCTCGATGCTTCCACCAGCGCCACCGGATTGAGGTACCGGCCCGCCGGTGAGAGGCTGCCCGCTCGAGCCATCCCCAGTGGGGATCGCGCCGGTCGCGGTGTTTCCACTCCCGCCGCAGGCGGCCGCCGCCGCAACAATCGCAATGACGACCAACAGCTTTTTCATTGACGGCCTCCTGCCGATTTGATGACTGACCAAACGCCGGCCGGCCGCGCAGGTAACAATTGCGAACGTGCTCCAGGTCCGTAACCTCGCCATCGACGTCGCCGCGCGCCGCGTCCTTTCGGACGCCAACTTCACGGTCGCCCCCGGCGACAAGGTGGGTTTGGTCGGCCGAAACGGCGCCGGCAAGACCAGCCTGCTGAAAGTCCTGGCCGGCGAGGATGATCCCGCCGCGGGGCTGGTGCTGCGACGTGGCACTCTCGGATACGTTCCGCAGAACCCACGTCCGCGGGCCGAGTCGGACCAGACCGCGCTGGCCCACATCCTTTCGGGACGAGGCCTGGACAAAGCGGCCATACGACTGGAGCAGCTGCACAAGAGCCTGGAGAAGGATCCGTCGATCGCCAACGTCGAGCGGTTCTCGGAGGCGGAGGAGAAATATCGCCTGGACGGTGGCTATTCGGGCGAGTCCGATGCCCGCCGAATCGTCACCGGTCTCGGTCTCAAGCCGGACCGCGTGGACCTTGCCTTAGGGGTGCTGTCGGGTGGCGAACGCCGCCGCGTCGAGCTGGCTCGCGTCCTGTTTGCCGAGGCGGATCTGCTGCTGCTCGACGAGCCGACCAACCACCTCGACAGCGATGCCAAGGCATGGCTGATGGACTTCCTGCGCAACAACCGAGGCTCGGTCATCGTGGTGAGCCACGACCTCATCCTGCTCGACGAGGCCATCACGCGAGTGCTCCACCTGGACGCCGGCAAGATGAGGGAGTACCGCGGAACCTACTCGCAGTACCAGGCAGCTCGAAAGCTGGAGGAGAAACGCCTCACATCGCTTGCTGTCCGCCAGGAATCAGAGATCAAGCGGCTGAGCCTGCTCGCCGAGGTGATGCGCCGCCAGACCGAGAAGCGAGCTCGCACGGCCAAATCGATCTTCAAGCGCGTCGACCGCCTGAAGGCGCAGCAGGTCTCTGCGCCCACGCGCGAGCGCAAGGTCAAGGTCAAGTTTCCAGACCCGCCCCACAGCGGCCGCGTCGTGATGACGGTCGAGGGCCTGGCCAAGGGTTATGGCGGCCCGACCGTCTTTCGCGACGTCAATTTCGAGGTCGAGCGCGGGCAGCGTCTTCTGGTCATGGGCTTGAACGGCGCCGGCAAGACGAGCCTGTTGCGCATCCTCGCGGGCAAGACGGAGCCGAATGCCGGCAGCTTCCGGCTCGGCCACGGAGTGTCGCTTGGGTACTACGCGCAGGAGCACGAGGGCATTCGCGCGGGCGTGCCGGTCCTCGCCCACATGCGTGACCAGTCAGACGCCGACGAGCGATTGCTTCGTGCGCTGCTGGGCACCTTCAGCCTCACCGGCGACATCGCCCGGCAAGATGCGGGCACCCTCTCGGGCGGCGAGAAGACCAAGCTCGCGCTGGCGCAGCTGGTGGCCGGCCGGCACAATCTGCTGCTGCTTGACGAGCCCACCAACAACCTGGATCCTCCCTCGCGAACCGGCGTGGCCGTTGCCCTCGCGGCGTGGCCGGGAACCATGGTCATCGTGAGCCACGACCCGGAGTTCGTTCATGCCCTGCAGCCGGGCCGCGTCCTGTTCATGCCCGAAGGTCGCCTCGACTACTGGGAAGAAGATCTGCTGGACGTGGTCTCGCTGGCCTGACGGAGGAAAATATCGCCGTGGGCAAAACCGAGGCTCGCGAGGTGCTGATGCCGGAGCTCGAAGGCGCCGAGGAGATAACCGTCGGCGCCTGGACCAAGAAGAAGGGCGAGCACATCGAGCAAGGCGAGACCTTGATGGAGGCGCTCACCGACAAGGTCAACGCCGAGATCCCCTCTCCGTTCGGCGGCACCGTCGAGGAGCTGCTGCTGAACGAGGGCGACCCGGTCAGGCCCGGTGAGCCGATCGCGATGGTGACTCCGGAGTAACGCCCTAGACGCGTCCGGGGCTGTCCTTCTCCTGCATCTTTTCCTCTTCCTCTTCTCCCAACCGGCGGCCGAAGTACCAAGCCGCGGCGAGAATGAGGAACACGACGATCGCGATGGGGATGGCAAAGGGAGAGAGCTTCGTCGCCACCTGCTCCCAGTGCTGGCCGGCCAGGTACCCGGCATAGGCCAGGCCTGCGTTCCAGGGAATCGCGCCGAGCAGAGACACGATGATGAATTTCAAGTAGCCGATCTTCGACAGCCCGGCGGGAAACGAGATGTAGGTGCGGACGATCGGGAGCAGGCGTCCGAGAAACACGGCCCACAGCCCCCAGCGATCGAAGAACCGATTGGCGAGACGCAGGTGACCCTTGCTCAGCCCCATCCACCGGCCGAATCGGCTCAACACCACCGCCTCGCCGTAGCGGCGGGTCAGGTAGAAGGCGATCAGTGAACCGGTCAGATTCGCCAGACTGGATATGAGCACGACCCAGACCAACTCGACGAACGGGCCGCCCAGGCCAAGCTTGCCAAGCGACGCCAGCGCCCCACCAAGCGGGACGACGACCTCGCTCGAGATGGGCAGGCCGGCGCTTTCCCCGACCATCGTCACGAAGATCGCGATGTAGCCCCAGGCCGAAACCAGGGTGATGAGCCACTGGGTCATGGGAGTAAAACCAGCATGAGACTCCGGCTACCCGCTGCTTGAGTTCGCACTCAGGTCCGCTGGCCCGCTTCGATGGCTTCTTTCATGAGGTCGGACACAGGTTGGGATCGCTCGATCAGCGGTGTCGACGTCGATGCGCTTCATATCACCCCCACATGGGTCGGTCGATTGGGCTGCAGCCCCGGAGCGTACAACGAATCCTCCGGGTCGAGTCGGCGGCTCAGGGGCTCTCAGCGAGCCTCGATCAACGGTCCCTCCGGCGGCGTGACCGTTCGGCTGGGTCGCGTCGTCGCCAGCAAAAGTCCTGCGAGGATCAGAGCGAAGCCGACACCCGCACCAATGGTCAGCGGCTCGCCGAGCAGCACCACACCAAGCGCCAGCGCGACTGCCGGGTTCACATAGGTGATCACGGTGGCTCGCACCGGGCCGACCTCGGCGACGAGGGCGAAGAACAACAGGAAGGCGGTGGCGGTGCAGACGACGCCAAGCACCCCGATCGACAGCAGCACCTGCGGCGGCGGGAAGGCGGCAGGCAGGTTGGAGAGCCCTAGGGGCGCGTACAGGATGGCGGGGAGCACAAGTGACATGGCCACCACTCCGATGGGTGGTGCCTGGGTGAGCTTGCGCGCAATGACCAGCGGCCCGACCGCGTAGCCGATCGCGACCAGTCCGATTTCACCCACGGCGCCGAGATCGCGGGCGGAGACGTTGAGGCCCACCAGCACCGCCACGCCGACGAAGCCGACGACGAGTCCCAACCATCGGCGCGCATCGAAGCGATCATCGCTTCTGGTGAGCCATCCCAGCACGACGCCTACAAAGGGTGTCGCGGCGATGAGCAACGCCGTCAGCGAGCTCGATAACCGCCGCTCAGCATCGCTGACGAGGAACCATGGCATTGCGACCTCTGCCACCGTATAAAGGACGACCCATCGCCAGTGACGTAGCGCCGGGCCGACGCTTCCGCGACCCAGGGCGATGGGCAGGACGATGAGCGCGCCGAGCATCGTGCGAAAGAAGACGAGGGTCACGGGGCTGATGTCGCTGACCGCCACCTTGATGAGGAGGTACGGAATGCCCCAGATGACGCACATGGCGATGAACAGCGCCCAGCCCCGCCGGCTCATAGCACCCGCGTGCGTGCTGCGCGAAGGTCGTAGACGCAATCTGGCGCGTGCACCGACGAAGTTTATCTACCAGCTGGGACGCGCCACTTCGCCGGCCACGGCGGGAAGTGGTCAGGGCGCTGTCAAACGTCAGACGAGAAGTGGCACGCCGCGAGGTGGTCGCGAGCCTTTTCCTCGAGCGGAGGCTCGGTCTCCGCACAGGGTGTTGGCACCCGCGCGATTGGGCATCGCGTGTGGAACCGGCAACCCGAAGGTGGGTGCAGGGGCGATGGAATCTCGCCACTCAGTTCAACCAGACGCCGCCCGCGCTGCACGTGTGGGTCGGGCACCGGGATCGCTGACAGCAGCGCCTTCGTGTAGGGGTGCTTCGGGTTGGTGTAGGTCTCAGTGCTGTCGGCAATCTCAACGATCTTGCCGAGGTACATCACCATCACCCGATCGCTGATGTGGCGGACCACCGAAAGGTCATGAGCGATGAAGAGGTAAGTCAGCTTGAACTCGCGTTGCAGATCTTCGAGCAGGTTGACGATCTGGGCCTGGATCGAAACATCAAGAGCGGATATGGCTTCATCGCAAACGACAAGTCGCGGGTTGAGGGCCAGCGCCCGCGCGATTCCAATCCTCTGCCGCTGACCACCGGAGAACTCATGCGGATAGCGGTTGTTGAAGTTGGGATTGAGCCCAACGATGCGCAGCAGCTCCTGCACACGTGAGTCCCGCGCGCGGCCCTTCATCACGCGGAAGTTGTCGAGTGGCTCGGCGATGATGTCGCCGACGGTCATGCGAGGATCCAGAGACGCGAACGGGTCCTGGAAGATCATCTGCATCTGGCGCCGCTGCTGGCGCAGCTTCTCGCCACGCAGTTTCGTGAGCTCGACGCCTTCATAAAAGATCTTGCCGGAGGTCACGGGGAGCAGTTGGGTAACCAGTCGCGCCAGCGTTGACTTGCCGCAGCCCGATTCACCCACCAAACCGAGCGTCTCGCCCTCGCGAATCTCGAAGCTGACGCCATCTACGGCTTTGACCGATTGACCGAGCCCGGCCGGAAAATGCTTGACCACACTCTCGACGCGCATCAGCGGCCTGGCGCCGGCGGGGCTTGGCGACGATCTCAGATCCCCGAGCGCCGCAGCCATCACCTCAGCTCCCCGGGGTGGACGCCCGAACCTGCACCGGGCCGGATGTCGACCAGATCGTCGGCGCCCATCTCCCGGCGGGCGCGCTCCATCGTCACCCAGCACGCAGCTTTCTGATTTGGGGCAAGCTCTTCAAGACCTGGCTCGTCGGTGAAGCATTTGTCGACCCGGAACGGGCAACGTGGATGGAATCGGCAGCCGGTAGGCGGATGCAGAAGGTCGGGCGCGATGCCCTCGATCGACCGCAGGCGCTCGTGGCGAAGGGCGTCGACGCGCGGGATGGATCTTAGGAGCGACCACGTGTAGGGATGCTGAGGGCTGTCGAAGATCTGCTCGACCGGTCCTTCTTCAACGATCTGTCCCGCGTACATGACGATGACCCGCGTGCAGAGGCCTGCCACCACTCCCATGTTGTGGGTGATCATCACGATCGCGGTGCCGAGCTCGCGATTCAGATCAGCCAGCAGCTCCAGGATCTGAGCCTGGACCGTGACATCGAGGGCCGTGGTGGGCTCATCGGCGATGAGGATTGATGGCGTGTTGGCCAGTCCCATGGCGATCATCGCGCGCTGGCGCATTCCGCCACTGAGCTGGTGAGGAAAATCCTTAACCCGGCTCTCGGCGGCGGGGATGCGGACCTTCTTCAGCAACTCGATGGTCCGGGCACGGGCCGCTCCCTTTGGCGTGCCGTGCGCCAGCATCGCCTCATCGATCTGGAACCCGGTCCTCAGAACGGGATTGAGCGAGCTCTGCGGATCCTGGAAGATCATTGCGATATCGCGGCCGCGGATCTCGCGGATGTCGTCTTCCGTAATTTGCAGCAGGTCCTCGTTGCGGAATAAGACCTTGCCTCCGACCACCCGGCCGGGGTCGGGAACCAACCGCAGGAGAGACAGCGCAGTCACAGATTTTCCGCTGCCCGACTCTCCCACTATGCCGAGAGTCTCACCTGGATAGAGATCGAACGTCACGCCGTCCACGGCCTTCACGATCCCCCCATCGGTCAAGAATTCCGTGCGCAGGTCCTTCACCTGCAGGATCGGTGTCGGCATGCCTGGCCTAGCGTCTCGACCGCGGGTCGAGCGCGTCGCGCAACCCATCACCAAGGAAGTTGAACGCCATCAAAGTGAGGGACAGCGCGATCGAAGGCACGATGACCATGTGCGGCGCGAAGCGGATGGCGTCCACGCCGTCTTTGGCCATTGAGCCCCAGGAGGGAGTCGGCTGCTGCACGCCGGCGCCGAGAAAGCTGAGGAATGCCTCGAACAGAATTGCAGCCGGCACGCCGAAGGTCGCCTGCACGATGATCGGACCGAGCGCATTCGGCATGATGTGCCCGAACAACATCTTGATCGGCCTGGCACCGCTGGCTCGCCCAGCCTCGATGAACTCGCGTTCGCGCAAAGCAAGAGCCTGCCCTCGCACCAGCCGAGCCATGTCCATCCAGCGTGTCACCACTATGGCGATGATGATGTTCGTCAGGCTTGGGCCAAGCAGGAAGACCAGTATCAATGCCACGAGCAGATCCGGGATCCCGTAGAAGACGTTGATTATGAAGGTCACCACAGAGTCCAGCCATCCCCGGTAGTAGCCCGCCAGGAGCCCGATCGGCACACCGACCGCGACCACCAGGAGCTGCGTGCCTACGCCAACGACGAGCGAGATTTGGGCCCCGATCATCAGCCGGCTGAGCTGGTCCCGACCCAGGTTATCGGCACCAAACCAGTGAGCCAAGCTCGGTGGCGCGTAGTCCGGAGCGATACCGATGGCTGACATTCGATACGGGGTATAGAAGAGCGCAAGGAGCGCGACACCAACCAACAGCAGCAAGTAGATCGTGGCGGCGAGGGCAAGCCGGTTGCGACGCAGCCGCCGCCACGCGTCGCTCCATAGGCTCGCTTGAACTGGCTCAGAAGCCTCGAGGCGGGCAACAGCGGCAGTCGCCATCAGTACCGAATCCTGGGATCGATGACCACGTACAGAAGATCCACCCCCAGGTTGGCAGCGCCAACCATCGCCGCGTACATCGTAAACACGCCGATAACGATGGCGTAGTCCCGATTGAGGATGCTCTGGGCAAATTCCCTGCCGAGACCCGGAATGCCGAACAGGTTCTCGATGACGACGCTGCCAGTGATGATGCCGATCGCCAGTGGGCCCAGAATCGTGATCACCGGGATCAGCGCGTTCCGTAAAGCGTGGCGGACCACGACCACCTCCTCGCGTAAGCCCTTGGCGCGCGCGGTACGGATGTAATCCTGACGGATGACCTCGAGCATGCTCGCGCGGGTCAGTCGAGCGACGATGCTGGCGTAAGGGAAGCCCAGCGCGAATGCGGGCAACCACAGCTGGCCGATATCGCCACGCCACCCGCCCAACTGGTAGAACAACCCCCCGTTGGTGAAGTTTTCAAGCCAGACGCCGAACACCAGGATCAGGAAGCTTGCAATCACGAAGTTGGGCATGCTGTACCCGATCACGGACGTCGCGCTGAGAACGTAGTCGACCCAGGTGTTCTGGCGCACCGACGCAACGATTCCAAAGAGCAGGCCCAGCCCGATTGTGAACACCAAGGCGAAGGCTCCAACCTCAACACTTACCCCGAGCTCCCGCACGACCAGCGGGGTCACCTTGACGCCGCGGTTGATCAGCGACTCGCCGAGGTCGCCCCGGGTTACCACGCCGATCACAAAGTCCTTGTACTGGACCCATAGCGGCTGGTCGAGGTTGTAGTGATGAAGGAGATTTTGGTAGGCGTCACCGTGCAGATGCTCATTGAACAGCGCATCTCCGGGCAGGCGATGGATGCCGAGGAACACGATC